>DATHOG010000092.1:0-45786 GCA_035485115.1 Candidatus Sulfotelmatobacter sp. | reverse complement strand
TCAGCAAGGCATTGGCAACCTGTTCGGCAAATAATCCGGCCCCGAAAACTGTCCAAGAAATATTTATAGCAGTTCCATAAAAACGGTGGCCGTTTATTTTATGGCATTGCGCGCTCCTTCACCCAAACGCAATTTCGCGCTGAACCCCTGAACGACCCGGCGCATTCCAACGCCGACACGCTGCGAGCGTTTCCCCCTCTCCCCTAAGGGAGAGGGCCGGGGTGAGGGGGAAGTGGTCATCCAAATTTCAAGCCCGCGCAATTTGAAATGAGCGCCGTCTTCCCCCTCATCCTGACCTTCTCCCCTGGGGAGAAGGAACAGCAGTTGCACATGTCTAATTCGCGAAAATCAGCCTGACCGCTGACCATTCATAATTCGCCAAGCCGCTGCGAGCGTCCCACCATTAGCGGGTTCATGGAGAGGAAGGCGCAACACCATGCCATAAGCGGCCACGGCTTTTATTGAATTGCCCTAAAAAGGCTACGCCAGATTGGCGTAGCCTTTTTTTTAGTTAATCGAACTGCTTCAGCAACCCGGCTTGATTCGAGTAAATTTACTCGCGCGGGTTGCCGTGCGCCGCCAGATGGTCGTTATGCGCATCCTGCGCATGGGAGACTTGCACCGGCGTCGGGCCTTGATGCGGCTGCTTGCCGGCGTCGATTTCATCTTTGGATGGTTGCACCTTGCTTCCGCCCTTGCCGTTGAACGCGTGATTCGGTCCCTTGATTTCCTGCACGACGGTGCGGTCCACATAGGTGTTTTTCACGACGGTGCGATCCACCTTCACGACGGCCGTGTTATGCTTGAACACATCGCCATCCCAACGGCCGCCGGTGAAGCCGGAGCCGGTGTAGCCGTTGCCATAATTGATGCCGCCGTAGAAACCGACTTTGGGGCCCCAATAGCCCTCGTGCCAGACATATTTACGGCCTTCATAACCCCAGTAACCGGGCGTCCACAGCACGCCGGTGCCCGGCGGCATGACCCATTCTCCCGGCACCCAATAATAGCCGTAATCACCGTACTGATAGTAGCCCGGCGTCCAGATATAGCCGTCGCCCGGACAAGGAGGTTGATCAAAGACCGCGATCGGCGGAGGGGCGATGCTTACCGTGAGTTGAATTCCGGCGATGGCCTGCGTTCCGCAGAACAATGCCAGCACCAAGGCCAATAACAATATGAGTTTGTTTTTCATGGAAATTTGATTTGCGATGCACCCGATTCCAGAAGAGACGCTTTGGCATCGTGTTTTGTTACCGACATATTTACGCCCGAACCAACGCACGTCAAGATGGTTTCCAGTTTTGATAGCATCTCAAATTGGTGGGGCGAGCGTCCTCGCGAGCCGACGTGAGCCTTGGGTTTAAATGGCTCGCGGGGACGCTCGCCCCACCAGATTTTTGAATTTAAGACGCTGCCTCAGTTTTAATAGTCCGACATAAAATGGCCGATGTCTTATAGTCATCGCTCAAATACGAAGACCCCCTTTTTGTTCCCCACCACGATGGCGGGATATTTCGCATTGCCGGCAAAACCGGTCATCACCTGCGTGCCCACGCCGGAATTGGTATCGATCAGGTGCGGAATAAAATCAGCCGTGCCATTCGGACCGCGCACGAGCTGGAACCAATACAACACCGCCGCGCCATTTTCATCCGGGTCCGGCCCGTCTTTGCCATGCGCCCAAAATCGCTTGCCCGTGACCAGGTCCTTCAGGCCATCGCCGTCCATGTCCACGAGGGCCAGCGAATGAGGTTGGGAAAAAACCACGCCGTTCTTATCGGGCTTCGCGTCGGGATTCAATATCAAGTGCCGGCGGAAGGTGATTTCTCCGTTGGTCCGCACCTGCTCATACCACGCCAATCCGTAGCCGTGCGGATTCAGGCAGCAGATGACATCATTCAAGCCGTCGCCATTCACATCGTAGGCATACATTTGCGCGCCGCCCTTGGTGGAAAATGGGAAGGGATGAAACTGCCACGGCGGATCGCCGGCGAGCGAAGCGGGTTGTTCCCACCAGCCGTCTTTTTCCAGGAGATCCATGCGGCCATCGCCGTTCATGTCCCCGACGCCCAGGCCGTGCTGGAACCGGCTCCACGGACCCTTGGGCGAAATGCGGTGGAAGGTCCACGGCCGGTCCGGCGCAGACCAATCCGCCTGCGCATAACCAAAATAGCCGCCGGAATTGCAGACCAGTTGCGGTTTACCCTCGCCGATCAGGTCGGTGAAGGCCGGCGATTCATTTTCAACGTTGGTATAGATCAGATGCTGCGGCCAGGGACCCGGCCTGCCTTTGGGATTTTCATACCAATACGCTTCCCGCCCCGGAAACCCGATCACCATGATGTCCGGCCAGCCGTCATGATTGAAATCATAGACGAAGGTGAAAAAATTACCCGAGTAGTGGTTCACCGAACCCAGCGCACCTTCAAAGCCATCGATCTTCTCCGTGGCACCGTCGGCATTGGTGCGGGTAAAACTGGCGGTGGCCGGCCGATATTCATGGCGCGTTGTGAAATCCGGCCCCTCATACCAATACGGTCCCGACGCCACATCCATCACGCCGTCGCGGTTGAAATCTCCAAAGTCCGCGCCTTCGGCCCAAAACTTGTCCGTCAACTCGACTTTCTTGAAGCCGGGCACCGTGGAATCCGCGGCCGCAAGTTTCACAGCCATGGTAAGCATGGCAAAGGCAACCAGGGATGATTTCATTCTGGCAGAAAGTGGGAAAGTTCATGCTCCAAGTCAACACCGCCGAATCTGTAGCTGCGGACATCAGTCCGCGCCATCTGCAAGCCCGCGCCGCTTTCAGTGCGCCGAAGGTGCACAAGGATATTAGCCCGGGGTTGGAGCGCAGCGACTACCCCGGGTAACCGACCAAAAAAAAACCTCTTCTCTTTTGCCCGCCACCCGCCGGAGGGTGGCGGGCAAAAGAGAGCCACCCGTTCCAGACTAGACATCCTGCCACCTCACACCTACTCTCGCACTGTAGTGGAGCCGTGGCCTATCCAGTTTCCGAGGCCAACACCGATTGGTGCTGGTGGCCGTCATGCCAAGCCATGAGCAAAACCGTAAAAATTTCCATCATTACTGGTGTATCGGTTTTATGTATCGTTGTGATCGTGTTGTGGACGGGTCGCCTCTTACTCGGTCCAATGCAAGTATCCAGCGTGCCGATTCCCGGCAGTTCCATGACAGCGATCGTCACCTCTGACATTTCAGGCTGTTATTCGGTTCAGCTATTCGATCATGGACAGCCCATTTCCAATCTCCGACTTCTTGGACCCTATGCCTCGCAGAAATGCACGCTGGATAAGGTGACGAGTGTTTCAAACATCGTGACCATTGATTGGTCTGACGGTTACCATTACAGCGTCGCGGTTGATATTATCGCTCGACGATTTGTTACAGATTCAAATAGTGTGCCGTCAAAGTAAGCGTTCACGATCTGCTGCCAGATAAAACCACCGAAGTCATCGCGGGGTTGTCTGGGAGTTAAAACCAACTCGAAAATCGTTGCTATTCACCACCCCGCGAGCGATTTTAATTGCGCGGGCGGCGGTTTGGTTTTAGTGTCGGGTCAACCCGAAATTATTTATGTATTTTGGAGTCGATTATTACCCTGAAGAATGGGTCTTCCCCTACGGCGGCACCGCCGACAAACCCGAGGCTCAATGGACACAAGATGCCCAGCTCATGCACGCCGCCGGTTTCAATGTCGCCCGTCTCGGCGAATTCTGCTGGGGTCTGTATGAACCGCAGGAGGGCAAATACAATTTTGACTGGCTCAAGCGCGTCGTCGACGTCCTGGCGGAACATGAGATCAAGGTCGTGCTCGCCACGCCGACCGCCGCGCCGCCGCTCTGGCTGGCCAAAGCCCATCCGGAAATCCTGCCCGTGGATGAATTTGGCCGCGTCAAACACGCCGGCACCCGCCGCGCCGTCTGTTTCAACAACGACATTTTCTGGAACGCCTCAAAACGCATCGTTGAAAAACTGGCGCAAGCGCTCGGCTCGCACGAAAATCTCGTCGCCTGGCAGGTGGACAGCGGCCTCGGCGGTCACCAGACGGAATGGTCCTTCAACGAAGATTCGCGGCTCGAATGGCAGAACTGGTTGAAGCTCAAATACGAGACCATTGAAAAATTGAACAATCGTCTCGGCCTCCGGTTTTGGGGGCAGATCGCCTCTTCGTTCGATGAGGTTCCCATGCCCCGGCACGCCCCCGCGCCGCACAACCCCGCCCTGCTCCTCGATTGGAACCGTTTCTGCAGCGATACCATTGTGGCCTACGCGCGCATGCAGGCCGACTTGCTGCGCGAAATCAGCCCGAAGATTCCGGTCACCACCAATCTGCGCGGACTGCAGCGCAAATTCGACCACTTCGACATGGCGGATGTGCTGGATTTTATTTCCGTCGAAAGCAATGCCGCCATCAAGGCCAAATCCTGCGAGCTGGCGTGCGACATCGACATGTTGCGTTCGCTTAAAAAAACCGACATCAAAACGCCGGATGGCGACGCCGGTTTCTGGGTCATCGAACAAAAGGCCGGACAGGTCAACTGGCAGGACGTGAATCCGCTCGTGCGCCCCGGCATCATCCGGCTCTTCACCTACCAGCTCATTTCGCGCGGTGCGTGCGGCGTGTTGTATTACCGCTGGCGCCAGCCGCGTATCGGCACGGAAAAATTTTACGGCGCCGTGCTGCCACATAACCTCGAAGGCAGCCGCCGCACCTACAACGAAATCGCCCAGATCGGCGAGGAACTGAAACTGCTGGCCCCCGCGTTGAAGGACACCCGGGTCGTCGCGCAAACCTGCATCCTCTACTCGCATGACAATGAGTGGGCGTTGCACCAGCCGAACCAGCCGAACAAGTTTTTCAACCTGCGCGAACATATCCAGCTCTTTTATAATGCGCTGCACGACCGCAATATCTCAGTGGATTTCGCGCGCCCGAACGAGGATTTGTCGCAATACAAGATCGTCTTCGCGCCCTCCCTCCACCTGCTCTCCGGCGGCGAAGCCGACCGCCTGAAGCTGTACGTCCAGAACGGCGGCACGCTCGTCAGCACCTTCAACACCGGGCTCGTGGATGAAAACAACATGGCCTCCGACCATGGCCTCCCGCATGACTTGACGGATCTGTTCGGCCTCGAAGTCCTTGAGTTCGACACCTTGCCGCCGAACGAGGAAAACCACCTCACGTTCAAGGGCGCGTTCCAGACCAGCCATTTGCACACGGCGAAACTCTGGTGCGACATCATCGAGCCCAAGGGCTGCCAGATCCTTGCGACCTTCAGCAAGGACTTTTACGCCGGCAAGCCCGCCATCACTGTGAACACCTTCGGCCTCGGCAAGGCGATCTACATCGGCACCCAGAGCCACCAGCATTTTTATCACGACCTCGTGACCTGGCTGCGGCAGACCGTCGGCCTGCAACCGTTGCTCAAGGTGCCGGAAAATATCGAGGTCTCCATGCGCGAAAAGGAAGGCTCGCGCATCTACATCCTGCTCAACCACCAGGGCTCGCAGGTGCGCATACAATTCTACAAGCCGATGCACGACTTCCTCACCGGCAACAACATCATGGGCAACTATGACCTGCCGCCGTATGGCATCCTGATCATCGACGAGCATCCCGAAGTGAAAGCCACTGAACCGTACGCCTGAATTTTTTCATCATTCCCGCCGGTCACCGCCCAGTTTGTCCGCCGCTACGGCCACCAGAATCACAAAGCCTTTCACGACCTGCTGCCAGAACGGCGAAACATCGAGCAGAAAAAGTCCGTTGTTCAAAACCCCGATGATCAGGCAGCCCAGGACTGTTCCCAAGATCGAGCCGCGCCCGCCGCTCAACGAGGTGCCGCCGATGACGACTGCGGCGATGGAATCCAGTTCGTAACCAAGGCCGGCCTTCGGATCGGCGGCATCAAGCCGCGCGGTGACAATCAAACCTGCAACCGCCGCCAGCGCGCCAGCGAGAGCGTAAACCCAAAGCTTCACCCGATTGACGTTGATGCCTGAAAAGGCCGTCGCCTTTTCACTGCCGCCCACGGCATAAATGTAGCGTCCCAGCAGGGTGTTTTTTGACACGATGTAAAAAACCACGACCAACGCGGCGGAAACCCAGATCGGCATCGGCACACCCAGAAAAAATCCCGCGCCGATGAACCCAAATTTCGGACCCAGGTCGGTCACCGGAAATCCGCCGGTCCACAGCATGGTCAGACCACGCGCAATGCTCAGCATTCCCAGCGTGGCCACAAACGGCGGCAGCTTGAACCTGGTGATAGCGATACCATTGAAAAGCCCAAGCGCGAGCCCGACGAGAATTCCCGCGACCATCGCGCCGAACGGTGTGAATTGCAGCACGACTCCGAATATTTTCAAGGCGAGCCCGTTTTTCAGCAAACCCGCCGCCACCGCTCCCGCGAGCGCGAGCATGGCCCCGACAGACAAGTCAATGCCGCCCGTCAGGATCACCAGCGTCATCCCGATGGAGAGACAAAGATTGACGGAAATCTGCAGCAGGATGTTGCGCTGGTTCGCCAGCGCCAGAAACTTGTCCGATAACAACGAGAGTGCAACGACCATCACCACCAGGGCGATGAGCGGCTGCAATTTTTTGAATAGCGCCTTCGCGTTCATTCAAGTTTTGTTTCAATTGGAATTACTTTCAACGGATGCAGGTCGCTCGACTCATCATCCACCTCCGCGCAACCGGCAAAGGAAATGGTTGCACCTACCCTCGCCTGTTTGCGCAAATCCGTCAGAACGTTGGTTTCAACGATTTGGTTCAGCGCGGCGGAAATATCGTTGAAATCCTGCGAATTCGGATAGTCACTCGCGTTCAACAGACCAGTGCCGTCGCGGATGGCATCGCCAAAAATCAGCCCGGTTTGCAGCGCGATTTCCGCATTCGTGGAATTTTCCGTCACAGCGATACATACGGCATCGTCCGAAACGGAAACGACCTTTCCCCTGCCCCGCAAAAAATAAAAATAGGTGTCGCTCAAACCCACGCTGCGCGAATAATTCGTTTTTGCACCGGCCGCATTTGACTGGATGGCCGCGAGTAAAACGTCCGTGCTCACGGCCTTTTCCGCTGCCGGCAATAATTTTCCCGCCCAAAAGTTTTGTGCAAACGCGGTCGCGTCGAATTTTTCCGCGGCCTTTTCGGCGTTGGCCGTTTTCAACGGCACCACATG
Source organism: Candidatus Sulfotelmatobacter sp. (assembly GCA_035485115.1). GTDB lineage: Bacteria > Verrucomicrobiota > Verrucomicrobiia > Limisphaerales > UBA11358 > UBA11358. The sequence goes on along the minus strand of DATHOG010000092.1, from coordinate 38,575 downwards.
GAACAGCGGAAACAGCCAGCAGATGATGGCGCAGATTACGATCGCAACGAGCCATTGGATGAAACGTTTCATCAATTATAAAACGGTGCGAAGCCTTCGAGTCCGAGAATCTTCAATTGGGGAGGATTTTCACCTTCGCTTCCAAGGAGTTGGAGTTCAAACCATCGTTCGTTCTTATCGAACTTCAAGAAATTCACATCGTGTTCGCCGTTAAGCTGCCAGACCAGCGCATAATCACCATTGGTCGGATCATGATAAAGAAATTGTACGCAGGTGTTGATCTGGTCGCCCAACGACGCGGGATGGTTCGTGACCGCCCGGAAGCCGGCCTGCCTTTCCGCGTGCCCAAGCCGCGCGAGATAAAACTTCGAGGTGAAGTCTTTGGTCGGCTTCCAAGCGTTGTAATCCCGCCAGATTTCCACAGCCGGAGGCAACGGTCGTTCTTCTTCACCGCTGGTACCGTGCATCTTCCAGTCACCCGTATATCCGGCCACCGGCTGCGCCGGTATCCGGGTTCGAAATGCACCTGACCACAAGGCAAACATGAGCAGGCCGACGACAAACATCAGCACCACAACCACGACCGTTGCGGATGCGTTATTGCGGTTTTTTCCCATAGTCGCCGTATTTGCCGACGTTGTCCTTCGTGACCAGTTCGACCGGCACGGAAAGTTTCTGTGGAAAATCGCGTTTGCCTTTGATGTATTCATCCGCATATTCGGCGGACTTGCGCGCCATCAATTTTGGAAACTGCATCCCCGTTGCGACAATTTTTCCATCGGCGATTGATTTTACCACATCATCCGCACCGTCGAATCCAAACACCTACACGGAATCCGCCTTGCCCGCCGAAACCAGTGCCTGATATGCGCCCATCGCCATCGCATCATTGCCGCAGAAGACGGCCTTGATATCCGGATGCGCCTGAAGGATGGATTCCATCACTTCGAGGCCTTTAGCACGGTCAAACTCACCGCTCTGTTTCGCGGCACATATCAATCCGGGATAACGATCTACCACACTGTGAAAACCTTTTGAGCGGTTCAATGTGTTGTTGTCCCCAAGGATGCCAAGCAGTTCAGCATATTCACCATTCGTGCCGACCGTTTTCACAAAATATTGGCCAAGCTTCACACACCCGGAATAGCTGTCCGAAAGCATTTGGCACGTTGCGGCATTCGTGGAATCGATTTCGCGGTCAATGCAAAACACCGGTATGCCTGCGGCCTTCGCTTTTTCCACGTTTGCAATGGAACCCTTGGCGTCCGTGGGGTTGAACAAAATCGCCTTGTAACCGCCGGCGATGATGTTCTCGAAATTCGCGGCTTCCTTGGCCGTGTCATTTTGTGAATCGAAAATCGTCGCGTCATAGCCCAGTTCCACGGCACGATCCTTCGCGGTGTTCGCCAGCACCACGAACCACGGATTGTTTAACGTGGAAACCACGACCGCGACTTTCAATTTGGCGTCCTGCGCCTTCATGCTTTGCGGGAAAAAGATCGCCATCATGGAAGCGAGCACGGCGACCATGAGATTGAGCCAGGATTTTGTCTTCATATATTTCGTTGTTGGTTCGGGGTTGATTATAAAACCCGTTTTACGGCGATAAGCCACCCATCGTGAAGTTTTTTTGCTTCGGCCGGCTTCATCCGTGGGCGGAAATTTATTTGCGCCCGCGGCAGCTTCGCCAGTTCGTCGAGCGACTTGTAAATCCCCAGGCCGAGCAAGCCTTGCATCGCCGCGCCCCACGCCGACGATTCCGGGACGTCGGAAACTTTCAATTCCACGCGCGTGATGTCGGACGTGAATTGCATGATGAACTTGTTCCGCGTCGGCCCGCCGTCGGCATGCAGGCTGTGCAGGTCAATCTTTGAATCCGCGCGCATCATGTCCAGCACATCGCGAATCTGATACGCAATGGCCTCCTGCGCCGCGCGGACGATGTGTTCGCGCTTGGTGAACCCCGTCATGCCGATTATGGCCGCGCGCGCCTCCGGCGCCCACCAAGGGGCGCTTAATCCGGCAAACGCCGGTACGAGGTATACGCCACCGTTGTCCGCGATGCGCAGCGCGATTTTTTCAACTTCACCGGCGCTTTGGATCAAACCAAGCTGGTTTTTGACCCACTCAATCGTCGCGGCGGAGAAATTGATGATGCCCTCGAACGCATAAGTCGGCCGGCCATTAACCACCCACGCCAACGCCGTGACTGCCCCCATTTTCGAAGCCCGAAATTTTCCACCGATATTCAATAACACGCTCGTGCCCGTTCCAAACGTGGCTTTTGCCGCGCCGGTACGATAACAGCGTTGCGCGAACAGCGACGCCTGTGAATCGCCCATCACGCCAACGATGGGAACATGTTTCGGCAATCGTCCATTTGCGTCCGTCTCGCCGAATTTCTCCGCACACTCACGCACTTCCGGCAAGGCGCGCGCTGGCACATTGAACAATTTGCAAAGAGTCTCATCCCAGCGCAGCTTGCCGATGTCATACAACATCGTGCGGCTCGCGTTGGTCGCATCGGTGGCGAAAACCTTTCCATGCGTAAGCCGGTGGATCAGAAACGTGTCAATCGTGCCGATGACAGCCTCGCCATTTTTTAATTTCTTTGCGATGTCGGGTCGCGCGGCGGCGAGCCATTTTAATTTCGAAGCAGAGAAATACGTATCCACCATCAAGCCGGTTTTGCGCCGGATCATCTCTCCCTGCCTGCCTTGCTTGAGCTTTTCGCAAATGGTCGTACCGCGACGACATTGCCAGACGATCGCGTTGTGCAGCGGCCTGCCGGTCTTGCGATCAAACACCACGAACGTTTCGCGTTGGTTGGCGATGCTCAAACCCGCCAGCTTAGAAATTTTTGTGCGATTGCGTTTGGCGATTTCACCGATGACCGCGAGCACGTTTTTCCAGATTTCCTCCGCGTCATGCTCCACCCAACCCGGTTGCGGATAAATCTGCCGGTGAGCGCGCGACGCCTTGTCCAAAACCTTGCCGCGCGCGTCGAAAAGCACCGCCTTCGTCGCGGACGTACTTTGGTCAATGGCGAGGATCAAACTCATTTCAAAAGTGCGTGCGCGGTTTCGCTCAACCCTTCCATGCTGATGCCGTAGTGCCGGAAAATATCCGCCTGCGCGCCGGGCACGGTTTCCTCATCTGGAATGCCGACGATGCGGAACGGCTTGCCGACGCCGGCTTGTAAAAGCACAGCGGCAACCGCTTCGCCGAGACCGCCATGAACCATGTGTTCCTCCACAGTGACGATGGCGCGACATTCACGACCAGCTTTGAGAATGGCCTCCGTATCCAGCGGTTTCACAGTATGCACCGATAACACCCGCGCCTGGATGCCGCGTTCCGCCAATTGCGCCGCTGCGAGAACGGCATGCACCACCGTTTCGCCGGTCGCAATGAATACGACGTCATTACCATCGCGTAACTGGATTGCCTTGCCGGTTTCAAATTTCGTATCCGGTTTGTGCAACCCGTACATCGCGGCTTTGCCGAAGCGGACGAACACCGGTTTTTTGGCCGTGGCCGCAAATTTGATGGCTTCGCGCGTTTCAAAGTTGTCGGCCGGCACAATGATGGTCAAGTTGTTGATGGCGCGTAAAACGGCCAGGTCGTGCAGCGAATGATGCGTGGTGCCCAGCGCACCGTAACTCGTGCCGGAACTGATGCCGATGAGCACGGCGGGAACGTCGGAATAACAGATGTCGTTTTTGATTTGCTCCAGTGAACGCGCAGTGAGAAAGCAGCCCGGCGAAACACCGAAGGATTTCTTGCCGCAAGCCGCCAGACCCGCGGTGATGCCGACAAGATTTTGCTCCGCGATGCCGACTTCGACGATTTGCTTCGGCAAACTCTTTCCGAATGGCGCGAGCTTGCCCGAACCACGCGAATCGCTGGTGACGGCGACGATGTTCGGATTTACTTTCGCCAATTCTTCGAGCGTCGCTGCAAATTCCTCAAGATTGGCGCGGCCCATTTTCAAGCCAAGCTTTTCCACCATCGCTTTCGCGGCGGGCGTGAACATCGAAGGTGCGGGGGCGCTCATGCAGCCTCCTTCAATTTCGCCTCTGCGGCATCCAATTCAACCATCGCCTGTTTCAATTCCGTTTCGCTCGGCACGCCATGATGCCACTTCGCTACGTTTTCCATGAAACTGACGCCGCGACCTTTCACAGTGTTGGCGATGACACACGTCGGCTTGCCGGTTTCCGCCGGTTTGCTCAATGCCTCGGTAAGTTGCGCGTAATCATGGCCGTTCACGGTTTTTACCGCCCAGCCGAACGCACGCCATTTTTCGTCCAGCGGTTCGTTGTTCATCACGTCACGCGTATGGCCGGTGATCTGCAAAGTATTGTGATCGATGATCGCGGTGAGATTATCGAGGTTGTAATGCGCCGCAGCGAGGCCGGCTTCCCAGTTCGAACCTTCGGCGAGTTCGCCGTCGCCGAGCAGCGTGAAAACGCGATACGACGCCGAATCCATTTTGCCCGCGAGCGCCATGCCGATGCAGATCGGCAGGCCGTGCCCGAGCGCGCCCGTGTTCATTTCAATCCCCGGGATGTGCCGCGTGGGATGGCCGACAAAGTGGGACCGGTAATGGCAGATCGTCTTCAACTCCACCTCGGGGAAAAATCCGCGATCAGCCAGCACGGCATAAAGCGCCTCGACCGAATGCCCCTTGCTCTGCACATAACGGTCACGCGCCGGGCTGGAAAAGTTTTCCGGTGACACGTTAAGGACGCGGTTATAAAGCACGTTCAAAATATCGAGACACGAAAGGCCGCCACCGGTATGGCCCGCGCCCGCCTCGAAAATTGCTTCGAGCGTTTTCTTTCGCAGGTGGACGGCCTTAAGTTGTAGTTCGCGGTCAGTCATTGAAAATTGGCTCGCGCTATTTTAACCCGGTGACATCCGCGTCAAAGGTGATCGTCGGGTCGCCTTTCTGGACGTTGATCGTCGAATTTTCAAACCTCACATTTTTGGCGTGGTAGATGATCATTCCAGTCTCGGCTGAAAGATTCACATTGGAAAAGGTCAGACCTTCAATCGGGGCCTCGGGCAGTCCAATGATGGTGCCCGCATTCGGGCAATTTGTGACGGTGACGTTGCGGATGATGATGTCCCGGTTCTGCGGCGTATATTCGGTGACCGGCACGGCTTTTTCATCGGCCGGATTTTTGGGCGCGTTGCTTTCCGGATAATAATCCACGATGCTAATGGGGCTTTTTTTGATGTCAGTCATCGTCAGATTTTCAAAAACACAGTGGCGCACCAGCCCGCCGTTGCCGCGCAGGGTCTTGATACGGATCGCGCGGTCGGTCTGGTCAAATGCACAATTCCGGACCGTCAAGTCCTCCACTCCGCCGGCGCTGCCGCCCCCGATCGACATCCCGTGGCCGTGGACAAACGTGCAATTTTCGACGACATAATTTTTGTCACCCGGCGTGCGGTTATTTCGGATCGGCTTGATGGCGATATTGTCGTCGCCAGTATCGATGTGGCAATCGCTGATAAGAAAATTCCAGCCGGACGGGTCAATGCCATCCGTGTTGGGCGCGTGCTCCGGCGATTGGATCGTGATGCCGCGAATCCTCACGCCCGTGCAATTTTGCGGCACAAGATGAAACATCGGCGAGTTTTTCAACGTCACGCCCGCGACTATGACATTGGTGCAGTCCGTAAACTTGATCAGGTAGGGACGATGCAACATCGCGCGATTGGTGCGGAACGAATCCCACCAGACCTGCCCCTGCCCGTCAATGGTGCCCGAGCCGGTGATTTTCACATCGTGCGCACCGCTGACGGTGATGGTGTCTTGATAACGTTTGCCGGCAACGGGATAACGCGTCATGTCGTCGTCAATCAAAATCACTGCGTTGGCTTCAAGATGAAAATCAATACCGCTGGCCAGCGTGAATGGGTCGGTCAAAAATTTGCCCGCGGGAATCAAAACTGTCCCGCCGCCATTGGTGGATGCGGCATCCACCGCGCTTTGGATCGCCTTGGTGTTCAGGGTTGTGCCGTCCCCCTTCGCTCCAAAGTCCATGACATTGTAAGTCCCCGCCAGCAACGGCAGATTGAGGCAAAACAGCAAGCTTAGCGCGATTTTCATGATGCAGCTTTCAAGATTGTAATGCTTCAGGCCGCGTGATGGTGAACTTCCCAGCCAAAGTAATTTCTAAATGCCTCGGCCAGGATTTCCGCCGAGTGCGATTGCGTCATCACAACATGATGTTCAAAACCGTTCTTGCAAACGTGATGCATCAGATTTTGCAGACGCGGAATTTTTGCAACGGCGCGATTGCCGAAAGTATCGAGTTTGTCATTCGTCAATTCACCTTCACCGACATAGGTGCGAATCTTGCCGTCGGTATCGGCAGTGGTGATGCGTCCGTACGTCAGTGGGCCGGCGGGCGTGCGGCCATCGAGCGCGCCGTAGGTATTTTCCACCCCGAGAATGCTGCCGAGGATCGGGGCCGTGGCGATCTTGATGTCGGGCAGGAAGGATTTTGCCCAGTTGCCGCAATGGAACAGTACGCACTTGTCGTCGTCGTCCGCATAATTGTTGTTCCAATCGACGAGCGCGGCGGGCGTGCCGCCGGCGAGTTGCATCGCGTACATCGTGAGCACGCCGGTGACATCCACTTCGCAGGCGCTCGGCAGGAATTTTTCACTCATCATGCTCATGAGCGTACAGACGTTGCAGCCGAAGTTCTGTTGCACGCTGGTCCAGCACTGGATCGCCGTGGCGTCGATCGCGTTGGCATCCATCCAGTCCCCGAGGATCACGCCGAGCTTCGCCATCTGCAAAAGTTTTTCCGCCGGCACGCCGGGGGCAGGCGCGTAGCCTTTGATCTCGGCCAATTTGGCTTTTACGGCGGCGGCGTTCGCATCCATTTTGTCCGCCTTGCCCAGAAATTCGGAAAGGTCAACGGTCGTGACGCTGATACCATGACGCTCCAAAAGTTTTTCCGAGTAACGGACAGTATTGAATGCTCCCGGCCTCGCGCCCACCGCCCCGAGCCGGACGCCTCTCACACCATTCACCACGCGGCAGACGCCGAGAAAATTTTGCAGATCGCGCAGAAAGCTGTCCGAGGTTGGATGCGAAACGTGTTTGCTCGTGAGCGAGAATTTAATCCCGGCCTGGACCAGGTTGTTGCTCACGGAAATTTTCCCGCAGTAGGCATCACGCCGGCGCGCTGGTGAAAGCTGCTTCAAATCATCGGGATAGCCCTGGATCAAAACCGGCACGTTGAGTTTGGACATCTTCAATGTCTCGGCCACGCCCTTCTCATCGCCGAAATTTGGCAGGCAGACCAGCACGCCGTCGATCTCGTCCGCATGCTTCTTGAAAAGCTCCGCGCATTTGCGCGCGTCCGCATGCGTCTCGACGCCGCCGAGCTTGGAATCTTTTTCCGAAAGCTGGACGGCCTTGATGCCGAGCTTGGAAAAAAGTTTGGCGATGTCCGCGCGCGCCTCGGTGACGAGCTGGTCCGGAAAGAAATCACGGTTGCCGTAAATGACGCCCAGCACGGGCGTTTTTAGTTTGAATGAGGTCATTGGGGAACTTGTGTTCCTCAATGAATAAGTCCCCGGCGGAAAGGCGCAAGCGGAATTTTCGGACCACGCCGTGTTTGGCATTTTTAAGAAATGGTTTGGCATTTTCATTATGGCGGCAAACCCGCGCCAAAATTTGGGATAAATGGCTGATAGGAAAGCCATTGAAATTGCTCATCTAGAACCCAGCGGGCCGGGAGGGCCTTTCAGTTTGAATTGCTACGAGCCCCCCTGCTTTTCGCATTTAAATTCACCCGGTTAATCATGCCTGTCCAGAACCCGATTTTTTCAATTTACTTGAAGAAGTTGGCTTGCCACATTTGATTCATGGGAACTCAATTCCGGCACGGAGATGTTTTAATGGAGTCAATGGACGCTTTGCCGAACGTGCGCGAGAAATTGCCGCATGCCATACTCGCCCACGGTGAAGTCACCGGGCATTGCCACCGGATCAAGGAATCCGGCGAGGCGGATCTTTACTCCACCACTGAGGGGCTCTTTTTACATGTTCGGGGATCTGCCGTGACGGTCATCCACGAGGAGCACCGCCCGGTCACATTGGCCGGGGGCTATTATCGCGTCTGGCGCCAGCGCGAATATTCGCCAGAGGAGATCCGGGTGGTTCGCGACTGATGGTAAAACGAACCGGTTTATGATTCTCGCTCCCGAGGAAGCAGCGCAGGCGATCCGGTCAGGCCGAATATCGGAACCAATTCGCGTTGCCGGTCGCCTGGATCTAAAAAACTTCGAGGGGGAAAATTTGCCGTCGGCACTTCATTGTTATGAACTGGATGCCCGGGATTCAAAATTGACCGGTTTGCCGGACGATCTCAAGATCGACAGCCGGCTGGTATTGGACAACTGTAATCGCTTGAAATCGCTGCCGGAGGGGTTGTCCGCAGGTTCCATCAGCCTCCGAAATTGTTCTTCCATCCAAGCATTGCCCGAACGGGTGAGCACCTGGTTTCTGGACATGACCGGCTGCAGCCAGTTCGAGACCTGGCCCAATGCCGGAACCATCCATAACGGCTCCTTGATTTTGCGGAATTGCACCCGCTTGTGCCAACTACCCTCCTGGATTGAGCGGCTGGCCCATCTGGATCTGGCCGGCTGCGTTGCCCTGCGGGAAATTCCCGATGGCCTGACGGTCAGCTCCTGGGTTGACGTTGGCGGCACCGGGATTTCCGGTCTGCCGCCGAGCATGCAAGGGGCATCATTGCGCTGGCGGAGCGTCCGGGTAGACGAGCGCATCGCGTTTAGCCCAACCCAATTGACCGCAAAAGAAGTACTGGCGGAAAAGAACGCCGAAGTCCGCCGGGTCATGATTGAACGGATGGGATATCTGCGTTTTTCGCAGGAGGCCCGGGCGAAGCTTTTGGACCAGGACCGGGATGGCGGAGGGACACGGCAGTTGCTTTCCATAGATTTGGAAAAAGATGAACCGCTGGTCGGGCTTTCGTGCTTTTGTCCCTCCACGGGACGACAATATTTTCTCCGTGTTCCGCCCAAAATGAAAACCTGTCACCAGGCCGCCGCCTGGATGGCTGGATTTGATGATCCATCGCTGTATCGCCCGCAAATCGAAACCTGAACCAAAAAAACCATGAAACGAAACCTGATTTATATGGACGCCAAATCCAGCAAGTTTTGGAATATTGACCAGGCTGGCAATTCATTCACCGTCACGTTTGGCCGGATCGGCACGGATGGCCAAAGCCTCACTAAATCCTTTCCCGACGAGGCTACGGCGGTGAAGGAGGCAGCTGTGCTGATCAAGGAGAAATTGGGAAAAGGTTATGTGGATACCGCCGCTTCGGGTGCAGCGACCGGCATTGCCGTCACCACGGTGGACGATCATATTCCCTTCATCGCATTTTCATCGATCAACCACCGTGAAGACATCAGTGAAAATATCGGCACGTTCGTCGGCCGGCGGGTGATTGACTACGATCCGGAAAAGCCCATCAAGCCCGATGGCGTCTATCGGTTTCGTTCTGACTGGGAGAACAATGAGGTCATTCCCAATCTGGAAAAGTATCTGGAGTCAGACGAGGCGTTGGAAACCACCGCCCTGGTCTTCGGGGCGTGGCACGGTGATGATCCGGACCAAACGTCGAATATCATCGTTGAGGCGCTCGTCAATGGGAAAGACCGGCTGCCCAAGCTCGCCGCGCTATATATTGGGGACATCACCAGTGAAGAAAACGAAATGTCATGGATCAAACAGTCCGATCTTTCACCGTTGCTACCGGCCTTTCCCAAGCTGGAATTGCTGCGGGCGCGTGGCGGCGATGGACTGGCGTTAGCCTCCGCCGAACACGGCCATTTGCGGGCACTCGCGCTGGAGACCGGCGGCATGGATGTCAGCGTCATCCGTTCGGTTTGCACTGCAAAACTTCCCAATCTGGAATACCTCGAACTCTGGCTTGGCACAGAAGAATACGGCGCCAATTATACCGTGGCCGATTTACAACCGGTACTATCCGGCCAACTGTTCCCCAAGCTGAAATATCTTGGTTTGCGCAATTGCCAGCGTGCGGATGAGCTGGCTGGAGTCATCGTAAACAGCCCGTTGCTCCAACGGATTGAGACTTTGGACCTCTCACTGGGCATGCTGACCGACGAAGGTGCGCGGGCCCTGCTACTTATGCCCTTGAATACCACGCTTAAGAAACTAAATCTGCACTACAACTACATCAGCGAGGGCCTGATCCGCCAATTGAAAGCATTGCCGCTGGTCGTGGATGCGTCAAAACCGAGCAACATGGATACCGACGATGAGTGGCGATTTGTTGCCGTGGGTGAATAAACCACGTCTGGGCTTGATCGGTAATCCGGAGAACCGCCGGATCCGTGATTTCCAGCAGGTCGTGGAAACGTTGGGCTGGCCCCGACCGGAATGCCTCGCTTATTCGGAATTGATCCATGATCCGGCTGCTCTCGCCCGCCTGGACGCAGACCTGCTACGGATTGACTCCCCGGGCGAGAATGAAAAGGTCGCGGCTGTCTTGATCACTCTGGGTGGAGGTCCGCCGCAACCCGGTTTGGAATTTGGTGAAATCCGTTTTCTACGGGAATATCATCGCGGCTTCTGCGAAGTACTGGAACGCATCAAACAACGGGGGATTCCGTGCCTCAATCCGCCGGACGACATTGCCAACATGTTCGACAAGTGGGCCAGTCATATGTTGTTCCGCCAAAAAGGGGTGACCCGGCCGCCGGCCGAACTTTCGCCGGCCGATTTTCCGGCTTTCTACGAGCAGATGCGCGCCGGGGGTAGTGGACGGCTTTTTCTGAAGCCGCTTTATGGTTCCTCAGCTTCCGGCGTTTGCGCCGTGCGCTGGACACCGGATCGACAACAACTGATCGCACCCTTCCGCATCCAATCCAGACACGGGGAGCCGATGCTGGTCAACAGCCTTGCGATTCAAACTTATACCACACCGGCTGATATCGAACTGATTCTCACAATGCTCCTGCCCCAGGGTATGATTTGCGAGCATTGGATTCCAAAGCTGACACTGCCGGGTGGAGCAATCGATTTACGCGTGCTGGTCATTGACGGTGAAGCCCGGCACTGGGTTATCCGGCAGAGCCGGCATCCGATGACAAACCTTCACCTCGGCAATCAACGCGGCGATGAGAACGTTTTGCGCGAACTCATTGGACAACCCAGATTGGAGGCCGCCTTCCGGCTCGCAGAACAGGCGGCCGGTTGTTTTCCCGGGTCGCTCTATGCCGGGGTGGATATTCTGCTGGACGGACAGCATCGCGCGCTGGTCGGCGAGATCAATGCGTTCGGCGATTTGCTGCCACACCTGCTGCACCGCGGAGAATCCGCTTATACGGCCATCGCCAAAAATTGCCATGCTGCGCGCTGTACTATTTGACCTGGATAATACCCTGGTGGCCCGGGACGAGGCGTTTCGCGGGTGCGTTGAGGATCAATTCCCTGACGCGGCTGTGCGCGCGGAACTTCTCCGGCTCGATGGCGGCGGGCGGGGTGATCGGGCCGCATTGTTGGAGTGTTGGCAACGCCGCTCCGGCGAACCGATGGATCAAATCCGAATGGGCCGGCTGATTGCCGGTCATCTCCAGCCGGATCATGAATTGTTGGCGGCCCTGAGCAGGCTCTCGCAAACCGTAAAGTTAGGCATCATCACGAATGGCAGCGGCGAAACACAGCGCCATAAACTCCGCGTTGCCGGGCTCGCCGGGATCGTGCCTGCGAACCATATCTGGATTTCGGGCGAGGTGGGCAAGGCCAAACCCGACCCGGAGATTTTTCTTCTCGCCGGCCGTACGCTCGGCGAAACTCCGGAACATTGCTTGCATATCGGAGACCACGCAAACGATGATCTCGCCGGCGCAACCCGGGCCGGCATGCGTGGCTGTCTGGTGGAGCAGGTATTGAATGCCCGGCGATTGGATCAACTGTTGAACCGGGAGCGTTTGCAATGAAACATCTGGTCGGCCATGCCGATATTCTTTTTATCACGCTGGACACGTTACGCCATGACGCAGCGCAGGCAGCTTGGCGGACCGGCCGGCTGAAAACGTTGGCACCTTACCTCGGACAGGGCGGCTGGGAGAAACGGCACACGCCCGGAAATTTCACGTATGCAGCGCATCATGCATTTTTTTCGGGATTTCTGCCTACGCCTTCCAGGCCCGGACCGCGTCCGCGCTTGTTCGCCGCCGAATTCGCCGGCAGTGAAACTACGGTTGAAAACACGTTCGTGTTTCAGGAGAGTACGCTGCCAAAGGCGCTGGCGGCGCGCGGCTACCATACCATCTGCGTTGGCGGCACCGGCTTTTTCAACCGGCAAAATGAACTGGCCAGGATCCTTCCCGGGCTGTTCCGTGAAGCACATTGGAGCCCGGAATTGGGGGTGGCCTGCCCCGCGTCGGAGGTAAATCAAGTGGCGCAAGCGATCAAGTCGGTGGCCGCCGCGGGGAGCACACGGGTGTTTCTGTTCATTAATATCGCCGCCATTCACCAACCCAATTGGTTTTACGGCGCGCGGCAAGGACCCGATACACTTGCGACCCATACCGCCGCCCTGGTGGCGGTGGACCAAGCGTTGCAACCGCTCTTTCAACATCTGAAACAAAGGGCGCCGACGTTTGTAATAATCTGTTCGGATCATGGTCACGCCTATGGGGAGGATGGTTATTTTGGACACCGGCTGGGCCATGAAGTGGTGTGGACGGTGCCTTACATTGATTTCATGCTATGAGACGTACGCTGGCCCGACGAATTGAAGAAGGCGGATATGACGGCTACGCCTACGCTTATCCGCATAAGACCAGCTACCGTCCGTTCGCTTCCCCCGTTCCTCTCGCCGAGGCATGGCAAGGGGAAATCACCCGCAATCTGTTTCTCTATGTGCATCTGCCGTTTTGTGAAATGCGTTGCGGTTTTTGCAACCTGTTCACCACCGTGCAACCAGGCGGCGATTTCGTGGAGCAAACCTTGGCGGCCATCCGGCGACAGTCGGAGGCCGTTGCCCATGCCATCAAGCCCCAAGGTGTCGCGCAAGCCGCTTTTGGCGGTGGTACGCCCAGCTTCCTTACCGAATTGGAGATCGAGCAGCTCTTCCTTCATCTCAGCCGCACCTGGCCGGTAACGTGGGGGAAAATTCCCGTCTCGTTTGAAGTGTCACCCGGCACAATCACTCCGGCCAAGCTCGCCTTGCTCAAACAGCTCGGGGTGGACCGCATCAGTCTCGGGGTTCAGAGTTTCATCGCGGAAGATTTGATTTCGTTGAAACGTCCGCAACCGGCAGGGGAATTGGAACGCGCGTGTGGAACCATCAAGTCAGCCCGGTTTCCCGTTTTCAACCTCGACTTGATATATGGCAACGAAGGCCAGGATGCCGGCCGCTGGCAGCGCAGCCTCGATTCAGCGCTCGAATGGCAGCCCGAAGAGCTCTACCTCTACCCGCTCTATGTCGGCAAGTTGACGAACCTCGATCGTAGCGGCAAACGGCCCGGCGAACATCGCCGCGACCTATATCGCCAGGCACGGGACTTTCTAGGTGCCGCCGGTTATCATCAGATTTCCATGCGGCTGTTCCGGCGCGCCGACGTGACCCGCCACGCGGAATATTGTTGCCAGGAGGATGGCATGGCTGGCTTCGGTCCCGGCGCACGTTCATATACCCGCTCATTGCACTACAGTACGGAGTATTCCGTGGGACAGACCGGTGTGAAAAAAATCATCCAAAGTTTTAACGAGCGGACCGCCGACCAATTCGCTGTCGCCGGCTTTGGTGCGACATTGGATCTTGAGGATCAAAAGCGGCGTTACGTCATCAAGTCCCTGCTGCGGATGGAAGGAGTCTCTTTTGCCAAATATCAAGAACGGTTTGGCAGTTCCCCGCTTGATGATCTTCCACAATTAAACGAACTGTCCGATCTTGGCCTGCTGGCAGAAGGCACAAATTCTTTACGGCTGAACGCAGAAGGGCTGGCGTATTCGGACACGATCGGGCCGTGGCTCTATTCCGATCCGGTGACTGCGACCATGGAAGCCTACGAATTGACATGAACACATGGAACATTCTTTATCGCGGGCCGCTTTCGAGCTGCAACTATGAATGCAGCTACTGCCCCTTCGCCAAAACTTCCAACACCCGCGCCGAGTTGCAACAGGATGAACGGGACCTGGAACGATTCACCGCCTGGGTCGCGGCACAGTCCAAACGCATCGGGGTTCTGATCACCCCTTGGGGCGAGGCGCTGGTGCATCCCTACTACCGCCGGGCGATGTCGGCACTTTCGCATTTGCCGCATGTTTATCGCGTATCGGTGCAAACAAACCTGAGCGCTCCGTTGGATGATTTTATGGCGGCCAACCGCGCCACTCTTGCCTTGTGGACGACTTTTCATCCCTCGCAAGTCACACTGGCCCGTTTCCTCGCACGCTGCCGTGAACTGGATGCTCTAAAAATCCGTTACAGTGTGGGCGTGGTGGGGCTCCGCGCGCATTTTGCGGCCATTGAGGAACTGCGGCAGAAGCTTCGTCCCGGGGTGTATCTCTGGGTCAATGCCTTCAAGGAGGAAGAAAATTATTATCAGCCAAACGAAATTGAACGGCTGAGCGCGGTGGATCCCTATTTCCACTGGAATCTCCATCATTACCCCAGCGCCGGAAAATCCTGTCGTGCCGGCGATACCACGTTCACGGTGGATGGCAAAGGCGCTGTCCGCCGTTGTCATTTCATCAACGAAATTCTCGGCAACATTTATGAGCCGGATTTTGGCGATTGTTTGAAGCCCCGAAACTGTTCAACCGCCACCTGCGGCTGCCACATCGGTTATATCCACCGGCCCGAGATGAATTTGAATGGCCTCTATGGAGCGGGATTACTGGAACGCATACCGGCGCAATGGCCGGAAACCGACCGCGCGTTTGCCGTCAAATACCCTGTTTGCCAGCGCGAGCTTGCTTGATCGGGTGAACTGATTAACCTTGCCCGGAATGAAGTCTTCTGACGCAGCAGAGACGGGCGCAACTGCAAATCTGGCGGTTTTCCTTAAAGTGTTGGCGGCTGAGGGTAAAGCTGCCGTTTCGGCGACTCCCCTGCCCCCGGATGCCGGGGAGGCGACGCTGGTTTTGCACCAGATTGACGAACACTCCCGCGACGCACTGGCGCTCGATATGCCACCTTTTTCGGCGGCCGCGGCGTTGTGGGCCGCACAATTGTTTTACCAACTGTGCCGGTTCACGGTGTGCCGGGACATTGGCGAAGAAGAGATCAAGGCGGTCTGCGGCATTTCCTGCCCGGAACCGCGCGGGCCGGCGGTGGATTGGTCAGCCGACCTGACTTTGCGACATTTACCGAAACTTTTTCAACTCGCGCGCCATTTGAGCCATGTCGACCCGCTGGTCGGGCAAATGAAACGGATCGCCACCGAATGGCCGCTTTCCTCCGTGGGTATTCCCGGACTGGAAAACGTGCATCCCGCCACGTTCGTCGCCCATCCAGGATTACGCCGTCTTTACGCCGATCGTATTTTCGCAACCGGGGACGCCTCCCGTCTAGGTGATTTGCATATTGATAGCCAGTTGCGGTCGGACCTCGGCGAACATCGCGACCTCGCGTCAGGGATCGCTGCAAAACTTTTGGAAACCACATGACTCCCATTGAAATCACCGCGCGCCTCGCGTCGGAAGTACTTGAACCGATGAAGCGCGCGTTCATCGGCAAAGATGAAATCATTGACCTGCTTGGCATCTGCCTGGTGGGCGGCGAAAATCTTTTCATCCTCGGGCCGCCCGGCACCGCCAAGAGCGCGCTCGTCAATCAGCTTGCCGCCCGCATGGAGGGAAGGACCTTCGACTATCTCCTGACGCGTTTCACCGAGCCGAATGAATTATTTGGTCCGTTCGACATCCGCAAACTGCGGGACGGCGAGCTTCAGACCAATACCGAAGGCATGTTGCCTGAAGCTTCACTGGTGTTTTTGGATGAACTCCTCAACGCCAACAGCGCCATCCTCAATTCGTTGCTCGTGTCCCTCAATGAACGCGTATTCCGGCGGGGGCGGGAAACCCGCCCGCTGGCGGCCCTTATGTTCGTGGGCGCCAGCAATCATCTACCGGAAGACGATGCCCTGCACGCGTTGTTCGACCGTTTTTTGTTGCGGGTGCATTGTGAAAATGTTCCCGGTGAACGTCTCGCTGACGTGCTGACTGCAGGGTGGAAACTGGCTTCAAGACCCACGGCGAAGTCAGGGTTGCACTTTGATGATTTGCGCGCCGCCCAGTCGGCGCTGGCCGGGGTTGAACTCGACGCCATTCGTCAGCCGTTTGCGGAACTGGTTCACCGCGTCCGGCACGCGGGCATTCCCGTAAGCGACCGGCGGGCGGTCAAACTGCAGCGGGTGATTGCGGCCAGTGCGCTGTTATCCGGGCGTCAGGAGGCCCGCTTGAGCGATTTATGGGTCGTGCGCCATATCTGGGACACAGAGGAGCAGCAGGAGGTGCTCGCCAGCCTGGTAGACCAGTTGATCTCCAAAGCGCAGGCAGCCCCGGGCGATCATGCCCGCGCCCTGTCAAGCGACGGCCCGGATGCTGAATCACTGGCCCGGGATCTGGAGGCGATCACCGGTTCACTTAAGAACGGCAACCTGCCGGAGGTCGAGAAAGCGTATCTTCGAGACCGGTTAGGCATCCTCGAAGGTCGCTGTCAGTGGGTGAAGGACGCTGCCAAGCGCGAGTGGCTGGTCAAACAGATCGGCGAAATGTGGCCGCTTTTGAAAACGTGAATTTTGCCTGGGCTATTTGTATCGCACGGGACGACGCAGCCTCCTTGGCGGCGCTTCGGCTGGTGAACGGCATTGAGCTGGCCGAACAGGAGGCGGAAATCTGGATCCGAGGACATCGCGTTGAGGAGGCGCTGGAGGCGAAGCTGTCCGCGTTGCCAGCCCGGGGACGTTATGAATTAATGGCCTCCAACCAACTCCGGCAGGAGGGACGGCGAATTCCATCCGGCCGGCTGCCCGAGCTAAGCTGGCTTCCACTAAACATGTGGCTCCAAGTTGAACCGCCGGTTGCCGCGCTGCCGGCCCAAGCAGTGCCGGCTGCCACTCTTCAACTTGTGCGTTCCACCGAGGAACGCATCTCGGAACTGTTACTTACGAGCTTCGAAGATTTTCACCGTTTCACCGCTCAAGCGGCCCAAGTGCGGCTTGAGCGGCTGCAATTCGCGGCTGACTCCAAAGGTAACGTGCTTGTGCGCGGCGCGCCGTTGCCGCCGTTGCCGGGAAAACGCTTCGTGTTATACGGCGCGGTCGCAGTACCGGCAGGTTTTGCGTGGCAGCCGGCGGTGAGCGACGAGATTCTTGCGCGATACTTCAATGTTTCCGGCCATGACCTGGCTCTGTGGAATGAGGACGGCACGTTTCTGCGGCTGCATGGCGAACAATTTGTGGCGGTAACGCGCAGCGCAGTGCGCGCCACCAAAAAGGCAATGGCCGCATCAAAATGAATCCCGACCGCCAGCAAATGATTGAATACTTGCGCGCGCCCGCCGGGGGCCTGTGGCGGTGGGCTGAGAATGGCGCGGTGCTTGTCTGGCGTGATGGCAGCACCATCGCATTCCGAGAAGAAATCGTTCAGATTCTGGATTGGTTGAAGCCAAACGGCCTGCCGAGTTTCGGTGCCATCGTATTGTTGCTGGCCGCCTGCCGCAACAAGGCCATCACAACGGAGGACATATTAACCAAAACAACCGTATCTTTGCCTGAAAAAGCGGGTTCCAGGGCCGATCTTTTACTCTCGGCCAGAAAACAATTGCAGGTGCAACTTGAAGCCGCTTTGGATCAACTAAGATCCGTCTCGAATTTACCAACCGAATTGACGTCGGGCATCAAAGCGCGCTGCATTCTGGCAGAGGCCGTTTTCGAGCCGGCGAAAGCCGAGCGGCACGTCGAGGCGTCAGCGGTCTTGAGGGGTTTGCAAGAGCCGGCAAGCGATTCCGATCTGCTTGATTCCGGGTCATCTGGTGCGAGTGAACGTCTCATTCGCCAGGTTCACATCGTGGCGGAAGGGCTTAAGCGACAAACGGCGGAGTCGTTGGCATTGCGGATGCACACCGGCCTGGACGCATTGCCCAAGGAAATTGACGCAGATCTGCCGACGGCGGAACGGGCCCGGCAACTGATCGAGGAATTGAGCCGGGACAAGGAATTTGGCGCCGTGGCCCGCGCGGCGCGGAACCTGATGGCCGCTGTCCGGCTTCCACGCCGGTTGGGCAATCGGGATGAATTGGCCATTGGCGGCGTCGCTGATCTTACCAACCGCGGGCCGCTCGACCGTTTAATGCTGAGTGAACTGGCGCATGATGACCTGACGCTTTCAGTTCGCGTGGCGTTGAATGAAGCCCTTTATCTACGCCGCGAACCGCCGATGCGCGAACCGCCCGGCACGCTGGCCTTGTTGCTGGATTCCGGCGTGCGACTCTGGGGCATGCCCCGGGTCTTGGCGACAGCGGTCGCCCTGGCGCTGATCGCCCGCGACCGCCAACATAGCCAAGTCCTGGCCTGGCGTGCCCACCGGAAACAATTACAGCCGGTAGACCTCCTTTCCCGCAACGGGTTGATCCAACACCTTGGCATGCTGGAAACGGACGCGCACCCGGGCGAATGCCTGGCGGCATTTATGGAAGCGGTTTCCTCCGGCGGAGAAAATCAGACGGTGCTGATCACGCATCGTGATACGCTGGCAGATCCCGAGTTCCGCCGCACACTGTCTGATTTGTCGTCCGCAGCCGGCTTCGTCGCTGCCGTGGACCGGCAGGGACGCTTCGAGTTGCATGCGCTCCCGCTGGCGCATCGTCAGACGGTATGCGAGGCGGACCTGGATTTACGAACCATTTTTGACGAGCGAGCAGGCGTTTCTCCAGTGCGATCCAAGCCGGATTCAAATTTACCGGCAATTTTTGGCGTGATGCCTTTTCCTTTTCTCCTCCCGATTGCCGGACGGGTTGACTTTTGGTTTAAGGCCGGCGATGGCAACACGTACGCCGTGGTCAACGAACAACAATTGGTGCGATTTCGCGATGCCGGCTCCGGTTTACGTGTTCTGGAGAGCAACCTGACGGGCGGCAGAACCATCTGGATGGGCAGTGACGGGGATACGGTTCATATAGTGAAATCGACGGCCAGCCAACGCCCGGCACGACTTCTATCATTCCCGCTGTCAGAATCTCAACTGCTTTTATTGCCCGAAGCCCGGATGCGGGTGGTGGAAATGGTCAGTGGCGACGAAGTCAAAGCCGTGCATCGCCATGGCGATGTGATCCTTTTGATACGCGATTCCGACGTACGTGCCCACGCGCTGGGTGATGGCCGTATGCTCGTTCGTATTTTGAATCCCCATCGCTGGATGAACGGCCGTTACTTCCGCGGGCAAAATCACTTTTACTTTGTCGTCTGGGACGGCACAAACATCCGTTTTGAATCGCTGCCCTTGCCAGCCAAGACAGCACCCGCCGAGGTCACAATGATTTTTGACCGGGAAGGAACCGAGGGCCCGTGGTTGTTGAACCGACAGGGTGAACTAATTTCAACTGACACCGGGCAAAGCATAAAGCTCGTTTCTCCCGTAAATATGATCTTGGATTTCAATTCTGTCCAGGTCTCCAAGTCAGGCCGTCGTTTGTTCGCACCACGGTACTCCAAGGCCGTTCTCAAGGAAGGCGTGGGCCGGCTTTTCGACCTCTCCACCCAACAGTCTTACATTGCACGAAGACTTCCGCAGGGCGAACTGGTGGAGGCTCCTGCGCTTCCAGTCCGGAATTTGTTCCGAAGCTTTGAATTTATTGCACGCGTAAAAGATGGAATCGTTTTGGTTGGACGAAAAGGCAGTTTGCGCAAGCTGAGTCTCAGTCCGCAGGACAATCTGGTCATCGCCGACCTTCCCGAACATGAGAGAGGTGACATGACGGGCAAAATTCCATTCTCCTCCCCCAATGCTCCCGCCTACAGGGGCATCTGCACGTTTCAAACGGCCGAATGGCCTTCCGGCAGCAAAGCATTTCTCGACAGCCGCGGTCTTTTGCACCTCAAAAGTCACGACCCGTCGATCCCCGAGATTTCCCTGGTGTTGGCGGATGGGGAGGTTGCCGGTTGGACCTCGGACGGGCACGTCTGCGGACCGAAGTTCTTTTTTGAGGGAGTGCAAATTTCCGAACCGGTGCGGATTTTCGGAGCCATCATGCAATTTATCGGCCAACAGTGATTATTCCGCTCCAACTTCGTCACCGCTCCACCTCCGGCCCGGCACCGGAAGCGTGGTTTCTTCCGGGCAACTCGGTGGAACGATGGCTGGCGGAACTGGCTCGCAGCGGCCTGGCCACTGTGGAAACACGAATGTTTTTAGTGCCGATATCATTGGCGAATCGTGCGCCGGCCGGTTTATTGGTCGTGCCCGCCAAGGCGGCTTCACCGGCGCGTCAACCCGCCGGAACCGGTTTTCGGCTGATCGCCGGACGACTCTTCATTCCGGTGGATGCAGTCCTGCATCCGCCGGTAACGGATGCCGAAGTCCGGACGCTTTGTCCGTTGCCGGTTTCAATTTTCCATCCGGCTTTGGGTTTAAGCGGCTTCGAGGAAGCCTCCACCTTGCGCATCTGGAATTTGCTGGCACCGCCGGCGGAAGTTCAAAATAGTTGGAACGCTGCCCAGGCGGGGGAACCGCCACTGCCGGAGCTGCAGAGCATCACCCTCATCCAGCCGCCCTCGATCGAGGATATATTTGGCGACGCATCAGACGAAATCGGCAGTGAACCGCTTCTCGATCTGCCACCGGCACCGGAAGAACCGAAGGAAACGCCGCTGGCAAAAGCGAAACGCAATGTTGGCATGCTCTTCGCCAAGGGGGTGGGGACCGCGCTGCGTTTGGTGCCCCGTACGGGATCACGTCGCACGTGGGTGAACGGCCTGGAGGATTGGGCCGCCCGGCATCTGAACAGCGCGAACGAGCAGCTGGACCGCATCCGTAACAAGGAGCTGCTCAGACTTTTGAACCTGTTGAAAACCGATCCGGAGACCGGGTTACGCCATGCCATTCCATTGAATGCTTTTGCGCATCGCGGTGTGGCACAATCCGGCGGACGGTTGGGGACGCGGTCGCCGAATTTTGACCTGAACCGCATGGGCGGGCACGCGGCGGATTTTTGGAATGTGCCGCCCGACATGAAAGAAATGTTGCGGCAACATTACCGCGAAATGGCAAACCGGGAAATGCAACTGGGACGTCACCGACGCGCTGCGTATATTTACGCGGAACTGCTCGGCGACACGGTCTCGGCCGCGAATACGCTCAAGCAGGGCCTTCACTTTCGCGAAGCCGCGTTTCTTTACGAGGAGCATCTCAAGAACCCGGGGGAAGCCGCGCGATGCCTTGCCGAGGGCGGGCTGCTGCCGGAGGCAATCGACCTCTACACCAAACTTGGCCGCTGGCTGGACGTGGCCGACTTGCACTCACGGCTTGGGAATCACGTCGCCGCAGAGGAAGCCGTCCGTCGTGTCGTCCGGGATCGAATGGCGCACAATGACATGGTGGGCGCGGCCAAACTTCTGGATCAGCGGGTGGGGGCGACCGACGAGGCGATTGCACTGTTGCTCCGGGGATGGCCGCATTCAGAGCAAGCGGCAGAATGCATCAGCGAGGCGCTCCACATTTATGCCCGATTAGGGCGGCACGATGCCGCCTTTGAATTGATCGGACGGCTTCCGTCCAATCCGGCGCCGCGGCTGGTGCTGCCCCTGCTCAAGGCTTTGGGGCAGCCGGCCCGGACTTATCCAAATGAGAAAGTACGCCACCGGGCAGCGGATTTTTCCCGTGTCTTGATCGCACACCAACTGGCCAATGAAATATTGCCGCCCGATCAAACGGCCCGTTTGATGGAACATCTCGTCCAACTCGCTCCGGAGGACCGGCTGCTGGCGCGGGATGCGAACCGCCATCTTTTCGGGCGGCGGGAATCAGAATTACGAGTCCGCCGGGCAACTCCGCCGCCGGTATCGGGTAAAAAACCAATCGTGGTTCGCCGGATCGAATTGCCCCGGCAGATGGAATGGCTGCAACTGCGGAGTGAATGGAATTTTTTTTACGTGGTCGGCGCGACTTCCCAGCGGCTGACGCTCGTGCGTGGTTCGTGGGATGGAGAAGTTCAAAGCCTTTCCTGGAATTGCCCGGTGGCGACGGCCAGAAACGGGTTATTATTCGAACCAACCCGTGAACAGGGTCAATCCGTGATCCTGAAAACCTTGTCCGGGCCGGATTTTTCCGAGAAATATTTTCCGGCAGCGGATGCATTCTTCGGAAAGAAAACCGTTGCCGGCACGCCGGACTGGCTGAAGCCACAGCATTGGCCGGTGGCCTTCGGCGATGAATCCATCTGGACGGCACACGTCGCCGGCGGACGCGGAGTCCTTTCCAACCACGACCGACGCGGCAAGTTACAGCATACCATTGACGTGACCGAAGAGCTTTTGGCCGGAGCGGAGCGCAATGAAGAGACCCGTCTTTGCCTGGCCGTTATCCGCAACAACGCGGCCATCGCACTGGGCAACCGCCTCGTTCTCGTCGGCAACAACAACGAACTGCAAAGGATTGAACTTCCCGGCCAGGTTACCGGCCTGCACAACAGCCCGCCCCACACGCGTTCCGGTCTCGCGATCATGATGCAACACGGAGCTTCGTTTCACTGGCTCGGCACCTCGGGGTTGATCGAACTGGACCGGGACTTGGCGCTGCCGCACGGCGCATTTGTGCCCGGCGGCCCGCTGGTATTAATTTCGAAATCCCAAGCCGTGTTGTTTGATGTGGATTTGCAAGGAATCCAGAAGGTCACGCGCTTCGAAGTTAGCGATCAACGTCCGGTTGGAATCTGCGCTACCGATAGTCCGAATCACTTTGCCGTGCTGGGCGCCAAGGGCGAACTGACTGTGTACCGTATACCACAGTAATGGCGGGAATTTGTGACCGCACTTAGAAGCGCCAACCAGCGCGCCGATTTTATGGAAGCGTTAAATTTGCCATGTTCCCGGTGAAGGTTGGATTCCTGCACCAATGCCGGGAGCGCGACGTGAAAAATGGTCGGAGCGACAGGAATCGAACCTGCGACGTCTTGCTCCCAAAGCAAGTGCTCTACCAGGCTGAGCTACGCTCCGAACCGTTGCAAAATCAATGACCAGAAACCGAACTCCAATCTGGTCAACTGCCTGAAATCAAGCGGAGTTTGCCACATACTTCTACGAGAGCAAGCGCATTCGCGGCATAAAAATCTACTGGTTTCAATGCCACCCGACATTTCGTCTATGGCTGCGGCGTCAGCCAGCGGTTGACCTCATAGTTCACCGAGTCAAACCGGATGCCATTCTGCAAAAAGAAACAAACGTCGGGGGACCAGAACATGCCGTCCACAGGTCCGGGAATTCCCAGTCTGCGTTCCAACAGGATCTGGTCCGTGTTCAAGTCCATGATGGTGATTTTTCCCCAACCGCCCATCCATAGATGATCCGCATCATCCAGCGTGGCCGAGATCACGCAATTCTCGATGTCATTGGTGGAAAAGTTCACGTGCGTCCAACCTGCCTGTGAAAGCCGGCGGATCGCCATACCACCCGAAGCAATGGAAACCACGACGAAATCCTTATTGACCGCAAGCGACTGGCTGCCGACATGCGGCTTCAGCACCTGGTCCTTACTGGGCAGCTCTTTCGTCCATTGTTTCAAGTCATAATCCGTGGAATACAACGCCCCCCGGGAAACCACCCACAACGTCTGGTCATCGCTCGAAGCGATTTGCCACACCGGCAAGCGCGGCGAACCGGTTGCAACGGCAGTCGTGAACTGCAATGTGGTTTTGTCCAGGTAACCGACGGCACCATATTTATCGTCACCAAAACCGACAAAAAGACGGCCGCGAATTGATGCCAGGGTGTTGATCCAATACATCGGCAATTGATTCTTCACGTCGATCATTTGCGGAGGGCCTCCTGAACGGGGAATCCTGATGATGTCACCGCCAAAGGTTCCGATCCACAAATTGGACTCGTCGAGGGTAAGGGCGGTGATCGGATAATCGATATTCACCGGCAGTTTGAGTTCTTGACCCCCCTGCCCATCGATCGCGAAATCCGAGAGCGTCAAGGTCCGGTCCAAAGCCACATACGCGCCGGTTCCATAGGCGGCTTCACCAAAGCAATAAGCCGTTGCCCGGCCTACCATCCCGTCGCCGACGACATAGGGATTTTCCCGCGAATGAAACTGATGTTCGGCTTTGACCGCCACGTTGGTCGCTTCCATGAATTTTTCCTCGTGTCGTTCCAGCCTTCCCGACATCTCTTCCACCGAAAACGTATCCCGCGTGTACGGTAAATCTCCAGTCGGTGAAGGTGGCGGACCTTTTATGATGGCGACTGCCGCGTCGCTGTTCGATTTCGCCTTGATGACCATGGGCGGGTCGCCAAAGAGCGAAGTTTTATCGAGGTCAAACAGACTGGATTCTCCGGTTGCGGGATTGCCGGCCAGAAAAACCACTTTATCCGACACCGGTAAAATTCGATTCACCGTGAAACCGTCAGGAACGCCCAGTTTATCCTCAGCCAAAATTTTCACGCTGGAAAGGTCTATCAGGGTGATGCTCCCGCCATCACCCCCGACCCAAAGCCAGTCAGGGTGGCTTGGATCCAAAGCGAGGGTATCCGACTGCGGCCCCGCTGATGCCCCATCCAGATTGACGGTAAACCAACTGGTGCCGGGAAAGGGGTGAACCGCCACGCAGTGCATGGAATCTTTCAGAACCAGATATTTTTGACTGACGTCCATGTCGCCGGCTCTTAGCCGGCCGATTTCAGGAACCAGTTCCATTGGTATGCCACGGCTCCAGGAATTAAGCCCGAGGTCATGATGCTGGAACCCGATTGCAGATGAGACCCAGAGATCTCTGCTGTGGACGACGCCATCAATCATATCAATATCATTGGTTGGTCGATTTTGGATGGGTTGAGACGTGTCTGACCCCCCATATGACGTTCCCGAGTCTCTAAAAAAAATGTTCTCAGTATTGGTCTCGAAAAAACCGAACCCGCCTTGGAATGCAACGAACACGCGCGAGCCGATACGATGCATTGCCGTTATGCCATTGGTGGGAGATTGATCATTTTCCCCGGGCTCCGGCACCGTCTGATCGGCAATCGAATAGTGAACAACGCCGCTATCAGTACCTAACCAGAGGTTTTCAGAGTCGGCATCGATCGCCACCACTGTTTTTTTGGCCAACTCAGGCACATCTGTATCCTGGCTGGTTTTCTCATCGAGGTTATAAGTATGCAGTTTGTTGCCGCAGGCGATTTGGACATCATGTTGAAAAAGTGTGATCGCTGTCACGTCTTTGTATTCTGCCAATCCGGTCAATTTACCGGCCAGGCCCACTTGAGGTGCCGCCCGGGCTGCAATTTTTCGTGATACCGGCGCATTGTCCATCCGGGGTTGTGATTCCTCGGGTGGGGCAAAGGAAGCCGGATTGCCGTGAGGGACAACAATTTGAAAACCAAATTGGTATTCAAACGTGATTTTTCCGCTGTGGACGTCAGCCAGCCAGTTTTTTGCCTTGGTTGACAGCGTCGGTTCGCCGGAAGCGGCCACTTCATTGAGCAAATCCTCGCCTTGCCGGTTTTTAACCGCGTCGGTCGACCCGAAGAACGACATGCCCAAATTATACTTTGCCTTCATGTCTTTCGGGTTGAGCAAGATCGCCTGTTGCAGTTGCTTAAGTGTTTCCTCCGCATGCTTTTCCCGTGCCGCCTCGTATCCACGATCGAGAACTCTTTGTTCTACATGACCATCGACGGGATTGGTGACCGTGATGTAAGTGACATTGGTATCAAACCTTGAAGGCAGATATGGCCCGTCGCGCCCTTTTACCATAGTGTCGATATGTTCATCATGATACTTCTGTTCCGCCGCCAAAGCTTGTGGCTCGGTAACGGAACCGGTATCTTTCAAGGCTTGCTGGATCGTTTCAACGACCGCTTTTTCCAATTCTTCCCCCGGTGGCTTGACGATGCTCAATAACTGGGGACCGCCGCCCGCTTTATTGATCTGAAGCGCGATGCTGATCTGATTTTGCGGGCCGATGACCCATTCCCAGTGTCCGCTTACAATCCAGAATGCCGGCTTCAATTTAACGCGCTTATTTTCATCGGCGGTCATCCCGGCCGATTGCAGTTGATACTCTGAAAAAATCGGGGCAACCGTCTGACGTTCCACCACCCCGTAACCGGCGCTGAGAAAATGTTCTTCGATCAACGCTTTCAATCGCGGCGTCCAATCCTCCAGAGTGACATTCCCGGCGGTGCGGTCTTCAAATTTGTCCAGCGCGATAAATTCGCGCGGATGGCCGCGCACCCTGGCCTGGACTAGAAAATCCGCGGCCGCCTTGGCGCTGGCCGAGAAATTCACGGGGCTGAAAGGAAATGATTGCAAATCGAGCACGACCCCACTTTGCGTATCGATCAGCTTGAGCCACATCTGCGGGCCGGTTTCGGTCTGAACCAGCGAGCCGCTTACCAGCCAGTCGCATGCCAACACCTGCCCGAATTTGGCAACTGTGTCCGCTGAAACCAGTCCCGCCTCGGTTAGATGCATTTCATTCCAGAGGCCGTCGATCTTGTCGCGTTCGACCAGTTGAAAATGTCCGTCCTCCGACAAGGCGGCGGTCAACATATCAGGCAACGCGACGGCGGCATGCATCAACATGGGATTGTCAGCCGGCGCAGCGAACGGCGTCAATGCGATCCGCATGGCATTGGTTTGTGCCAAACCCGTGCTGACGGTGAAGCCGCCCAGTACGGTCAGCACCAAAAGTTTTCGGAACAGGACCAGGAATCGTTTTAATTTCATTTATTTGGTGATTTTCGGGATGATCCGTTCCGCCAGTTCATCCGCCGCGTTCTGCAGCGCGGTTTTAGCTGCCGTCTGCTCGGCCAAATCCACGCCGACGCTGGTCTGCCGGTCCACCGCCAGAATGTTTCCTGTGGCCACGTCCCGTACGGTTATCTCGATGCGTGATTTACAGGAAAACAAATTGCCCTTTTGCATTCCGTAGGCGCTGAAGGCTTCACCCGATATTTCCACCTCCGCCTTTTGGGTGGAGCCTGCATCCGCCAGCTTGAAACCGCACTGTTGCAGGATCAGGTTCAATTCCGTTTGCGCCGCCGGATCAATGATGTGCGGGCCGTAATGCTGTTCAGAAATCTTCACCGCAACCACCGGCAGATTGGTGCTGGTAACGGATTTTTTTATCCGGTCGATCCGTTCCTGGAGCGTCGGAACTTTTGCGACCAGCGTGTCGCCCTTGTCCGCGATCAACGCGGCAACCTTGGCGGCCAGATTCGTGGTCAGGTCAATGATCGAAACGGTCGGGGCGCCCTGTACCATCGCGCCATAAACCCGGCCGGTTTCCGTGCCAATGACCTTGGCCACGACCATGGTCTGGTTTTCCACCTTGAACACCCGGCCGGTGACCAGAACCTTGGCGCCCGTCAATTGTCCGACCTTGGCCGCGGAATCCGACGAGACCGTGCCGGACAGGCCGAGTTCCTGCTCACCCAAAGCCTTTTGCAACTCCTCGCGCTCCACCGTGATGATATCGGGATCCGCCGACAGATTGGCGTTTAGCATCGTCGCCACCTTCGGCCCCAGATCGCTGACGGCTTCGTCTCTGGAATCAAAATCAAAGATGGCGACCGTCAATACGTCCTGGGTTGCGGCGTGGGCCACCCCGGCAAGCAATGTCAGGGCAAGAATGATTAAGTGGTATTTCGTTTTCATAGTTTTAATTTCCGAGGGTTAAATCCGGCAATTGGAGCGGACCGGGATTCAGGGTCTGTTTGCATAGTGAAATCAAATCAAGCTGGGCCTGCGGACTATCGGGCATCCCAAAAATCAGGCCGGGATGCGCCACCACCACCGCATTGGTATCTTCCATCACCGTGTAAAACGATGGCCATAACTGATCCGGTTTCTTCGGCGGGCTTAAAAACCAGAGCACGTGCGTTCCGTTTTTTGTGACTGCTTTGATGGAGGCCGTCAAGCCGGCGCGCATTGGTGCATTCGGTGGTATCGGCCCGATGATGGCAAGCCTGCCCATGAAATCTTTCAAAGGCGCCTCCGCCAGATCTGTAAATTGAAAACCATTTTGTCTCAGAAGCTGCTTGAGCATTCCATTCGGGTCGAGCAAACCCAGCCTTCCCTCTCCGAGCAATGTTCGTAACGCGTCCAAAACATTGGTAGGATAAACCGTCACGCGGGTCACGCCTAAAATCCGGTTCGTTTCTGCGAGCCATTGGACGATGAATTCGGTTTCGGCCTTCACCGCCGGAAAATCCACGTGGGCGGATTCCAGCACCGTCTGCCCCGGAAGCACCGTCAGGTTTTTCCAATGTACCACCTCCAGCGGGGCAACCGTGGCCGAACTGGCCTGCAACAGGCGGTTGCTGATTTCCAAATTGACCGCGGCATCACCGGAATTATGCCAGCGAACCTCCAGAACCCGCAGGCCGCCGCCAAAAACCACCGGCGGCTGCGCATCCGGAATCAGCCGCAACTGCGCCTGCGCCGCAAGCGTGAACAGCATCGTCAAAATCAAGATATACGCACGTTGCATCATTGGTTGGTCTGTGGTCGGGGTTGCGATGGCGACGGGGGCTGCATGAATGGCGGCATGGATCCCGGGCCAAATGGCCGTGGCCTGCGGCTGCCATCTTGCCACAAGTTTTCCACGTCCTTCTTGAAACGTCGCGCGCGTTGCGTGGTCGTCTGTATTCCCCCCATGACCCAATGGGTCCCCGTGATACGTTCCACTTCATTTTCCGTCCTTGATTCTAAAAAATCCTTCACTTCTTCAACATCCATCGAGCCGTCGTGATTTTCGTCCGGGAACGGATTCTCCATCATGGGCTGGAAACGTTGATCAAAGGTGTTCTGCTTGAGGTTGTCGAATTCCTGCCAATTCAACAATCCATTGCCGTCGGCATCAAATTTTCTGACCAGCCGCTCCGCCAACAGCCGCTGCGTGATTTCAATTCCCGACTGTTCATTCGGGTCCAAAATGTTGTTGGTGTTCGCATCAAAAAATTTCAACTCGGAGGCATCGAGCACGCCGTTCTGGTCAAGGTCGATTTCGTCCAGTTGCGATGCGATGTAGTCCTGGTTCGTCAGGGCCGCTTCCTTTTCTTCGCCATCAATGACGCCGTCGTGATTCCAGTCAAATTGGTCGAGCAGCACCTTGTCGGCTGATTTTTTTGCGTCCGATTTCCGTGCCAGCTGTCCGGCCTGGAGCTTCTTCTGCCGTTCCACTTCGTCGCCGATCTGTTCAAGCGACGCCACCCAAACGCCAAGCTTGGTTTGATACTCTCCCATGCCCCCGCTCCAGCCGACAAACAACTTGTTGCCAGAGGCCAAAATCCAGCTCGCTGGCGAATACGGGGGCACAACATTGTGCGTGTCCGCATCATCGCCGACCGGAACCGTTGTGTCCGTGGCATCAAATTTCAAAAAAACTTTTTGGGGCGCCGGATAATTGGCCGAGTAACAGAACAGTTCGGCATGATACCCATCCTGGGGCAATAACCTCTTCCCGATGATCTCATGCTGCTGTTCATTTACGATGTCTTCCACTTTGGCCCGGCCCGTCAACAGGTATAAATCGGTTCCATGAGTTGCGGCCGCCAGCCGCTCCAACCTGAATTCCTTGGGAACATCCCATAGCGGCTTGGGTTTTTTGGGACGCACCGGGCCGCCGATGACCATGCCCGTTTCTTGCGGTTGGCCCAGACAATATTCCACCTGGCCGGCTCCGACCGGCAATCGCCAGATACCGGCGTCCGTATTCCAGCCATCACCGAATAACAGGACCGCCTCGTCGGAAAGCTCCGGCGTCCGGGGAGCTGACGGTGCGGCACAAACAAAGTTCCAGTTAGTTTCATCCCAGGAGTAAACTTTGGACGCCAGCACCGCACGTAACGTTCCTCCCGGGCCGGCGAACAGAGCCGGTGTGCCAAGGTTTTCCGTGTCGAGCACGGATACCGGCGGTTGCCGGCGATTGCTCGCCAGGATACGGGTGCTGCCATCGCCGAGAATTTCCACGATCAGGTTGTGAGTGGCCGCATAAAGCCGATCCTGCACCGTGAACAGTTCGCAATTTCCAATATCGGGAAGATCCAGTTCCTGCCAGAAATTCTTCAACGGGTCGAATTTTTTGACCTTGTTACCATCACTGGTATAAATCCGTCCCTGCCACAAGGTGGTATGGTAGAAAAATCCGTTTTGCGCCGCGTCAGCCAACTCCGGACAGGCAATGACCTGCCACTTTTCCGTGGCCACGTCCAAAATAGCAATGGCCGGAATGAGCGCACCAGAGGTGCTCTTCAAATAACCAGCATTGTCATATTCGGCAGTTTGCGTGATAACCCGAATATCCAACAACAGTTTTCCCTCCATAAAACGATGCCCGATCAAATTAACATCCGTGATTTCATTTTTGGAAACCCCATCCAAAGGCAGTTCCAAAAATTTATCCACCGAAATTATGTTGGTGACGGTGTCTTGCGGTTTTGGCTCAGGTTTTAAAAGCACAGCCGCTCGCACCGGTGGCGCTGCGGCCACATTTTGAACCGGTGGCTGTGTTGCAGCCGTGCTTTGAATCGGCGGAGGTGACGGGTGTGCAATTTTTTCCACGTCGCGTTGAAGAAAAACTTCGACATTCCGGGCATCATTTTGAAGGCCGAATTTTTGCCCTGGGTCCGCCGTCACGGCCTGGGCCAGCAAATTGGACTTGTAGGCGATGATGAGGGTTAAAATTTCCTGCGCCTGCACCGGGTTATAGGACCGTTCCTGAAAGAGTTGTATAAAAGCGGTGAAATCGAAAGGCTCGTTGTCCCGCAGGAATTTTTTTTGTTTCTCAAAAACCGAGGTTGCTTTCGCGGCCGGCACCGTTTGGTTCCGATATTCCCGTTCCATGTCTTCCAATTGCGGCCGGTAGCTTGAAAAATATGTGCGTGACAGCCGGTCACGGGCTTCCAGATAAACGTCGCTGCCGCTGTGATCGCTGGATAAACTGTCCCCATCCCAGTTTGGCCCATACATGACATCCACCGGATTGGCGACGAGTTCGGCCCGGTTGGAAATGATTTCCTCGAAAAAATTGGTGAAGGCAACGCCCAATTTTTGTTCGTCCTGGATTTGGGCCAGTTGCAAGGCATGGGCTTCCAACCGCCAGAGCAGATTGGTTGATCCATCCAATTCGCTGATGAAATCCTTCCAGATACCGGGGATGCGTTGCCGTCCTTCGGCGTCCCACGCAATAATTTGAGGCGGATAGATATCACTACCGGGTATAGCGGATGGAAAAGCCAGCGGTCGTGACCAAAGCTCCCGTTGGATGTAGCAGAAAACCGGGCTGCCGAGCAATTCACGGTAAAGCGCCACGCAATCCTCCGGGCGCTCCTGCCAGAGGGCGCCCCACGCCAGCTCACACTTGAAGATGTTGGGGCGCTCCCCGATGGAGTCTGCCAGTTCATCGTAGAGGGCAATCCGGTTGCCGGCATAATAACGCTCATGTTCTCCCGGAAAATCCGATAGCAATCCCGCCACCTTGCGGATGAGCCCGCGCAGCTCAACCAGCTTCGCCGACTCCGGCTCCGCCACTGCGGGCGCAAGATAGAAACGTTCCAAAACGCGTGAGGCTGCCACCAGCGAATCGAGGCCAAGTTGATACCACTCCCGATTACGCCGGTTGTCGGCATCAGGAGCGATCAACCCGGCCAGGCCCTGCGGCGCATTGCGACTGAATTCATAGTAGGTTTCAAGCGCAAGCGAAGCGTCATCCAAGGCTGCTGGATCTATGTTGCCATCAAAACACAACCAAAAGACCGTCGTTTTGTTTGTTTGTATATAAACAGCCGGGTGCTTTTGAGCCAGCTCACGCAGTTCCCGGGCAATCCACTCCGTTTTTCCTGCTGCCGGGTTGGTCAGGCCATTGTCCTGCAAGGAGCCTCGCTCAGTCACAACCGGCGGCTTCAGTCCGTTTATCAACGACCTGATCCGCAAGGTCGCACAGGCCTCATCCTGTTTGCCCAACGCCCACGCCGCTTCCGCCGCGGCATGCGCTTCTTTCATCTCACCCCACCTGAATGCCCATTGCGCTTCGGAGAAAAATTGCGCCGCTTCATCCGCCGCGTTGAATTCCTTGACCGTAGGAGATATTTGCACCGCGGCCAGCACCTTGGCGGCCAGTTGATTGATGACCTCGGCAAAGTTGGTCCGGCTGCCGCCGGCTTCCAACTGCAATGGCTCACCGCCCTTGGCCGGCGTGAGCCGTGCATTGAGGGTGATGATATCCTTGGAAAAACCGTTTTGATCGATGACGCCTTCGAGCAACCACGCACCGTTCCAAAATGCGGTTTCATCGGCGGATAAATCTTTTTCACCGGTGAGCTGCTGCATCTTTTGCCGCTCCAGAACAAAGAGTCGCGGCTCACGGCTCAATCGCTCCACCGCCAGGGTTTGGAGTTGTCGCTCGGTCCCGGCGGCATCCGACGCGGAAACGGCCGAACGGAAATTCACCACCGAAACCGGTACAGCATCTCTGGCCAGCACACCTAATTTAGCCACGTACGGCCCTAGATGACCGACGTAATGAGAAGCCCAGCCGGTCAGATCTTTTTCCGGATTTGAAAACCGTTCCGCCGCCAGCACCACGCCCGGCTTGACCGCCACGAAACGGGCATCGAGAAATTTGTTGGTCACCTCCTGGACAAAAGGCGACAAAAACAGCACACCGTCCGCACCGAGCAGCCTGCCAAGTTTTATTCCGTCTAAATTGTTCAGAGAAAGTTGTTGTTCGCGGATGACCTTTTCAATATCCGCCCGCTCCAATAGCTGCACCCGGTCGTCCTTGGAAAATTCAGCCGTCAACACATCCACGATCGGCGCCGCGTCCGCGGAATCGCCCACGATGGCCAGCCGCGCCGGAGCCATGTTCGTCTGGGCGGACAAATGCGCCGCGAACAGCATCGCCGGAATCCACATGTACGCACGCTTGGTCATTGGTTTGAAGGCGACGGTGATGGCGATTGCATGAAGGGTGGTGGCATGGGAGCGTGGAAAGTTGGTGCGAAGGGCTTGCCTCTGTTTTGCCAGTAATTTTCCACCAGCGAGTTGAAGTCGTGCCGCGGATCCCAGCTATCCGGCAATTCCCGTCTCGTTTGTGCCTCGATAAAATCCTTCACTTCCTCCACATCCATGAAATTGTCGTGATTTTCATCCGGGAACGGATTGCCCATCCGGTTTCGGGAATCCACGTTCAGACTGGCTTTCACGAGCTTGTCGAATTCCATCCGGTCCAGCAATCCGTTGCCGTCCCGATCAAATTTTCTCACCAGCCGTTCAGCCAGCAGTCGCTGGGTGATCTCGATTCCCGCGCGTTCGTTTCGGTCCAAAATGTTATTGGAGTTCGCATCGAAAAACTTGAGCTCGGCGGCGTCAAGCAGCCCGTTCTGGTTCGCGTCAATCTGGTCCAGTTGCCAGGCGATGTAATCCTTGTTCGTCAGGGCGGCTTCCTTTTCCCCGCCGTCAATGACGCCGTCGTGGTTCCAATCGAACACATCAAGCATGGTCTTGGCCGCTGATTCCTTGGCTGCGGATGCCTGCGCCAGCTGGGCCAATTGAAGCTTCTTTTGCCGCTCGACTTCGCCGTCGATTTGTTCCAGCGACGCCACCCAGACGCCTGCCTTGCTTCGATACGAACCTCCTGCTCCTGAAGCCAGAATGCTGTTGGGAAACTCGCGGCCGATGAACAGCTTGTCGCCACAGGCCAGAAGCCAGCTGGCCGGCGAACCGGGAGCGCTAAAATTGGGCCTTCCCAGATCATCGTCCACCGGAACCGTCATGTCCGTGGCATCGAACTTCAGAAATATTTTCTGGGGCTCCGGATAATTGCTTGAATAACAGAACAGCTCGGCGTGATACCCATCCTGCGGCAATATTTTTTTTCCAATAATCTCGTGATGCTGTTCATCCACGATGTTTTCCAATCTGGCCCGGCCGACCAGCAGATATAGATCGGTCCCATGACTTGCGACCGCCAGCCGCGTCAGCGGAAGGTCCGTGGAATAATTCCAGTGCGGCTTGGGCTTGGGTTTTGCCGCCGGCCCGCCCACGGCGCCCGGACCCAGCGACTGACCCATGGAATATTCCATCTGGTCGGCGCCAAATGGCAGTCTCCAGATTCCGGCTGTATTCCAGCTATCATCAAGGAACAGCGCGGCTTCGTCGGTTTGGATGGCCGGCTGATGATTGGACGGCGCGGGACAGACCTCGGTCCAATTGGTTCCGTCCCAGGAGAAAATCCCGTCTGCCAGCGCGGCGCGTAACGTTCCACCGGGGCCGGAGAATAAAACCGGCGTGCCAAGGTTGGCCGTATCCAGGACGGACACCGGTGGCTGCCGGCGATTGCTGGCCAGAATGCGGGTGCTACCATCGTCGAGAATCTCAACAATTATGTTATAATTGGCCGCATAAAGATGGTCGTTCACATTGAACAACTCACAATTCCCCACATCCGGCAGATCCAGATCGCGCCAGCCGTTGGTTGACGCATCAAATTTTCTGACCTCGTTGCCGTCGCTGTTAAAAATTTGTCCATGCCACCAGATGGTGTGATGGTAAAAATTGTTCCGCACCAATACATCCACCTCCGGGCAGGGAACGACCTGCCATTGTTCCGTCGCCATGTCCAAAACCGCGATGGCCGGAATATTTGCTCCCCGTGTGCTCTTCCAATTTCCGTTCTGGTCATAATCGTAGATCTGCACGCTGACTTGAAAATCCACCAGCAATTTTCCATTTACCCATTGATGCGCTATGCATTCAAGGCCCGTGATTTCATTGCTGGAAAATCCATCCAGGGGAATCTCCAAAAATTTATCCACCGAAATTATGTTGGTGACGGTGCCTTGCGGTTGAGCCTCGGGTTTTAGCGGCACGGCTGCCCGCAGCGGTTCCGGTCTCACCGGCGGCGGCTGCCATGAGGACGGGGGTTCCGGGTGCAAGGCTTTTTCCACGGGCTGTTGCAGAAAAGACCCGACGACGGATGCATCGCTTTGAAGGCTGTATTTTTGCATCCCATTCGTCGCAGCCGCCTGCGCCAGCAGGTTGGATTTGTAAGCGATGACGAGCGGCAAAAGCACCTGCGCCTGCGCGGGAGTGTACGATCGGTCCTGGAAAGCCCGCATAAATTTATTAAAATCGAAAGACGCATGTTCGTTATCCTGGAGAAATTTCCTTTGCTGTTCGAAGGCCGTTGACATTTGTGCGGCGCGAAGGGTCTTGGTCAGATATTCCCACTGCATATCCTCCAGTATCCGGCGGTAGTCACCCGGATTGATGCTGCTATCACCGGGAGTAGCCAGCACAATGCCTCCGGTCCAATCTTGATAGAGGATATCCACCGGATTGGCAACCAGTTCGGCGCGGTTGGAAATTATTTCCTCCAAGAAATTGGTGTAAACCGCGCCCCGTTGCTTTTCGTCCGTGATGTCGGCCAATTGCAATACATGGCCTTCCAATCGCTGCAGCAGGTTGGTTGATCCGTCCAATTCCCGGATGAAATCCTCCCAGACGCGGGGAATGCGTTGTCGTCCCTCGTCGTCCCAGGCGACCAGACGCGGCCGCCAGTTTTCCCGTTGCCACAGGCTGCTTTGGATATAGCAATACACCGGGCTTTCGGTCAGCTTGCGATAAAGCGCGATTGCATCCTCCGGCCGTTCCTGCCAATAGCATCCCCAGTTGATCATGGTGGAAAAAATATTGGACCGCTCCCGGAAGGTGGGCTCCAGTTCATCATAGGTGGCCGGACGGTTGCCGGTATAATAACTGTCATGCACGGAGGGGGCTTCAGCGATGAATTCCGCCACGGCACGGGTCTCAGCACGAAGGTCGGCTAGTTTGTCCGCCGCGGACTTTTGTGATTCTGGGGAATAGTTAAATTCCGCCAGCACATGCGAAGCGGCCTCCACGGTATCAATCCCCGTCTGGTACCAATCCGAGTCATGCCAGTCGTTCCAGCCGGGCCCGCGCGTGAGAACCTTGGGTTCGCCATCCGGTGATATCCGGCTGAAGGCGGCAAAACATTCCAACGCCTGGCTTGCCAGGTCACAATAACGAACGTCCGGCGGGTCGTTGATGTGGACTATATTTACCAGCCGGCCGTTGGAGGACATTCTGACACCCGGTCCCACCAATATCGGTATTTGGCCGATCCGCGCCCTGACCCGCAATAAAGCGCAATCCAGGTCTTTTTTTCCCAGCGCCCAGGCCGTATCGGCCGCCATCTGTGACTCCTCCAATGCGCCCCAGCGCTGAGCCCACTGTGCCTCATCAAAAAAATGTGCCGCTTCATCCGTTGCATTCCATTCTTTGACAGCGGAAGTGATTTTCAACGAGCTCGCAATCTTTCCGGCCAGTTGGTCGATAACCTCCGGAAAATTTGTGCGACTTCCGCTGACCTCGATCAAAACCGGTGCGCCTCCTTTGGCCGGCACCAGTTGCGCGCTGAGAGTGACCAAATCTTTCGAGAAACCGTTTTGGTCAATCGTACCTTCGAGCAGCCAGGCACCGTCCCAAAAGGCTGTTTCATCGGCGGACAGCTGTTTTTCATCGACCAGTTGCTGCAATCTTTGCCGCTCCAATACAAAAAATTTAGGTTCGTGGCTCAGGCGTTGAATGGCCAGGGTCTGCAATTGGCGCTCTGTCTCCGGCGCGTCCGCCGAGGAAATCGCTGAACGAAAATTTACGATAGAAACCGGGATGGCATCCCCGGCTGGCACATTTAATTTGCCGACCAACGGCGAGAGATGATCGACATACTGCGGAGCCCAGCTCGTAAAATCCTGGTCCGGGCTTGAAAAACGTTCCGCCGCCAGCACCACACCCGGTTTGACCGCCAAAAGCCGGACATCGAGAAACCGGTTGGTTTTCGTTACCCCCATGGGCAACGATTCCACCGTGATTGATGACGACAAAAACAGCACGCCGTCGGCACCCAGCAATCTTCCAAGCTTCAAGTCATCGGCATTGTTCAAGGAAAGTTGCTGTTCATGAATGACCTTTTCGATCTCCGCGCGCTCTAATAATTGCACCCGGTCGTCCTTGGAAAATTCAGCCGTCAACACATCCACAATCGGCGCCGCGTCCGGCGATTCCGCCACGATGGCCAGCCGCGCCGGGACGGTGTTCGTCTGGGCGGATATATGCGCCGCAAACATCAGACAAAAAGCGGTGCGCAAAAATTTGTTTCTGATTTGCATCGGTCAAATGTCCAAAACCCGGGCGGAAATCTTCATCCGCTTGTCGCCCAACCCTCCGGTCTTGCTGGACCAGACAAATTTTTCCGTTTCCAGGATGATGCCGCCATCGTCTCCGGACAGAACGGTGTATTTTTTATCCCCAAGTAATATTTCCTGGCCGCTGAAAGTGATGAAGGACGCACAAGCCTTTCCATCGCACACGCGCACCAGCAGCGGAGGCGAACCGGGCACATCGGCCTGCTCCGCCAGCTCCAGTTTGATGCCGTTTTGGTCCCGCACGATGGCCCGCAACTGATTCGGAAACATGGCCATCGTTTCCCGGATGAGTTTGGCATCGGCCAGAACCTCCACGGGCGAATCATTTTTTTTGCGCTCCACCGACAACCAGACCGGGATCGCCGTCATCACGCACAGCGCCACCGCCAGTCCCCAGGCCCACCCGGGAAAAAAGCCGGCGGCCGGACGTCCCGGGCGGTCCGCCTTCGTACTCAATCCCGCCATTACCTGTCGCGGAAAATCTTCGATGTATTCGGAGTCCAGCGCAGGCTCCCGCGCGGCTCCAAGAATTTTGTTCAGCTCCGGATCAGTCATGCGTGCCTCCTTTTAGATCGGCCAGGATTTTTTTCAACTTCTTGCGCGCGGAAAAAATCCGCCAGGAAACCGTCGTTTCCGAACAGCCCAAAATCCTGGCCGCCTCCGCGTGGTTATGGCCGTGGTAGGTGGTCAGGACGATGGCGGCGCGCTGCTTTTCCGGCAGTTTGAGCAGCGCCTCCTGGACGCGTTTGCCGAGTTCGTGGCCGGCCCCGGCATCGTCCGCCTCGACCGGCTGGTTCACATTGTCTGCCACCCAGTCCGCATGCACCAAGGGCCGGCGGCGTTCGCGTTTCTGCCAGTCCAGACAGGCATTGACGGCGATGCGGCATAGCCACGAGGAAAACTTGGCCGTTCCCTGGAACGAATCCAATTGTTGATAGGCGCGGATGAATGTTTCCTGCGCCAGATCCTTGCAGTCGGCGACCGAGCCGGTCATGCGATATGTCAGCGAATGCACCATGTGCTGATGCTCACGAATCAATTTGGTAAATGCCGCATGATCGCCTTGACGGCTTTG
>DATHOG010000091.1:0-16791 GCA_035485115.1 Candidatus Sulfotelmatobacter sp. | reverse complement strand
TCAAATTCGTCCTCTTTGAAAAATCCGCTGCCGGTGATCCAGGAAAACATCCAGCGGCGCTTGATCTTCACCTCGCCGCGCAGTTCCTTTTGGGGAAACGCCTTGGCGCCGACGAATTCCACGTCGGTGATCTTCACCTTGGGCGCTTCGTCCACATGAAAGATCACCGTCGCATGGCCGGCCAGTTCCATGTCGCCGGTCAGGATATACTTCACCTTGGTGTCGGAAAGCCCGTCGCCCTCGTAAACCTTCTTCATCTCCTGCACGTCGGTGAACAGCTTCTGTTCATCCAGCGCGTCGCCGACCTTGACGGTGACCTTTTTCTTCAGTTTGGCATCGGAAAGCTTTTTGTTGCCCTCGAATTTGATTTCCGTGATGCGCGGACGCGCCTGCACGGTGTAGGTCAGCACCACCCCGCCGTCATCGGCCTGGTCCACGGACACGCGGACGTTGTAGAATTGCCCGGTCGCGTAAAGGGAATGGATGTCGTCCTGTGTCGAGCCCGGCATGAAATTGCCGCCGGTCTTGAGCTTCAGGTTCGCCCGGATGTATTCCTCGCTGACCGACGACGGCCCGACGAATTTGATGTCCACCCGGTCGATCTTTTGCCCCGTGCTTTGCGCCAGCGCGGTCGTCGCGCAACCCAGCAACACGGACATTCCCAATGGTTTGAGGAAGGATTTTACCTTAACGGCCTTCCGGCACGTCTTCCTGGCTGAATTTTGCTGCGGTTTCAAATCGTGTATATGGTTTCAAGAACGTCAGATTTATGTCGCCGGTCGGGCCGTTGCGTTGCTTGGCAATGACCAGGTTCACCGGCAAACCGTCGCTCTCCACCGTAGCGGCCTCGTCGTCGTCCGCATCCGGCTTGTAGAGCAGACCAACCACGTCCGCATCCTGTTCAATCGAACCCGACTCGCGCAGGTCGCTCATGCGCGGTTTCCGGTTCTTGTCCTTCTCAATTTCGCGGTTCAACTGCGCGAGGACGATGACGGGCACGTTCAGTTCTTTGGCCAGGGCCTTGATGCCGCTCGAAATGTCGGCGATTTCTTGCTGACGGTTCTCTTTTGCTCGTGCGGCAGTAGAATTCAAAAGCTGAAGATAATCAATCACAAAAAGCTTTATTCCGTGCTGCTGATGCAGCCGCCGCGCCCGCGCCCGGAGCTGCAAAATCGAAAGCCCCGCCGTGTCATCGATGTGCAGCTTCGCCGCGCTCAAACGCCCGGCCGCGTTCATCAATTTCGGAAAATCCGCCTCCGTCATGAACCCTTCGCGGATGCTTCGCAGGTTCACCCGCGCCACCGAGCACATCATGCGCAAAATCAGCGATTGCGAACTCATTTCCAGCGAGAACACCCCCACCGGCAGCTTCAATTCCAGCGCCACGTGTTCCGCGATGTTCATCGCCAGCGACGTTTTGCCCATTGAGGGACGCGCCGCGATCACGATCATTTCGCCGCCGTGCAGCCCGTCCGTGATCTTGTCCAGGTCCGCAAAGCCCGTCGCCAGCCCGCCCAGCTGCCCGTTGCGGCTGAAATAATTCTCGATCGTCTGGATGGCATCATGGACCAGCGTGTTCACGGGGATCATGTTCGCGTGCGAACGCGATTCATTTACCCGCAACACTTCCTTTTCCACCTCGTCCAAAAGCTCCTCCACATCGCCCTCAAAATCATAAATCCGCCCCACCACCCCGCTGCACGTCTGGATCAGCTTTCGCAGCAGATATTTTTCCTGGAGTTTTTCGAGGTAGAAGGAAAGATTCGCCGCGCTCGGTACCGCGTCCTGCAACTGGCTCAAGTACGCGATGCCCCCGACCTGTTCCAGCAATTGCCGGTCCTTGAGGTTTTGCTGGACGGTGATGAGGTCGATGGGCAGACGGGTGTTGAACATCTGCTCCAGCGTCTCGTAGATCGTCTGGTGCCGCAGATCGTAGAAGGCCAGCTTGCCGTCATCCTTGAGCTTTTCGATGCACTCACCGACGCATTGGTTTGGCTCGAGCAACGTACAACCCAGCACCCCCATCTCGATTTGGATGTCGTGTGGCGGCAGGCGGTCAATGTTCGTGGCACGGGCATCCCCGCGCGCCCGCTGCCGGCGCGGACGCTTCAAATCAGTGCCCGCGCCGGCATCACTGCCGCCGTGCAACGGGTCGGAAACGGAATCTATCATGTCTATGCAGGATGACTCATGGGTGAAACGGTGAAAGAAATTGATGTTGGAAACTCCTGACAGCAAATTCACACGTTATTCAGATTTTTATCAGATGCGGCATATTTTTTGGTTTGATTTACTTTGATTTGGTCGGATTCGCTTTGATTCCGCCTCACTGGACGCTTGTTCGTGACCGGACACTGCGAACATTTCTCCTTCTCAAGGCCGGAACGATGCAATTGAAGTTTTGGGAGCACAGCCGCCCCGGCTGTTGTTCGGCGCGCCCTCGCGCCGAACACGGGCGGCGATAAGTGCACCAAACAGTTCGATATTCGCGCGCACAATTGTGAATCACGAAAGCACGACCCATTGTGCCCAAGGCGGGCGTCGCTCTATCATTTTCGGACAGTTTAAATTCATTTTTTGGTTGGATTTAGTCGGATTCGGTTGGATTCAGTAGGACCTCTAAAGATATTCTACGCCGTCGGTGACTTTATTTTGGCTTTTTTGGGTTCGTTTTTTGGATAAATATGCGATTTCATTGGCGTTTACTAAGAAATCTTGGGTTCGTTTCGTAATTTTCATAGTTGCCTCTTCGTGCTTCGACCCTCGGCCGTTTACCTTGAATTACCTTGAATTACCTTGAATTACCTTGATTCGGCTGGATTCCGGACTTTTGGGACACCTCGAAGGCATGGCCCCACGCCCGCCGGTCTCGACCCTCGACCTTCGTCTCTCGACCCTTCTTCAATATGTCAAAGAACAATCCTTTCCGTATACTGCCATACCCCCTTGGACATCTGCAGTCCACCCCCACGCCCATTGCCCACCTTCCGACATCCTACCACATCCTCGCCAAACCACCCGTTGCGCCGCGCATCCAAAATACACCTATTTTCCGACCGTCCCCGCTGGCTCGAAACACTGAAAACTGAACACTAAAAACTTAAAACTATTCATTTCCGATGCGGCTCCACATCCGGCAACAGAACGGTCAGCAACCCGATCAACGGCAGGAACGCGCACAAGTTGAAAACAAATTCAATGCTCGTGCGATCCGCCAGATGGCCGAGCGCCGCCGAACCGATGCCGGCGATGCCGAACGCGAGCCCGAAAAAGAGCCCAGCGATCATGCCGACTTTTCCCGGCACCAGTTCCTGTGCATACACCAGGATCGCGGAAAAGGCGGATGCCAAAATCATGCCGATGAACACGGTGAGGATCACCGTTCCCGTCAAGCCGACGTGCGGCAGCAGCAACGTGAACGGTGCCACGCCCAGGATGGATGCCCAAATCACGCGCTTGCGGCCGATGCGGTCGCCAACCGGGCCGCCAACGATCGTGCCCAGCGCCACCGCAAACAGAAACACGAAGAGCAACAACTGTGATGTCTTCACCGACACCTGAAAATGGTGGATCAGATAAAAGGTATAATACGTCGTCATGCTCGTGAGATAGACGTATTTGGAAAAAATCAGCGCCACCAGCACGGCCAGCGCACCGATGACCTGTTTGCGCGGCAGGGCCGTGGCCGCGTGCGCCGCGGCGCTTTTCTTTTGGACGCGATGGAAATTGTTTTTCTGCCACGTCCCGATCTTCCACAGCACGATCACGCCGAGCAACGCCAGCAATGAAAACCACGCGACATATTTCTGCCCGCGCGAAACGATGATCAACGCCGCCAGCAACGGGCCCAGCGCGGTGCCGGCATTGCCGCCGACTTGAAACAATGATTGCGCGAAACCGCGACGGTTGCCCGCCGCCATGTGCGCGACCCGTGAGGCTTCGGGGTGAAAAATGGCCGAGCCTAACCCCACCAGCGCCGCCGAAACCAGCACGAGCGGATAGCTGTTGGCAAAGGCCAGCGCGAGCAG
Source organism: Candidatus Sulfotelmatobacter sp. (assembly GCA_035485115.1). Lineage (GTDB taxonomy): Bacteria > Verrucomicrobiota > Verrucomicrobiia > Limisphaerales > UBA11358 > UBA11358. The sequence continues at coordinate 12,763 of DATHOG010000091.1, read as the reverse complement.
CCCGACCAGGGTCAGGCCCATGCCCGTGGCGAGCGAATGCGGCATCGGCTTTTTGTCCGTGACCAGCCCGACCAGCGGCTGGAACAGCGACGCGGTGCATTGGAATGTGAACGTGATCCAGCCGAGTTGCGCGAAATCCAGCGCGAAGGACGCCTGCAACATCGGGTAGATCGAGGGCAGCAACGCCTGGATCGTGTCATTCAACAGGTGCGAAAAGCTGATGGCGCATAGCACCGTCAAGACGGTGGAATGCGCCAACGGCCGGTTCTCGACGAGCGGTTCTGCGGTTTGGATCTGTGACATAAATTTTTGCGTTTTGATCTTTGTCTTTCGGACAAATAAAAAACCCCGAGTAAACTCAGGGTTGGGAAATTTGCGATGGAAATTATTTTCGACGCGTCATCCCCAACCCGGCTTCAGCCATACAATGGCCGACAGGTTCGTGTGGTTGATGACGTACATGTTCATTTCAATTACGGCTGTTTTTATAAACCGGCTGCGCAAGACTGTCAAGAAGTTGAAGCGCCGTAGGCGCGACATATTTGTAGAAAACCGCCGCCAATAAATTTGAGCCCCGTCAGGGGCGGCATATTTTCGCCTGCTTATCTCGCAAATGACGACCGACAAGCGACACTTCACCAGACCTTGGATTTGTTGTAAAAGCTTTCCAGTGTGGTCGCGCGCAGTTTCCAGCTACAAACAAAATGACCTGCCGCAAACCCGTCGTGGTAGGGCGCGTCACTCCGTGCGCGCCGCACCTGCAACCAGATTGTCCGAAATGCCCGCAACATGGTTTTCACTCAGTGCTTGTCGTATAAAAAATCCATCACAACACTAGTCACAGTTCCAACAGCAGCTACAAGTGCTGCAATTAGAGTCCACCAATCACGCCGGTCTTTGTGTCTCTCAATCAAGGCCAAAATAATCTGCTTTTCTGGATTGGAATTTATCAAATCCTCATTCGCTGCTTTTCTGGCGTATAGCTCCAAAATGGACAGTTTTTTATTTTGTTCATAAATTTCTTTTTGGGGACCGGTTAAGTGTTTCATAGAGCGGTTTTTTAGATGTCGGATTAACAGCACAAATCCAACAATAAACACCACTATTGCCAACCAAAATTTCTTTAAAAACAACATTTCAACGCGTAATGGCAACCTTATTTTTAGTTTTGGTAAGGCAAGCGGGTAAACCCTTCTGATTCTAGGCTTCCATTGGTATCTGTGTTCCTGAAATACCTCCAAGCTTGCCCTGTTTGGTTGTCAAACATGATTGGAGCAACGTCCTTAGAATTGTGAAGCTCGAAAATTTTCGCTGGTGCATTTGTTGCAAGCAATTGAACCTCCCCCGTCTCACGGTTGCACTTCCACATGATTCTTCCATCCTCGCCTGTATGAAATTCGTATTTGTATTCCTTGTTGCAGCCAACAAGCACCCCAACGGCGGCAATAAATAAAACTTTTATTTTCATGACGTTTTTAATGCACCACCGGTACAATAACAGGCATCGGCACAGGGCGGGAAGTCGGAGCACTGCCAGCGCGTCCGTAGGAAACCACCTTTCCATCTACCAACTTTATCTCGTAAGGCGTGCCGGGCATATCAAAAGCCGTTGGAACTTCGGCAAGATTGTAATTCAGACATTCGGAATTTGTGTCTGCGATGACGCTGACAGGTGTTCCCATTATTTTCAAAACCTGCGCCTTGTTCATTCCAAGAGAAATGCTGTTTATCGTTGATGATGAAGTCAAACACCCAGCAAGGAGCATCGAAGCCAATCCGATAAGTACTGTCGTAGTTTTCACAAACGCCTTTCTTTTGTGAACGGGAAAGAAAAAGGCGTGCAGCCAGCACACCCAGTCAGAGGGTTGCGACGCCCTGTAGAAGAATGCATACAGCCACACGCCTGATTGAGGCGTGGGTGTGGCAAGGATCTTCTTTCTACAAGAGATGTCGTAATTTCTGACTGCCCTTACCGCTTCACTTGAATTTCAAAGCCATTAAATCAATCCAACTCCATATTTTCAATCCTAGAAATTCTATCAGTTAACAGTTTTACAGAACTGATTAGAGTTGTGGTAATGTCCTGACTTGAAATAATATTATTTTCTCCGGCGCAAAACAAATATCCCCAATAATGCTATGAGAATCACAAAAGGCATCGCTGCGTAAAGCCAACCATGGTAATGTGCAGTGGATGTAACGTTGGAAACCATCCATATTGTGCCGTCACTGTTGGTCCAGACGCCGCTATTTACTAAATTTGTTGTCATTTCTTCCCCTTAAAATCTTTCACGATTTCAACCCGCACCGTAGCTCCAGCCGCTTAACTCGTCCGTCCACCCTTGAATTCAAACAGCGAATTGACGGATGAATTGTTGTGGATGCGCTTGATGGCTTCGCCCAGCAACCCCGCGACGGACAATGTCGTGATTTTCACGCCGTCGATCGCCGGACGCTGCACCGTGTCGGTGGTGATCAGTTCGTCGATGGCCGAATTGCGCAGTCGCTGGATGGCGGTATCGCTCAACAACGCATGGGAGACACACGCCATGATTTCCTTGGCGCCTTTCGTCTTCAAGATCGCTGCCGCCGAGGTCAGCGTTCCCGCCGTTTCCGTCAGATCGTCCACCAGCAGAACGTTTTTACCTTCGATATCGCCAATCACGGCCATGTGTTCCACTTCCGAGGCGCTCTTGCGACGTTTGGCCACGATGGCGAGGTCGGCCTCCAGCGTTTGCGCGTAGGCGTGCGCCATCTTGATGCCGCCGGCGTCCGGGCTGACCACGACGAGGTCTTTCAATTTTTTCTTCTTCAGATATTCGTACATCACCGGCGCGGCGTAGAGATGATCCACCGGGATGTCGAAGAAACCCTGGATCTGTTGCGCGTGCAAGTCCATCGTGAGCACCCGGTTCACGCCGGACGCCACGAGCAGGTTGGCCACGAGCTTGGCGGTGATGGGCACGCGCGGCTGGTCTTTGCGGTCCTGGCGTGCGTAACCATAAAACGGCAGCACCGCCGTGATGCGCATCGCGCTCGCGCGGCGGAACGCATCCACCATGATGAACAGCTCCATCAGGTTGTGGTTCGTCGGCGGCGACGTCGGCTGGATGATGAAAATGTCCTCGCCGCGCACGTTCTCCTCGATCTTCACGAACGTCTCGCCGTCAGGAAAGGGGGTGATGGCGCATTTGCCAAGTTCGGCCCCGATGGATTTGGTGATGGCGCGGGCCAGAGGCTCGTTCGCCGTGCCGGAAAAAATTTTCACAGATTAAAAATGTGCGGTTAAAAAGAAAACCCGCCGGTATGGCGGAAGAAATCGTCCGCAAATCGTAACAACCAAGATGAACGGCGCAAGATGAAATTAAAAATTGCCGGAAACAAACAGGTCCGGAATCGGGCCGAATCAAAGTAAATCCAGCCAAATCAAACCAATCGATTGGGAACACGTATTATATGGGGCAAGCGGCAGTTCTGCCCTGCCGGTGAGGAACGGTCTGATCCATGACGGTCAGGAAAACGCTTTTGTCGCAAGGGGGACTCCGGCAAGATTCGGGCGTGACCATCGCCATTGTCGGACTCGGCTACGTGGGACTGCCGCTCGCGTTGCAATTCGCGCGCAGCGGGGTGCAGGTCATCGGTCTGGACGTGGATGCAAAGAAGGTTTCCGCGCTGAACTCGGGCCGGAGCTACATCAAGCATATTGCGGCGGACGAAATCAAAAAGTTTGTCCGGGCGAAACAATTCTCCGCGACCACGGACTTCGCGGAGATCAAAAATGCGCGGGCCATCCTGATTTGCGTTCCCACGCCTCTGAAGCGCAATCGCACGCCGGATCTCTCGTTTGTCCTGAACACCGGCAAAAGCATCGCGCGCCATCTGCAACGCGGCCAGCTCGTGGTGCTGGAATCCACGACGTACCCGGGCACGACGGAAAATGAATTGCGCGAGGTTTTGGAACGCGGTTCGAAGTTGAAGGCGGGCCGGGATTTTCACCTGGCCTTCTCGCCGGAACGCGAAGATCCGGGCAATCCCCGGAGCCGCGTCGCGGAAATTCCCAAGGTCATCGGTGGTTTCACGCCGGCATGCCTGGCGGCGGCGGTGCAGGTTTATTCCCGGGCGGTCCGGGTGCTGGTGCCGGTCGCGAATTGCCGCACGGCGGAGGCGGCCAAGTTGTTGGAAAATGTGTTTCGCGGCGTCAATATCGCGCTGGTCAACGAACTCAAGGGAGTTTATGCGGCGATGGACATAGATATCTGGGATGTCATCGCCGCGGCGCGGACGAAGCCGTTCGGTTTCATGCCGTTTTATCCGGGGCCCGGGCTGGGCGGTCATTGCATCCCGATCGACCCGTTTTATCTGGCGTGGAAGGCGAAGCAGGTCGGGCAGGAAACGCGCTTCGTGGAGCTGGCCGGCGAAATCAACCGGGCGATGCCGGAACGGGTGGTGGCGCGTTTGAGCCGGGCTTTGGCCTCGCAAAAAAGGACTTTGCGCGGCGCCAAGATTCTGGTGCTTGGGCTGGCCTACAAGGCGGATGTGGACGATGACCGCGAATCGCCGAGTTACAAACTCATGGATTTGCTGGCCGCGCGCGGGGCGAAAGTGTTTTATCACGACCCGTATGTGCCGGTCATCAAACCCACGCGCGAGCATCCGCATTGGGCGGGAACGAAATCGGTGGTGTGGAGCAAAAAAATCGTTTCTGGTTTTGACGCGGTGCTCATTTCCACGGCGCACAGTGCGATGGATTACGCACAACTGGCCGCGTGGTCGAAGCTGATCGTGGACACCCGCAATGTGATGGCGAAAATCCCGACGGGGGCGGGGACGATCTGGAAGGCGTGAGTGAGCCTAGGTTACGGCCGGCCTGACGGGAGCGGTTTTTGAGTTGCGGCTAAATTTTTTTGAGAGCCAGCTTCCAAGCGAAATACAGGGCACTTCAACAAACCGGTATGAGAGGGCAGACATCAAAATGGTCACACTGACGCTGGCCAGCAGGGTCAAGGGCAAGAGCACATAAACTTGCCGGAAACCGAGCAGGTTCAGGAGATGTACCCACGCTGGAAGCACGCACAAGATGGTGATAAATTGCAAAAGATAGACGGAGTAGGAAATTTTTCCTAAAAACACCAGCGGTCGTTTTTCCAGCAACGCCTGCAATCTCCGGCTGGAAAGGCTGGCGATCAAAATCATGACGCAGCCCACGCTGGTCACGACCCAGGAAGAATTGGTGGGACCGAAAAGTTGAAAGGATTGATAAACCAACAAACTGAGAAAAAAGAAACCAATCCTGATCTTCTCGGAACGCGCTCGCAGCCAATCAACGGGAAATTTGTTAAATCTCGCAAGCAGGACCCCCAAAATGAACGACACATAACAAATGCCGGTCGATTTAAAAACAAACAGGGTTGCGGCCGCCGCCAGCAATCCGATGATGCGTCTGCCGGGCACCAGAAAAACAAAAACGGGCAGGAGCACGGATGCTTTTAGCTCGATACCGAGGCTCCAATCCTGGTTCAGCAGTTGTACCTTCGCATCGTGCTGGAGAAAAAGGCACTGGAGAAAGAAGTTCTTTAAAGTCATCGGGACGTGCCAGAATTGATCGGCCCAGTCGGTGATAGGAATCGACGTTGTCCAGGGCCGGAACAGATAAACCTGCGCCAGTGCACTGAGGCAAAAGGCAAAAAACCACGGCAGCCAAATCCGGGTAAAGCGTTTGACGTAGAAAGCCGGAAGATTGATGGTCCGGACCGGCCCTTCACTGCCGCAAAACGGCCGGGACAAAACAAAACCGCTTAGGACGAAAAACATGGCGACGGCCTGTTTGCCATTAAAAAAGAGGTTGGTAAACGGCAGATTGACAAACCAGGATACCCGATCCGGCCAGGCAAAGATAAAGCTGTGGGACAACAAGACCGCCAGCGCCGCCAGACCGCGGATGGTGTCGAGAAATTCAATGCGCTTGCGTTCCGGATGCATCGGTGCGCCAAGTTAAATTGCTCCCAACCGATGGCAATGGAAAAGTTGAGTGTTTGCCCCCGCATGATTAACCTCTGGCGATGCGATCAAGATTTTGCCAACTAGCGCTGCTGTTCGTCCTGTGGCCGGCCATCCTCCCGGCGCAGGAAGATACGAACGGCTACACCTTGCTCTGGCAGGCGGGTTTTTATTTCGGAAAAGGCACGAAATCATCTCCCGCCATTGCGCCGGACGGCACAGTCTATCTGGGGCTGTTCAACGGCCTGGTGATGGCCTTCACCCCCCAAGGCAAGACCAAATGGGAGTTCAAGGCCGACGGGGAAATCCGCTCGTCGCCCGCCGTCGGCCCGGACGGGACGGTTTATTTCGGCTCGCGTGACCGGACGTTTTATGCCGTCGGCCCGGACGGAAAACTGAAATGGAAATTTACCACCGGCGGCTGGGTTGACACTTCGCCGGCCATCGCTGCGGACGGCACATTGTATTTTGGTTCATGGGACAAAAACCTTTACGCGTTGATGCCGGACGGGAAATTGAAATGGACCTTTGACGCGCACGCCATCGTGTTTTCCTCGCCTTCCATCGCCACGAACGGGACGGTTTATTTCGGTTCGCACGACGGAAATTTTTATGCGCTGACGCCGGAGGGTGCCTTGAAATGGAAATATGCCACCGGTGCGCCGGTCAATGCCTCGCCGACCATCGCCGCAGATGGCACGGTCTACTTCACCTCCACCGACGGCAATCTACATGCGCTGGATCCCGGGGGCCGGGAACGTTGGCGCACCCATACCGGTGGTTACACCTCATCGACCGCGGTGCTGGACGAGGACGGGAACATTTATTTGAGCGCCACGAAAGATTTTTACTTTATCAGTCCCGGGGGCAAGGTGCTTTTTACCACCACCAGCGATGTGCCGATGGATGTCAGCCCGGCGGCGACCGCCAACCGGGAAATCGTTTTTTCAATTCCCTGGCTGCGGGTCGGCAGTTTTCGCCGGGATCATCCCTGGCCGCCGCATTATTTTCATATTGATAGTAATTTATCCGGTTCGCCCAACATCGGCAACGACGGCACCATCTATGCGAATAGCGGACTGTCTTTCTATGCGATCAAGCCGCCGGACCCGGCGCCGCCGGCGAAAAGTTCCTGGCCGCTCTGGCGGTGTGACCAGCAGCAGACCGGACGGGCCCGATGAAGAACTACGGTGCGCTAACTTTTTCCACCTGAATCTTGGCCGGGTCGCTGATGCCTAGCTGGAGGAGGGTGGCATTGGTGTAGATCTCAAAATTGGCAGGCAGGCGCGGGGCTTCCGCGACCAGCCGTTCGTGGGCGAGTTCCTTGAGGGCGAGCGTGTCCAGCGCCACGGGGTCGCGGCTGAACCAGAGCTGCGCGCGCACGCTGGCGTATTGCAGGTAGTTCGCCGGTCCGCCGTCGTATTGGCCGATCAGCGCATCGGTCACACACAAGACAACCTTGTCGCCCACGGAGGGCAGGGCGTAAATCTCCGGCAAGGCGATGGCCAGCCGGTCGCCGCTGTATTCAAAGCGCCGGACGTTGTCCACGCTGCCGAGGGACAGGCTGAAAAAATGTCCGCACACGCCGGCGGAGTTTTCATTGATGAGGGGGGTGACGGAGATGATTTTGGTCAGGCGCCGGCTGACGAGTTTGCTGACAAAAGATTTTTTGCCGACCCCGGCATTGGTGTTCCCGAATTCCACGTCACCCCAGACGAGCGCGCCGATGACGGGCGAATCGGGCAGGTAAAAAGTGTTGGTGTCATAGCCGCCTTCCGCCGCGCCCGCGCAGCCGACGCCGAGTTTTTGGGCGAGCGAAAAGAAACCGGCGTGGCGCAGGTCGGCGGCATGGCGGTCCCAGATGATGATTTTATCCGGCGGCACACCGGCTGCCAGCAGTCCGCGCGCGATGGCAGCCACGACTGCGGGTCGCGTGCCGGTGAGCGGGCCGGGTTCGGAGAAAACCTTGATGCCGACGGTATCGTTGGTGGAGACGAGCGTGCGCCATGCATCAGCGGAGTTGGTTGCCAATGTGAATTGGGCAAACCCGCAGTTGAATGCGGCGTCCACGCGGTCGTCGATCGGCAGGTAGGCATTCAACAGATTTTGGCCCTGGACGACGACGACCCGGGCGGCGGCATTCGTGGCGCGGGGCGCGAAAAAATCCTGGGCGCAGGCGGAAAATCCGCCGGCAAGCAGGGCCAACAGCAAAAATTGGATTTGTGCGTTTCTTGACACTTTCGACTGACAATGTTACCACCACGGCGGATGGTCGCCAAAAAGAATTCAATTAAGGGCGCAACATTAGTGCTTGCGCTGGCCATGTTCGCTGCCGGTTGTACGCCGGCCGGTCCGCGCGCGCTGATCAGGGGGAAAAATTGCCTCGATCGCGGTGATGTGACGGATGCCGTGGCGCAATTGAAGATCGCGACGCAGTTGCTGCAGACCAACGCGCAGGCGTGGAATTATTATGGCGTGGCGTTGCAGCTCGCCGGCCAGCGGGATGAAGCCGCGACCGCGTATCAAAATGCCTTGAAATTCGACCGCGACCTGGTCGAGGCGCATTTTAATTACGGCAGCCTGGCGCTGGAGCAGAACAAGGCGGACCTGGCCCGGACGGAGTTTTCCGCCTATACGCTGCGGCGCCAGAACGACGCCGCAGGCTGGCTGAAGCTCGGCTCGGCGCAGTTGAAGGCGGGCGACGCCACGGCGGCGGAACGCAGTTTCAGCACGGTACTGGCTTTGAAGCAATATGAGCCGGAAGCCTACAACGGCCTCGGCCTCGCGCGCGTTCAGCGCAATCTGCCGCGGGATGCGGAAAAATTCTTCACGGCAGCGACGGATGCCCGGCCGGAGTACGCGGCGGCGATACTGAACCGGGCCACGGTGGACCAACAATATCTGCACGATACCCAGGGCGCACTGGACAATTATAAAAAATATCTCGCCCTGACGCCGCGCCCGGCGAATGCGGACGAAGTGAGTTCCATCGTGAACGGACTGGAAGCGGCGCAGACAAAGCTCGCGGTGGCGACGCCGGTTGAAAAACCCGCGCCGGAGGTTCTTCAAACCGAGCCACGACCGGAAACGAAACCGGCGCCGCGAATTTCCAATGCCACCACCCAACGCACGGCGACAGTCAGCCGGCCACCCTCAAAAACGGCGGTCGCGAACCCGCCACCGGCGGAGGTGGTGCAGGTAAGACCGGAGCAGCCCATCGCGACCATGCCTGCGACTTCCGCCGCTGAAAAGACTCAAACACCGGTCCAGGAGCAGCCGGTGGAGGCTCCGATGCCGCCGGATCAGCCGAAGAAAAGTTTTTGGGGGCGGTTGTTTGGCGGTTCGTCCGAAGGTAAAACGCCACAGGATTCCGGTTATCACGGCGCAGGCTTGACTCCGCTGCCGAACGGCACCGACATGCAACCGCAGCCGGTAGTGATTCAACCGGCGAAACCGATCCAGGTCGTCGAGCCGGTCCCGGTGTTCGCGCATTACAATTATTTCAACCCGCGCAAGCCGGCGTCGGGCAATCGCACGGCGGCGAACGGCGCGTTCACGAAGGCGCGGCTGGCCGAGCAGGACGGCAACGAAACCGACGCGCTGGGCTGGTATCAACAGGCGGCGGCGTTCGACCCGTCATGGTTTGAGGCGCAATACAACACCGGGGTGCTGGCGCACCGCCTGCGGAATTTCGCGCTGTCACTGCCGCGGTACGAGCTGGCGCTGGCGATCCAGCCGGATTCCGTCGATGCGCGTTACAACTTTGCGCTGGCGTTGAAAGCCGCCGGTTACGCGCCGGATGCGGCGGAACAGCTTAAAAAAATCCTTTCGTCGAACCCGAACGAAGTCCGTGCGCACCTGGCGCTGGCGAACATCTGCGCCCAGCAGCTGCGTGACAATGCGCAGGCGCGCGTGCATTACCAGAAGGTCCTGGATCTCGATCCGCAGAACGAGCAGGCGCCCAATATCGGCAACTGGCTGATGGCGAATTAAAATATTGGCACGGATTTCGCTGGTAATTGGGCGACTACATTTTATCGTTTAATCATGATTGCGGCGACTGTCCAAAAATCGTCATGGTGGCATAACCTGTCCTTTAACTGGTTTGACATCGCGCTTCTGGCCATCCTTGCGTTTGGTTTTTGGCGCGGTCGCAAGCGAGGCATGAGCCGGGAGGCGCTACCGACGTCGATGTGGCTGGTGGCCATCGTCGGCGCCGGTTTTGGATATCACATGCTGGGTGAGGTGCTCCTCAACACCGGCTACGTCCGGAAAATTTTCGGTAGTTCTGTCGGCGAACGCACCACGTCCTACATCATTTGTTATGTCGCCATCTGTATTTTCGTGCTCATCCTTAATTCGATCCTGAAAAAGGTTTTCAAGGAAAAGGTTGCCGGCAGCAACGCCTTCGGCAGCGGCGAGTATTACCTCGGCATGATCGCGGGCATGATCCGTTACTCATGCATCATAATTTTTTTCCTCGCGCTGCTGAATGCGCCGGTCTACTCGTCAGCAGAAATCCAGGCTGACCAAAACTATCGCAACCGCTGGTATGGCGGCGGCCTGAAGGATTACAGCGGTGATTTCATCCCGACCATCCCCGAAGTCCAGACCAGCGTCTTCAAAAAATCCCTGGTCGGGCCGTTCATCCACGACGGTCTTGGCTGCCTGCTTATCGGCGACACCACGCAGCGCAATCACGCTTCCGATGGCCTGCATCGCTGACGTGCAATGGCCGGTTTTCTTTCCCCCGCCACGCGTGAACGCATCCGCGGCGCCAGTGACATTGTCGATGTCATCGGCAGTTACGTTCCCCTGAAAAAGAACGGGGCGAACTTCGTCGCGCTCTGCCCGTTTCACAAGGAAAAATCCCCGAGTTTCAACGTCAATCCCCACAAGCAGATTTTCCATTGTTTCGGCTGCCATAAGGGCGGCGATGTTTTTACCTTCGTCAAGGAGTACGAGAACATCGGCTTCATGGACGCCGTGCGCCGGCTGGCCGATCGGGCAAAGATTCCGCTCGAATTTGAGAACACGCCGGCCGCCCAGGAATCGCGCCATCTCAAGGACCAGCTTTTGGAGATCCACGAGCAATTGACGCAGCGCTGGCAAAACTGCCTGGCCAATGAGGCCGCCGGGCAGGTTGCGCGCGACTATTTGCAGAAGCGAGGTGTTCCGGCGGACGCCATAAAGCTTTTTCGCATCGGCGCTGCCCCGGAAGATTGGGATGACACCGTCAACTGGGCGAAGTCAAAAAAATTCCCGCTCGAAATCGTCGAGCAGACCGGCCTGATCATTAAAAAAGAAGAAACCGGTCGGCACTACGACCGCTTTCGCGGCCGGCTGATGTTTCCGATCTGCGATGAACAGGGCAGGGTGGTCGGATTCAGCGGACGCGTTTTGTCCGGTGACGAGAAAACGGCAAAATACGTCAATTCGCCGGAAACGCCGATTTTCACCAAGAGCAAAATTTTCTTCGGCCTCGACAAGTCCAAGCGCGCGATCCTGGATGCGGGTTACGCCATCATCTGCGAAGGCCAGCTGGATTTGATCGCGTGCTTCATGGGCGGCGTGCAAAACATCGTCGCGCCGCAGGGCACGGCGTTCACCGAACAACACGCGCGGATTTTGAAACGCTACAGCAACGAAGTCGTGTTGTGTTTCGATTCCGACAACGCCGGGCAGAATGCCATCGTCCGGGCGCTGGATCATCTGCTCGCGGCCGAACTGGCCGTACGCGTGGCGGTCGTGCCCGCGCCGCATGATCCCGACAGCTTCATAAAAAATTTCGGCGGCGAAGCGTTCCGGGAACTGGTTGAAAATGCGGAAGGGTTCTTTGATTACCTGCTGAAGCGTCTTTGTATTTTGAACGATGCGCAATCGGACAAGGGCCGTCTGGCAATTTTGGGTGGCATGGCCGAGGCCTTGCACAAGACAAACAACTCCGTGCTGCTCGACACGCATGCGCAAAAAACCGCCCTGCGGCTGGGTGTTTCCGTTGACGCCGTGCGGAAGGAGTTTTCCAAGGCCAAAATCGCGCCGAGTTACGTCCGTGCCGGGGACAATGAGCCGGACGATTCCGTTCCTGCTGGCGAAGTGGAAGCCGAAACATCGGCCCGGCCAACGAACAACGAATTGCACCTGTTGAAGATTCTGCTGCTGCACGATGAGCTTGCCGGTTGGGCGGCCTTGCATATGGATATACACTGGCTGGTACATCCGCTCGTCCGGCAAATCGTGGCTGCACGTTTTGCTGCTCTGGAAAATGGATCATGGCTTGGCCTCACCGGGTTTCTTGACGGCATGGAGTCGCCGTTGCTGCGCAGTCTTATCACCGAATCCGTGGCGGACGAGCGCCTGTTGCCGAATCCTGAAAAACAGCTTGCCGACGTGACCAAGAAATTGCGCGACCAGTTTCTCGACCAACAGGTTGCGGCGTTGACGCAAAAGATCAGTTCGCCGGAGACCGCCGAGTCCGCGAAATTAGAATTTCTCCAGGAACAACAGCGGTTGAAACAGCAAAAACGCGGCATGCTCGCGCCCTTATCATGAAAAATTTCCCTGTTCTGGTGTTTGTGGCGGTGACCGCGCTGGCCGCCGGATTTCTCATTGGCGAAAAACATGCGTCGAGCCACCCGGTTGCGGTCGCGGGCAATTCCGTGACAACGATGACAAATCCCGCATTCACTCAAAACACGGTACCGGCGGAAAACCAACATGAGCCGGCGGCGAGAAATTCCATCGCAGAGATCGAGGTCAAGATCCG
>DATHOG010000090.1:0-5428 GCA_035485115.1 Candidatus Sulfotelmatobacter sp. | reverse complement strand
GTGATCCTGGGCTCGCTGGACTTTGTGATGGGAGAAAGCGACCGATGAGTTTCCAAGCCACAACCGAACTGGAAGCGGAAGTGAACGAGTTGATCTCGCACTATCCGGTGAAACGCGCCGCGTCATTGATGGTGCTGCATGCGATCCAGGAAAAATTCGGCTGGATCTCGTCCGATGCCGTGCAGTGGACGGCGAAGAAGCTGGAACTGCAGCCGATCAACGTTTTGGAGATCCTGACGTTTTACCCGATGCTCCGGCAGGAGCCGCAGGGAAAATATTTGATCAAGGTCTGCCGCACACTGAGTTGCGCGCTGGGCGGCGCGTATGAGTTGCACAAGCATTTTTGCGCCAAGCTCGGATTGGACGCGCACGCGCACGGGCCGCAGACGACGAAGGACGGCAAGTTCACGGTGGAATTCGTCGAGTGCCTCGCAGCCTGTGGCACGGCACCGGTGATGATGGTTGGCGAAAAATTTTACGAGGGTGTGAGCACGCAGAAAGCGGACGAGCTGGTGGCGGGCTGCAAGTGATGGTTGCCCGACATGGATTTGAACCATGACAAACAGATTCAGAGTCTGTTGTGCTACCGTTACACCATCGGGCAATGATGGGACGGATAGCCTAAACATTTTGAAACATGAGTCAAGAAACGTTGAAGAGTTGAAATGAAATGTGTGGCGGTGAAACGTTGCAACTCTTTAACTTTTTAACGCATTAAGAACTAAAATGGCGCAGGAATATAAATTGATATTGAAGCATGCGGATGAACCCGGTTTTACACCGGACATCGAATGCTATATGCGCCATGGCGGTTACAATGACCTGAAGAAGGCGCTTGGCTTCCAGCCGAAGACGCTCGCCGATGGCAAGACGCAGTCACCGCAGGAGCAGCTTCGCCAGGAAGTGATGACGTCCGGCCTGCGCGGTCGTGGCGGCGCCGGTTTCTCCTGCGGTCTCAAGTGGAGCTTCGTCGACCGCAAGAGCGGCAAGCCGATTTATCTCATCTGCAACGCGGATGAGTCCGAGCCGGGCACGTTCAAGGACCGCCAGATCATCCATAAGGACCCGCATCAGCTCATCGAGGGCATGATCATCTCCTGCTTCGCGAATGACGTGAAGCTCGCCTACATCTACATCCGCGGCGAGATGCCCGAGGGCGCGAAGATTTTGAATGCCGCGCTGAAGGAAGCCCGCGCGAAAGGTTTTCTCGGGAAAAACATTCTCGGTACCGGTTTCGATTGCGAGATGCATGTGCATCGCGGCGCGGGTGCGTACATCTGCGGTGAGGAAACCGGCCTCATTGAATCGCTTGAGGGCAAGCGTCCGTATCCGCGCATCAAGCCGCCGTATTTTCCGGCCGTGCTCGGTTTGTGGATGTGTCCGACCATCGTTAATAACGTCGAGACGCTTTGCAACGTGAAGCACATTGTCGCGATGGGCGGCGCGGAATTTGCGAAGCTCGGCACGCCGAACAACACCGGCACGCGCATCGTCAGTTTGAGCGGCCACGTTAAGCGGCCGGGGTACTACGAGATCGAGGTCGGCAAGGCGACGCTCCGCGAATTGCTGTACGACAAAAATTTCGGCGGCGGTCTCCGTGACGGTCACCAATTGAAAGCCATCATTCCCGGCGGTTCGTCCTCGAAGGTCTTGAAGGCGGGGGAGAAGTTCAAGCTCAAGAAGAAGGACGCTGAGGGCAAAGAAATTCTGGTCGAGACGGACATGCTTGATTTGCCGTACGATTTTGATTCGCTTTCACAGGCGGGCACGATGTCGGGTTCCAGCGCAATCATCGTGATGGACGACAGCGTGGATATCGTCGAGGCGCTCGCGAATCTTTCCGAGTTTTACGCGCATGAAAGCTGCGGCCAGTGCACGCCCTGCCGCGAAGGCGCGCTCTGGATGAACAAGGCGCTGCATCGCCTCACGCACGGCGAAGGCCGCGCGCAGGATGCGGATTATCTGGTGAAGATCGCCGATAACATCCCCGGCGGCCGTACCATCTGCGCATTCGGCGAAGCCTGCTCCTGGCCGGTGCAAAGTTTCGTCGCGAAGTTCAGAGACGATTTTGTCGCCAAAGGCAAAGCCGACGAGGAACGCCATGCGAAGACAGTTTCCGCGCCGGCTGAACACAATCAACCGGCCGCCGCACATCACTGAAATCAAATGAGCGCCGCCACTGAAACAATTTTTATCGAAGCGCTTTCGCTGCCGACGAAAGAGCGCGCATCGCTGGTTGAGAAATTGCTTTTGAGTTTTGAATCGGAAGCCGGTTCGCCGGAAATCGAGGCGGCTTGGAAGCGCGAGGCGCTGGATCGTTGCCGGACTTTTGATGCCGGGCAGATGACGGAGCGTGACGCGACGAGCGTGTTGAATGACGCATATCGGAAAGTAAAATGAAACGGCTGACCTACCTCTCCGTGGCGGAGTTGGAACTGGCCGAAGCAGCAAATTTTTATGACGAAAGACAACCGGGTGTCGGAAGACATTTTTTGGATGCCGTTCGAGAATCTGGCGAAAATATTCGCCGGAATCCCGAATGGTGGCCTGTCTTTGAAGCGCCCGTTCGCGGCTGCCGCGTTTATCCGTTTCCTTACCGGTTGCTCTATCGCGAACTGCCGGATCGCATACAAATTGTTGCCGTGTATCATTCCAGCCGCCGGCCTGATGGCTGGAAGGATCGCTTGAAATAAAAAATGTCCACCGCTGCCACAACTGAAACGAGGCCCGCCGCACCCGCGATCGAAAAGATCAAGGTGAAGGTGGACGGGCGCGAGATCGAAGTGCCGCGCCTGACGCCCGACTGGTCCGGCAAGCTTACGCCCACGACGATGATCCAGGCGTGCGAGCTGATCAAGACGGACGTGCCACACTATTGCTATCATCCCAAGCTGGCCGTCGTCGGCAACTGCCGTATGTGCCTCGTGGAGTTTGGCACGCCGGCGCTCGGCCCTGATCGCAAGCCGGTCATCAATGCCGACGGTTCCTTCAAGATCGCCAAATCGCCGCGTCCGGCCATCGCCTGCGCCACGCCGATTTCGCCGGGCATGGAAATTTACACGAAGACGCCGGCTGTGAAGCAGATGCGCGAAGGCGTCCTTGAATCGCTGCTGATCAACCATCCGCTCGATTGCCCGATTTGTGACCAGGCGGGCGAATGTAAATTGCAGGAATACTCGGTTGACTACGGGCAAAGCGAAAGCCGCTTCGTTGAGCCCAAGGTCCACAAGCCGAAGGCGGTTGACCTGGGACCGCGCATCGTGTTCGACGCGGAACGTTGCATCCTGTGCACGCGCTGCATCCGTTTTACGCGCGACATCGCGAAGGACGATGCGCTGGGCATCATCAATCGCGGCAGTTACAACACCATTGCGACATTCCCCGGAATGCCGTTCGACAACAATTACACGCTGAACACCGTGGACGTTTGTCCGGTCGGCGCGTTGACGTCGAAAGATTTCCGTTTCCAGATGCGCGCCTGGTTCCTCAAGGACACCAAGAGCGTTTGCACGAGCTGTGCAACCGGTTGCAACGTGCTCGTCGGCTCGCGCGAAGAAAAAGTTTATCGCTACACGCCGCGCGACAATGATGCGGTCAACGCTTCATGGATGTGCGACGCAGGCCGTTTGAATTACAAGTGGATCGCGGGCGCGGATCGCTTGAAGGACGTGCTGGTGCGCGGCCAGAAAACGACGTGGACGGCGGCGCTTAACGAACTTTCCGACAAGCTCAAGAAAGCGCCGGCGGGTTCCGTGGCCATCATCGCCTCGGCGCGCCAGACAAACGAAGAGCTGTGGCTGATCTCCAAGTTGAAGGCGAAGCTGGGCGCGATTTCGGATTCAATCGCGCGGACCGGCGATGCCGACAAGCTGCTCGTCAGTGCGGATAAAAATCCGAACACGAACGGCGCGCGGCTCACGGGAATTTGTTTCACCGAGATGGGCGTAAATCTGCAGAAAATCGCCGACGGCATCGAGCAGGGCAAAATCAAGACGCTCATCGTTTTCGGCGAGAACATCGCCAAGCACGGCGTGGCCAAGGCTAAATTGCGTGAGCGCGAGACGGTCGGCGAAGTCGTGACCGAGCACAGCCTGACGCCCGAATTGCTGGCGAAGCTGGAAACGCTCGTCGTCAGTGACATCCATTTGAACGAGACGGCCAAGCTGGCGCATTTTGTTTTGCCGGGATGTGCACATGCAGAAAAGCGCGGCACGTTCACCAACGGCAAGGGCCGCGTCCAGAAGTTTATGAAGGCCGTCGAGGCACCCGGTGACTCGCGTTCGGAATGGGAATTCTTGCATGACCTCGTCCACAATCTCACCGGCCAGAACGGTTTTGTGACGATCGAAGGTTTGTTCAACCAGATGGCCAAGGAAGTGCCCGCGTTCGCCGGTTTGACCTGGGCCACCCTCGGCGATACCGGCGTGACGGTGCAAATCTAAAATGCATTCAATTTTAAATCGCCTGTTGGTGTTCTACAACGGCTTGACGCCGGTGGAAATCCTATGTCTCTGGGCTTTGGTCAAGATTGCGATCGTGGTCGGCGTCGTCCAGGGACTCGTGGCGTATTCGGTTTTGGCGGAACGGAAGATTTCGGCATGGATCCAGGACCGTTGCGGTCCGAACCGGTGCGCACCTCCGTTCGTGAAATATTTGCCCGGCGGAGTATTTCTGACGCGCCTGGGAATTTTCCAACCGCTCGCTGACGGTCTGAAATTCATGTTCAAGGAAGACTTCACGCCGGCGGGTGTGAAGAAGATTTATTTTTTCCTCGCTCCGGCCGTGGCCGTGATCCCGGCGATGCTGACCGTGGCGGTCATCCCCTTCGGTTCGCAGATCGGTTCGCAGAAGATGGTGATCGCGGATCTGAACGTCGGCATCCTGTATACGTTCGGCATCGTTTCGATGGGCGTGTATGGCATCGTGCTGGCGGGTTATGCGGCGAATTCGAAATATCCGTTCTTCGGCGGCATCCGTTCGAGCGCGCAGATGATTTCGTATGAAATTTCCATGGGGATGTCGGTGATCCCGGTGCTGCTGATCGTCGGCAGTCTGAATTTGGGCGCGATCATCTCCTGGCAGGCCACGCACGGCTGGCTGGCAATCTATTCCCCGATATCGTTCATCATCTTCATGGTGGCGTCATTCGCGGAAACAAACCGCACGCCGTTCGACCTGCCGGAAGCCGAGACCGAACTGGTCGGCGGCTACCACACGGAATACAGCTCGATGAAGTTCGCGCTCTTTTTCCTCGCCGAATATTCAAACATGGTGTCGTCCTCGGCGATGATGGTGACGTTGTTCTTCGGCGGCTGGACGCTGCCGTTCTGGGGATTGGACCAGCCGGCGACCTCGGTCTGGATGGGGCTGGCGAGCATCCTGGTGTTCCTGGTAAAAATGCTTTTCTTCATGGTCGTGTTCATCTGGG
>DATHOG010000089.1:0-4994 GCA_035485115.1 Candidatus Sulfotelmatobacter sp. | reverse complement strand
CGTGAAGTGATGCGCTATCAATTCGCGCCCGCCGGGGTGGCGACCAATAGCAGCAATGTTTTTTACCTATACGTCAGCCATTACAAATCCGGCGCGAACACCACGGCGAACAACACCAATTCCCGCGCCGGCGAGGCATTCATCGTCCGCAGCAACATGGTGACAACGCTGCCGCGCACGGCGAGAATCCTGCACACCGGTGATTTCAATACCGGCGACGCCAGCGAGCAGATGTTCGTCACGCTCACCGCGCCCGGGACCAACCAGCTGGTTGACCCGTTGAATCCAACGGCCAGCATGGCGACCAACTTTGATGACGGTCCCACCGTTGATTTGACGGAAGAAGACACTTATTTGCAATACCGCGACGACTTCCAGGTGATGACGACGAATGTTTATACTGGCATCACCGGTGGATTGGCGCTCGTGCCGGGAACTTATCATGGATTCGGCAACAACGGTACGACCGCGTATCAGACCAGCGTGAATTCCGGCACGGACACGGCGCTCAATAACCGGTTGGTAACGAACGGCCCCGTGTTCATTTCAGCCTCGCAAATTTTACTCGACCTCACCGACGCCAGCGACCATCTGCCGGTGGTGGCCGATTACACGATCCCCATGCCAGCGCCGCAAATAACCAGTGCAAAACTCTCGGGAACAAACCTGGCCCTGTCCGTGACCAACGGCATCACCAATGCGGTTTATTTTGTGCTGATGAACACCAATTTGAATTCCGCGCTGACAAATTGGACCGCCGTCGCCAGCAACACCGCTACCGCCGGAAATTTCAGCTTCACCGCCACGAACGTTTACAGCCCGGGTGCGTCGCAACGGTTTTTTCTGCTGAAAACCCGGTGATGTCCTTGCAAAAATCTCACAGGTGAAAATTTTTCACAAGTGATGTATAATCGGGAGCATGGGAAAATCAAACAAAGTTGAATAATGAAACCGATTTTTTGCGCCGTGCTGGCGATTTTGATTTGCGCCGCCGGCGTATCCGGTAAAACCCTCCGCATCGTCTCTTACAACATTGACTGCTCCGACCAAAATAGTGACGGCAACATCACCAATTCCTACCACAGCCTGCCGACTGTGGTTGAGGCCATCGGGCTACATCACCTCGGCACCAATACGCAACCCGTGGACGTGATGAGTTGCGAGGAATTGAACTCCACCACGCTCTCCAACTTCTGCGTGCAGCTCAACGCCATCTACGGCCCCGGCACCTACACAAACGATTTGACCAAGGACACCAACTCCGGCGGCGGGCCGGACGGGCTCATCTACCGCACCAATTCCGTGCAGGTCGTCTCCGCGCGTTGTCTGCCGGACGGAGATAACGTGCTGCTCCAATCCGACGGCCTCTATACTACGGCCCACAACGTTGGCGGCGGTGTGAACGGTCCTGATCGTTCCCCGATGTGCTACCAACTCCGACCGCTTGGTTACGGCACCAACTGCGATTTTTATTTCTACGTCAGCCACGCGCGCAGTACCAGCGACAATACCAATGGCGACGCCCGCTACGCCGAGGCCCAGGAAGTCCGCAGCGATGCCAAATACAAGCTGCCTTCCGGCTCCCACATCCTCTACGGCGGTGACTGGAACCTTTTTAACGGCAGCTACGAGAACGCCTACAAATGCCTTACGGGGCAGGTAACCTCCGACGGCATCAACTGGGCCGACAACAGTTTTATCTGGGCGAACGCCAACGAGACTGAGGCTTATGATCCCGTTTCCAAGACCGTGCCGCCCACCACCTTCACCTTCACCAATGATACCC
The DNA here is from genome assembly GCA_035485115.1 of Candidatus Sulfotelmatobacter sp. GTDB lineage: Bacteria > Verrucomicrobiota > Verrucomicrobiia > Limisphaerales > UBA11358 > UBA11358. The sequence goes on along the minus strand of DATHOG010000089.1, from coordinate 3,208 downwards.
CGGATGTTTTCACCTATTTCTATGACGACGCCACGGAAGGCTCCTACGCCATGTCCTCGCGTCTGGACATTCAGTTACCGAACGCCCTGATGTATGCCGCCTACAATATCAACGGCGGGGTGCAGCTTGCGCCCGACACTGCCGATCCGTATGACCCCTTCAATTTCCCTGCGGCGAAGTATCCCTACGCCTTCGAAACCTTTGGCAACGACGGTTCCACGCCGCGGGGTTCCTCCTCCACCAGTCCCTCCAACGGCTCCCTGCACGACCTCGTCAGCACCACGCCCAACGCCACCACCGTTTACACTGACCTGCAGGAAGCCGGCACGGGCAGCGGCAATACCTTCATCGGCAGCGACCATTACCCCATCTTTGGCGACTACAACATCGTCGTCGTGCCGCCGGTGCTGGGCGCGGTTACGTTCCAGACCAACAAGTTGCAGTTCACCGTCACCGGAGCGGCACATTACACCTACGCCGTGGAGGTAAGCACCAACCTCTCCATGACCAATTGGGTGCCCGTCGTCACCAACGCCTCGCCCTTTATCTTCAAGGACACGAACAATCTTCCGCTCCGCTTCTACCACGCGCGGTCCGCGCCGTGAACGGAATCATGAAACTGGGAAGAAGTTGATTTAAAAATTATTCATTGAAGGCAATCCGGGCGCCCAGAAACTTCATTGCCAGCGGCGAGAAATAAATTTAACTTCCGCGCGGCATGGTTCGACTGGTTCTCTTTGATATTGATGGCACGCTCGTTCTCACGGGCGGCGCGGGCACGAAGGCGTTTGCGCTCACGTTCGCACATGTCTTCGGCCTCAAGCACGGCTCGGAGAAGATGAAATTCGCCGGTCGCACCGATGTGAGCCTGGTCCGTGAATTTTTTAAAATCCATGGGGTGCCGGAATCGCACGAAAATTTCTCCCGTTTTTTTGAAAGTTATCCATACCTGCTCGCCCATGTCCTCGCGCACAGCACTGGCGCGGCATGCGCGGGGGTAACGCGGTTTGTCAATGAGCTGCTCGACCTGCCGGAGCCGCCGATGCTCGGCCTGCTCACCGGGAACATCCGGCTCGGTGCGGAAATCAAGCTGCGTCATTTCAATCTTTGGGAGCAATTCATCTTCGGCGGATTTGCGGACGACCACGAGGAGCGCAATCATATTGCCGTGGCGGCGCTCGGTCGCGGGCGGCGCGTGCTGGACCCGAACCTGCAGCCGCACGAAGTCATCGTCATCGGTGATACGCAATTCGACGTGAAGTGCGGCAAATTCATCGGCGCGAAGACGCTGGCGGTGGCGACCGGCGGCGCGAAGTTCGAGGAATTAAACAAGTGCGGGGCCGACTGGACGGTGGAAGACCTTACAAAAATATCGGCAAAGCAAATCTGCAGCCGGTAGATGTCAGTGGCAGCCGCAATGTCCGCCGCAACTGTGCCCGCCGCCGGATTTTTTGGCGGGCGCGCTTTCGCCAGCGGCGGTGGAGGCGAAGGTGGAAAACTTCTTGTCCAGTTTGGATGAACCGCAGTGCGGGCATCTGGTCCCGCTCCAGTCGGATGTGCGCACGAGGATTTCGCTGTTTTCCCCGCATTTTTCGCAATGGAATTCGTAGATCGGCATGGCCTGAAATTATTTTAATGCGGAAAAAATTCAAGGTGTTTGCATTTCAGCATTTCCCATTTTTGCCGATTGTGGTTTCATTTGACCCATGAGTCACTTGCAACGCGCCATTGACGATTCCATCGCAACGTTGAAAAACCTGTCCGCGCTCGAGGCGCCGCTGGCGCAGGCGGCGGAGCTGCTTTCGAGGGCGCTGATCTCCGGAAAAAAGATCCTGGTCTGCGGCAACGGCGGCAGCGCGTCAGACGCCACGCATCTGGCCACGGAATTTCTCTGCCGTTTCCAAAACGATCGCCGGCCGTATCCGGCGATTTCGCTCACGGCGAACGGCGAGTTCATGACCGCCGTCTGCAACGATTATCACGCGGATGAAATCTTTGCCCGCCAGGTCTGGGGGCTCGCGGAAAAGGGCGATGTGCTCGTTGTCATCACCACCAGCGGCAAATCAAAGAACGTCGTCCGGGCGCTTGAAGAGGCCAGGAGGAAAGGCGTGGACAGCATCGCGCTGCTGGGCCGCGACGGGGGGTTCACGAAGGGCATCGCGACAATTGATCTCATCGTGGCGGGCAGCGTGACGGCGCGAATCCAGGAAGGACAAAAGGTTTTGTATCACGTCCTGTGCGAGATGGTGGAGGAAAAACTGCCTCGCAGTTGACCGTTTTTGCGAATAACTTTTCGGCCTTGCGTGAATCTCACGCACACTGCGTGAAATTTTCACGCATTCAGCCTTGAGCAACATCTTGCAATGCAGATTTATTGGTGTTTTTAAGGAATTTTTGGCTGGCATTGGTATTGCTTAAGATGGCTCAGAAATCCGTTTGACAGCCACGATGCTTCGAGTAGGTTTCGTGGCTCTGTCCCCCGGACTTTAACAACGAAAAACAACAAACTATGAAAAATCAAAAGAAAAAACTCGCTTTCACGCTTATCGAGCTTCTCGTCGTGATCGCCATCATCGCGATTCTCGCGGCCATGTTGCTGCCCGCACTCGCGGCGGCCAAGAAAAAGGCCCAGAAAATCAGCTGCGCCAACGCCCAGAAGCAAGTCGGCCTGGCGTTCAAGGTCTGGGAAGGTGACAACGGCGACAAGTTCCCGATGGGTGTCAGCACTTCTTCAGGCGGTGCCAAGGAGTTTTGCGCCAGTGGTGGAGCGGCTGCTGCTTGGAACTCCGGCGTCAACAGCTCCGGTGCGGCATTCCAATCGATGTCCAACGAACTTTCCACGGCAAAAATCCTGTATTGCCCGTCGGACTCCATCCGTGACACCTATGCGTCTAATTGGAGCTGCGGTGCGCTCTACAACACGTCAACCACTACCACAACGGCGCCGACCTCGCCCGCTAATGCTACGCGCATCAGCTATTTCATCAATGGTGATGCCTTCACCGACTCCGACCCGCAGCAGATTCTCTCCGGCGACTGCAACATCGGCAATCAGGGCAGCACCGCCGCCCTTAACGGCCCGGCCAGCTATCGTTTCGGTGCTACCAGCACCTCCGAAGTTAACGCGGCTTGCAACACCTTCATCACGATCAACGCCAACGCCTGGGCTGCTTCTGCAAATGGAAACTGGGCGTGGACGCAGAATGAT
>DATHOG010000088.1:0-37474 GCA_035485115.1 Candidatus Sulfotelmatobacter sp. | reverse complement strand
CGGGCATCCTCCTGGATTCTTTTGATCTGCTCCACCGCCGTGTCGAGCGTGGAGGCCATGGTTTCGTGCATCAGTCCGGGCTCATGCCCCTCGACGAAGTAGGGTGTCCATCCATAACCGCGGAGCAACTGTTCCAATTCCTCGCGGGTGATGCGGGCGAGCACGGTCGGGTTGGAAATCTTGTAACCGTTGAGATGCAGGATCGGCAGCACCGCGCCGTCCGTGGCCGGGTCGAGAAACTTGTTGGAATGCCACGCCGTGGCCAGCGGGCCGGTCTCGGCCTCGCCATCGCCGACCACACAGGCGACGATGAGACCGGGATTGTCGAACACCGCGCCGAACGAGTGGCTGAGCGAGTAACCCAGTTCACCGCCTTCGTGAATAGATCCCGGACATTCCGGCGACGCGTGACTGGGGATGCCGCCGGGAAATGAGAACTGGAGGAATAGCTTTCGCAGTCCGGCTTCATCCTGGCTGATGTCCGGATAAATCTCGCTGTAGGTCCCTTCCAGGTAGGTGTTGCCCACGACCGCCGGCCCGCCGTGTCCCGGACCGGAGACGTAAATCATGTCGAGGTCATATTTGTTGATGACCCGGTTCAGGTGCGCGTAAATGAAATTTTGCCCCGGCGTCGTGCCCCAATGTCCCAGCAACATGTGCTTCACATCGGCGAGGGCCAGCGGCCGCTTCAGCAGCGGATTGTCGAAGAGATAAATCTGGCCGACCGACAGATAATTGGCGGCGCGCCAGTAAGCGTCCATCTTTTGGAGCAGTTCAGGGGCAAGGGTGTTGGGTTTCATTGAAAATTTCGAATTCGGCGGTCACATGGCACCACCTTGAAAAATGCCCGCACGGGACACGGCGAACAATGGGGTGAACACCCCATAAATACTCCTTTCAAAATTCGCAGTCGCTTTCTCTTTGCGATTTACGCGATTTTTAATCGACGGAATACCGCAACCTTCACCAAATCTAAAGCGAAGGCAAAGGCGACCGCCCCAACCAGCACGCCGCCCAATACCCGGAACGGCAATGGCATCATCAGCCAGCCGCCTCCGGCCAGTGTCAAGGCGATCAACAAATCGGCGACCGAGGACAACGCAACCCAGCGGCTGGGGTGAGGGGCTGACCAGATTCTTCCACGGGCGCGCACGACATAGGTGGATGCCTGGTTTCCGAACACCAACACGACGAACGCCAACGTCTGCAAGGTGGCGATGTCCAAACCTATGCAGAAATGTCCGACCGCAAGAACGCCGACGCAGAACATCAGTTCGGAAACACCCATAAAGATGCCGGCAATCGTCAGTTTGCCGATGTGCCAGGTATTAGGCAGCAAGGAAGGTTGGACGTTGTCGGTTGTCAATGACATCCCGAGCAAATCACCCACCATCATCACTAGTATCATCAGCATGGGAGTCAAGATCGCGTGCCCGGTCATGACGAGACCGGCGCCCAGGAACAGCACCTGCACGGTTTTCTTGGTAATGGAATTCAGCGTGTAGGTCAAAATGCGCTGGAATGTAATCCGCCCTTCCTTGACGGCGGAAACGATGCCGGTGAGTCCGGGATCCGTCAGCACCATGCCGGCGGCGGACTTGGCGACATCCGTCGCAGTTGATACCGCGATTCCCATTTGCGCCTGCCGGAGGGCGGGAGCGTCGTTGGCACCGTCGCCGCACATGCCCACGATGCTGCCGGTTTTTTGGAACGCCCTTACCAGTTTGAATTTGTCTTCGGGCAGCACGCCGGCAAACACGACGAAATCCTCCGGACGAACTTTGTCGGGCATCGTTCCGGGTGGACACACCGCGCCATCAAGACCGACAGCATGGGCGACAATCGCCGCCGTGGCCGGAGCATCACCCGTCACCATCACCGTGCGGATACCGAGTGATTTCAGCTCCGTGACCAGGGCGGCGGAATCTTCACGGGCCGGGTCGCTGAGCGCAATCAATCCCAGGAGCTGCATCGCCGCCGGCGGCCCCGCCGCCACCGCCAGCACGCGAAATCCTTTTCCTTCCAATTCATTCGCCGCCACCGTCGCGCCGGGTGAAGGAGCCGCGAGCAGGACTACGGCGGCGAAGGCACCCTTGATGATGCGCACGGTTCCGAGATTCGTATCGGTCGCGGTTGCCCCGGACATTTTTGTAGCGGGATCAAAGGGTTCAAACCGGGATAATTTTGGCGGATTTGCGGTAACTTTTTGGGCTGCGGCAGAGCGAACGGCCCCATCCACCGGGTCTTGTCCGCCATCGGAACTGGCGAGCGCCGCCATCGTCAGTATGTGCGATTCATCAAAGCCCGGCATTGGAAAGACTGACGTCACCGATAGTTGATTGCACGTGAGCGTCCCGGTTTTGTCGGCGCACAGTACATCAATTGAGGCCGCCTCATCCACGGCCGATAGGCGTGTTGGCAGGACGCCCTTGCGGGCCAACGCCTTTGCTCCCAATGCGCTCGCCAGTGTGAACGTGGCCGGCAGCGCCACGGGGATTGAAGCCAGAACCGCCGTTAAAACCATGGGGATGATTTCGCGCACCGGCATCGAATGGGCCAGCGCATACGTCACCAATAAGATGATCAGGACACCGTTAAATATTGCGAGATTGCGCACCACGCGTAACACGGCGTGCTGTTGTGAGCTGACGACATGGGCCATGCGAACCAGCTCGGCCGTGCGACCGAATTTGGTGTTGATTCCCGTCGCCGTGACCTGTGCGACTGCTTCGCCGCGGCGCACCAGCGCCCCGGCAAAAGTTTGAAAACCCGGACCCGCTTCGGTGCCGATGGACTCACCGGTGAGCATGGATTGATCGAGCAGGATATTCCCTCCGGTCAGCTTCACGTCCGCGGCCACAACGCCACCAAGTGAGAGCTTCACGATGTCACCGGGCACCAGGCCGGCAGCGGGGACGTTCTTCCAGGCACCGTCGCGGCGGACCGAGGCTGTCAGTGCCAGCCGCTTCTTCAAGGCGGCGAGGGTTGCCTGGGCACGCCCTTCCTGAAAGAAGCCAAGCGCGGCATTGAATAACAGGAGCACCGTGATGATTCCGCCTTCAACATACTTGCCGAGCACCAGTTCCAGCACAATCGCTGCTTCCAGCATCCAGGGAATCGGGGCCCACAGCTTCTCAATCGCTCTTTGCGCCGGATGCGATGACATGTCGGGCATGGAATTTGGCCCCGCCTTTCCCAATCGAAGGCGGGCCTCATCGCTCGCAAGACCGTCGGGAGACTCTTTCGCTGCAGCGTCGACCACGGCAGGTGCGGCAGGAGGCGGTGCAAGGGGCATGACTATTTAATGATAACGGCGGCACCGAACGGCACGATGGGGTAAAACCCTACCGCAAAGCGACCTTGATGGAGGTGTCACACGGGCGGGCGCGCAAAACCGAACGGGCAATCATCAACTCTTCGTCCGTGTGAATGACGCGAACGGTGACGCCGCCGGAATTTCTGGAGATCACCGCCGCCGACCGCGCGTTGCGCGACTGGTCCAGTTCAAGGCCGAGAAAACCGAGTCCTTCGCAAATGCGGGCGCGAACGGCCGGGCAGTTTTCACCGATGCCGGCGGAGAAAACCAGGGTATCCAATCCACCCAGCGCGGCCGCGTAAGCGCCGATCCACTTTTTCGCCTGATAACAAAACAACGCCACGGCTTCCGCCGCGCGCACGTCCTTTTTTTGATATGCCAGCAGGTCGCGCATATCCGGGGTGGTTTCCGATACACCCAGCAACCCGGACTCTTGGTTGACCATTTTATAAAATTGTTGCGTGGTCATTTTTTCCGTGCGTGCCAGGTAGGGCGCGAGGCCGGGATCCAGATCGCCCGAACGGGTGCTCATCACCAATCCCGCCGTCGGCGTGAAGCCCATGCTGGTATCAATGCTTTTACCATTGCGCACGGCGGCCAGGCTCGCGCCGTTGCCGAGGTGGGCGAGAATGACGCGGCCTTTTTTTGCCGCCGGGTCGCCGAGGCGCGCGAGTTCTTCCGTCAGATAGGCATAAGACAAACCGTGGAAGCCGTAGCGTTGAATCCCCTTGCGGTCGAAGCGTCGCGGAATCGGCAGCAGTTTGGCCACGCGCGGCATGGTCCGGTGAAACGCCGTATCGAAGCACGCAACCTGCGGCAGCTTCGGATGACGCTGGCGAAACGTCTCAATGAGTTCGATCTCGCGCGGCAGATGATCCGGGTCGTTCGGGCTGATGCGCCGCAGTTCATCCAGCAACTTTTTTGTGACCATCTCCGGCTCGGTATGTTTCATGCCGTGAACCACGCGATGTCCCGCACCGCGTACCGTTTTGAAATCGATTTGAGTTTCGAGCCAGTCGAGCAGGGAATTCGCGGCGGATTTATGATCGGCAGCGGCGAGTTTGAAGCTTTTCGCTTGTTTCCTTGCCGGGTCATGGAATGTCAGGCTGGTCCCGCTCAAACCGACACGATCAACCGCTCCATAGAGTCCGCGTTTTAGCGGATTGACCGCCTCATATAACGCGAACTTGATGCTCGAAGAGCCGCCGTTGATGGTCAGAACATATGAAGGAGCTGTTTTCACAGATGAGTTTTTCTCGATCACGAGGACGCCTCCCCAATTCCCTGCAACCACGGACTAGGCATCGGGGGCCACCACCACCACCGGGGCAGTTTCTTTGCGAGGATAGGAAAAAATCATCAAAAGCAGGCTGCCGGCCAGGGCAAACACGATCAGCGCGGCCACGGTGGCAAAATCGACCACGAAACCTGAAAATTTCCAGTCCGGAAGAATTTTGGCAAAAGGCGCCACCAGCTGGGCCGTGACCTTATAAATCCAGGCAACGAATGGCGTCTCCGGATTCACGGTCAAAAACTTGAATATCAGCCGGAATGTCAGAAGCAGTTCGATCGTGCCCACCACAATATTGATCAATGCTCGTATAATTCTGGTCATAAACGGATTTTAATGCTGTTTTAGTTGTCTTCCGGCGGATGGTGTTGCACCTGCCGATGGGGACAATGCCGGACGCGACTTGACATTTAATGCGGCCGGTTCAATTCCAATAACCTTCGGTAAATCGATAACCATTGCCTTGCGGCAGACAGACCGGCGCGACCCATACGGCATTGGAACGCGGCGGAAGTTCCCAATGACCCGACACCCAGCGATATCCGGCGTCGCGCCACGTCCAGTAGCCGGCAATCCAAACGTAGTTGGGCGAGGGTTGAGCCAGCACGACGTCCGACTGCAGGGCCGGGGGTGCGGTGGTGACAATCCTGATGTTTCCGTCCGGCGTGGTCGTGGTCACCAGGACCGCGTTCGGGCTTCCGACCAGCGCACCGGGAACCGTGTCCGGGGTCGTCGTGGTGGTGGTCGTCGTCACCGAGCGGGTTGGCACCAGCGGCGGTGGCGAATAAACGGTATGCGAATCAGGTTGCGCGGCACAACCGGCCAGCAGAGCAATCGCTCCACAACCTGCGAGCACCGGGGTGAACTGTCTGACCATGCGGGCCAGCGCCGATCCCGACCAAAACGAAGTCATTTTTGTATTCATATTTTCCAGACTATGCCCGGTTCCGTCTCCGCGCCATGGGGTGTTCTACGGTGCGAACCACGACCGCTGCCAATTATTAATTGGTGCTGCCGGACACATTCGTATTCAACAGGACGTTGGTGTCGGGCGCGTTGATACTCTGCAGGCTGTTCGTTGCCATCAAATTGGTGAGGCTCGTGCTTGAATTGGTGGTGGTGTCACCGGGTGAATTGCCGGAACCGCTTTGACTGCAACCCGCCAGCACCAGGGCGGCCAGAAGGGTGATTGCTGATATTGGAACGATCGATTTCATATGTGTGTTTTGTTGATGTTAAACTGTTCAGCCGACCATTATTCGAAAATGCTACGGAGTCAAATAATGATTCGTCATGGGGGGAAACCCCGGGGCTGGATGATCGCCTATCTTTTCGAGCCGCGAAATCCGCCCATGCAATAGATGACGAGGCAGATCAAGAGAATCAGGCCAAGCCCGCTGCCGCCGATGACCGGTCCGCCCAGATAAAATCCGCCGCCACCGAACAAGAGAAGCAGCACAACCACGAGTAATAATAAGTTCATGACCACAGGATAACATTCCACGGCCCGGTTCCTATGGGGTGTTCTCCCCATGAAGCAGAAGAACCCATCCTCTTGAAAGTCGCGCGTTTAGAGCAGTTTAAGAAAAGTCATAGCCGTTGACGCTCCTATTCTTATACGAAGGGCAGCGGCTGAATAACTCAAAATCGTACTTAAAACCGGAGCGATTTCCTTCTCCCCCTCGGGGGGAAAAGGTCAGGATGAGGGGGCAGCGCTCGGCGATCACGACGGCTATAACATTTTTGAAAATGCTCTAAAGCGGCCATCCGGGAATCATGGACGTTGGCTTTTGCGTGATTGCAAAAACGCCACGAGCGCGTCCATCTCTGCGGGCGTGAGATTCGCGGCATACGCGGGCATGTTCACGCCGCCATTGGCAATTTTCAAAATCATCTGGTTTTTCGACAGTCGGTCGGCGACGGCGGTCAAATCCGGTCCGCGACGGCCGCCGTCATTCGCAATCCAATGGCAGTTCAAGCAGCCCTTGTCGTGAAATAATTGCGCGCCGATGAAGACCGGTCCGTTGGTCGCGCCCACAACGGAGGCCGATAATGGCTGCGCATTGAAATTGGGCGACCATGGTGATTTCACGGCCGCCACCCACATCGTCGCGATCATCACCACGGTCATCACTACGACGGCGATGGCCCAAGGCCGCCGGCGCGGGCTGCGTTCGCCGCGATTGAAAACAAACGGCAGCGCGATCAAAATGATCCCCACGATCAGCGGGCCGAACACCAGAAAATATTGTTCCGTTCCGGGCGGCATCAGGGCGAGCACCGCAAAATACCACATCAAATACCAGTCGGGCCGTGGACTGGCCGTGGTGATGCTGGGGTCGGGTGGTTTTCCCAATGGCGGCCCGCCGTAAATCAGCGCCAGCGCGGCGATGACCGCGATCATTGCGACGCAAAAGACCACATCGCGCCAGGCCGAGTCCGGCCAAAACGGTTTTCCCTTCTTTTTGATCAGTTCCTTGTATTCCGCCCGATAGGTTTTGGGATCAACCGGTTTGCCGGCGACGGGCGGCTCGGAAATTCCGTGGCGCAGGACCAGCCAAAGGTGCAGGCCGACAAACGCAAAAATGAACCCGGGCATGATGAAAACGTGGATCGCAAAAAACCGGGTGAAGGTTGCGCCGCCGACCGTGTCGCCGCCCAAAATAAAATGCGCGAGCCATTGGCCGATGAATGGCGCGCGCCCGGCTTGTTCCGCCGCCACTACCACGGTCCACACGGCGTTTTGATCCCCGCGCAGGAGCTGGCCGGTAAAACCCATGACCAGGGTGAAGCCCAACAACAGCACGCCGGTCGCCCAGTTCAGTTCGCGGGGAAATTTGTAGGAGCCGGCCAAAAAAACCTGCGCCATGTGCAGGCCCACCATCAAAACCATGGCCGATGCGCCGTAGTAATGGAGCCCGCGCAGGAAATGTCCGAATGGCGCCTGGTCGCTGATGAAATGAAGCGTCGAGTAAGCTTCGCTGGCCGAGGGGATGTAAGCGAAGGCCAGCGCCACCCCGGTGACCACCTGGATCATGAAGGCGCACAGCGTGGCGCTGCCGAAGACATACCACCATTTGGCGTCCGGCGGCACGAGATGCCGCGCGGTCCGGCCGATCATTCCCGGCAGGCCGGTGCGGTCTTCCACCCAGGCCAGCACGCGATGGTAAATTCGTTTCAAACTCATTTATTTGGTGATGGGAATGGGCGCCGTTTGGATCTGCACGTCCCCATCTTTTACGCGCACGGGATAGCGCGGCAGGGGCAACGGTGGCGGCCCGGCGGCCACGGTTCCGTCCTCATAGTAAACTCCGCCGTGGCAGGGACACATGAACAAGTTGGCTTCCGCCAGCCACCGGACCGGACAACCGAGATGCGTGCAATTGATGGAAAAGGCGATGAAGGTGTCCGCATTCACGCGACGCAGCCACGCCGCGCTGCGCGCCGTCACGCCCGCCCACGGCAGCGGCGAAGCGTCTTCATATTGGACCGCCGTCGTTTCGCCGATCTTGAAGGATTCAATTTTTCCGACCGAACGCCAGACTTCCTGCTTGCGTCCAAAAAACGGAGCCAGAATAAAACCCATCAGCGGCACCGTCACAATCAACGCCCCGGCGCCGCCAACGGCCAGACTTAAACGCGCCAAAAATCTTCGCCGCGAAAGTTCCGCCGGTGAGGACGGGCAGCCGGTTGACGCGGGTTCAGTGTTTGGTTCTTTCATGACGAATATCCCGGATCCATCCGGCCAGAGCGACGGCGAACAACACGACGCCGACGCCGGTAATTATCAGCGAAGTGACCAGTCCCCAAACCAAAAAAGTGATTCCCAGTGCCATGGTTACAGGCCAAACGCCCGGCTCCGGCAGCTTTTCCGGCGGCAGGACAGTCCATCCCGGATGTGATTCCGGCGGCGCAGGTTTTGGAGTTTCAATGTCCACGAGGTTTTTCAATAAGGGTTTTGGTCGTTGGCGTTTCAGGAACCACGACTTCGTCGCCCATCTCACCATGCCAGCGGGCGAACAGCCCGAAAATTCCGCAGAAATAAATCAGGCACGCGGGAACCCACATCAACAAGCCGCCCAGTTGCTGGTCCTTGGCGGGCGTCAGTCCCCATTGATCTTGAATGAGCGGCAAGATGCCGAGCCGGTCCATGGGATGAAGATAGATCGAGCAGACTTCCACGGACGCAAACGTGACGATGATTCCCAGAACGGTGCAGCCGATACACGCGCTGAACAGATAAATGATTCCTGCGAGCGGCGATAACCGTTGTTTGGTCCACGGCCCGATGACCGGCCACCAGAAGGCAAAGCCCATCAAAAGCAGCGAGACATATTGCAAACGATGAACCCACACATTCGAAATGGCGGCATTGCAAAGCGTGGGCGCGTGCCACAGCCACATACCGCCCACACCCAAAAACCAGCCGGCCACCGGATGACGTACAATCCAATCTAACCATCTCCAACGGCTATTTTGAAAACGACCGGGTAGAGGCGCAGTTGGCAGGCTCAATAAAATCAGCGGCGGTATGATTAACAGCAGGAGCAGATGTTGCAACATATGCGCACTGAATAGATATCCGTCGGCCAGGGTATCAATCGGCGATGCCAGGGTAAGAAAGAACATGATCGTGCCCGCCAACAGCCAGCCGGTTTTTCGATTGAAACGGAAACGATTCCGCGCGCTATAAATTAAAATGTTGGCGACGCAAACTGCGATGACCCACGGGTTCCAGTTCCAGGCGGAAATCAAAAATTGTTGGGTATTCATATAAGCAGCCTTAAATAAATCACCGAAAACACTACGAGCCAGACGGCGTCCACAAAGTGCCAGTACAGCCCGATGGATTTTACGGCCTCGATGCGGCCTAGCTTGAAATCTCCGGCAAAAGCGAGCCACATGAGAATCAGCAACGCGATCAACCCGACGAACACATGCAGGCCATGAAAGCCGGTCAGGGTGAAAAAGGTGGTCGCGAACAAATTAGAGTTGACCATGACCCCGGAGTGGAAGATGCGGAGATATTCGCGGCTTTGGCCAAAAATAAAAACGGTTCCAAGCAGGATGGTCAGCGCCAGCAGCCAGCGAAACGCGGAAGATTTTCCTGCCCGCAATTTTCTTTCCGCGAGCCAGATGGTCAGGCTGCTCGCCAGCAGGCACAGAGTGTAAATCCCGGTTCTTCGCGGGTCCAACATGCTCGTGGGCGTCGGCCCGTTCATGGCGTGATTGTTGTAATAGAGATAAGCCAAAATGAGCATGAGAAAGAAAACACCTTCCGTGATCAGAAAGCTGACGATGCCCACACGGTTTTTTTCCAGGATGAATCCGTCCTGTGAGGCGGCACCGCCGACGATGGGATCGGGATTTTCCGAATGCGCCAGATCCCATAGCGGCCGCCGGCTGCGGATGGGCGGCACGCGGTCAAAATTTTGCACCGGCGGCGGCGAGGTCGTGGCCCATTCCAGCGTCCATGCCTGCCACGGATTGTCACCCGCCGGTTTGCCGTGACGCAGGCTGGCAATGATATTCCACAACAAGACCAGCACCGAGACACCGAGCAAAAACGCGCCAATGGTGGAGATCATATTCAGCAAACCCCAGCCCGGCAGATTGGGATAAGTATAAGTCCGCCGCGCCATTCCCATCAGGCCGAGAAAATGTTGCACGAAAAACGCCGTGTTGAAACCGATCAGCGCCGTCCAGAAATTCAGTTTGCCCAGCCGTTCGGACAGCATCCGTCCGGTGATTTTTGGAAACCAATAATAAAGCCCGGCAAAAACCGCGAAAAAGGTGCCGCCGAAAAGCACATAATGAAAATGTGCCACCAGATAATATGTGCCGGTCACCTGCCAATCGATCGGCACAACTGCAAAGGTGATTCCGCTCAATCCGCCGATCGTGAACTGGATCAGAAAAGCCACGGCAAAGAGCATCGCCGTCGTCAAGCGGATCGCCCCGCCCCACATCGTCGCGCTCCAGGCAAAAACTTTTATGCCCGTCGGCACCGCGATCATCATGCTGGTCGCGGCAAAAAACAGATCCATCGGATGCCCTAGGCCCACGGCGAACATGTGATGCGCCCAAACACCGAAACTCAAGAGGGCGATGGCGACTGTGGACGCCGCGACAAATTCATAACCAAAGATTGGCCGCCGTGCGAATACCGGGATCACCTCGGAAATGATGCCGAAGGCGGGCAACGCCATGATATAAACCTCGGGATGTCCGAACGCCCAGAAAAAGTGCTGCCAAAGCACCGCTGATCCGCCGTTCGCCGGCGCAAAAAAATGTGTCCCGAGGTGTCGGTCAATAAAGAGCATCACGATCGCGGCGTTCAACGCCGGCAGCGCCAGGATGACCAGAAACGAGTTGATAAAAATCATCCAGACGAACAAGGGCAGGCGCCGGATGGTCAGGCCCGGGGCGCGCAGCGTCAAAATCGTGGCGATCAGGTTGATGGACGCCGCGACCGAGCCGACGCCGAGTATCAACAGCGCCAGCGTCCAATAATCCACGCCGGAGGTCGTGGCATAAGAGGTTTCACTCAACGGCGCGTAACTGAACCAGCCAACTGCGGGCGCGCCGCCCGCGAGCAGGCTGAAATGCAGCAGAAAACCGCCGCACGGCAGCAGCCAGAAGCTCAACGCGTTCAGGCGCGGAAAGGCCATGTCGCGCGCCCCGATCATCAGCGGCACGAGATAATTTGCGAGACCGATCAGCACCGGCATCACCACCAGAAAAATCATCGTCGTGCCGTGCATGGTGAACATCTGGTCGAAGGCGTCCGGCGAAAGAAAAGTATTGTTGGGCCGGGCGAGCTGGATGCGCATGAGCAACGCCTCGATGCCGCCCAGGACAAAAAAGACCAGCGTGGTCAGCAGATACAGGATGCCGATGCGTTTGTGATCCACCGTGGCAACCCAGCTGAACAGTCCGCGCGGCGCACTGGCGGCGGGCGTTTCGAGCGCGATTAGAGTTGAAGCCGCTTCGCTCATTGGAGGGTCTCCAAATAACTCGTCAGCGTGCCCGCCTGCGCGTCCGTCAATTTCAGATCGGGCATGAAGCAGCCCGGCTTGAACTCCTGCGGATTTTTCAGCCAGCGAAACAGATTTGTTTCGGTATTGGATAATACGCCTGCGCCTAAAATTATCCGGCTGGCCAGATGCGTCAGATCCGGAGCGGCGTTGGTGGCCATGGAAACTCCGCGCAGGGAATGACAATTGATGCACGTCATCGTCTGAAAAATTTTCAGGCCGGCCTGCGCCGGATCGGTGGCGGGAATGGCGGGGGGTTTTTCCTGTCCACCCAGCCACGCATCGAACGCCGCCGGCGATTCCGCGATGACGGAAAAGCGCATCCACGTGTGTCCCGCGCCGCAGTACTCCGCGCAGGTGCCGTCGTAGGTTCCCGGCAGGCTCGCTTCCAGCCAGATGTGGTTCGTCTGGCCGGGAATCACCTGTATTTTGCGCGCCAGGGCCGGCACCCAAAAATCGTGGATTACGTCCGTCGATTCCAGGCGCACGAGCCATTTCCGGCCCGCCGGAATGTGAATTTCATTCGCGGTCACCACCCCGGTTTGCGGATAACGCGCTTCCCACCACCACTGATGGCCGATGACGATCAGATCCGGCTGCCGGTTCGCCGGCGGATCTGATTGACGCATCCCGCGTGCCGTGAGGGCGAAAAGCCAGATGACGATCAGTATCGGTCCAATGGTCCAAATGATCTCCAGCTTCCGGTTCCCGAAATATGATGGCGGCTCTGCCGAACCTGGCCGGTGCCTGAAACGGATCAAACTGATCCCCACCATGCCGGTGACAATCAACAGAATCACGCCGCAAATGACCAGCACGACTTCGAAGAGGTTGGAAATCGCCGCGGCTTGCGGCGAGGCATTATCGAAGATGGGACTGAAGCTGGCTGACATTTCTATTTAAGAAAATATCTATGCGGACTTTTTTTGCAGTTTGCGGTTCGTCTTCGATTTTGCTTTGTTTACCAGCTCGGTCGGCAGCGGCCAGCGATGTCCGGGAGCGAGCAACCCTTGGGCATTCTCCGGCCCCCAGGTGCCGGCGGCATAATTGGGAAAATCGCTGGGTGCAATTGACTGCCACGCTTCGAGCACCGGCATCAACAATTGCCAAGCCGCTTCCACCTGGTCGGCGCGCATGAAGAGCGTGGCGTCGTTTTTCATGACGTCCCACAGGAGCGTTTCGTAGGCGTCGGGCGAAGGCGCGGCAAAACTTTCGCGATAGCTGAACCGCATATCCACCGGCCGCAGTTGCATTTTTGGTCCCGGATATTTGGCCTGAAAGCCCAGTACGATGCCTTCGACGGGCTGGATTGAGAGGATGAGCCGGGAGGGCTGCCAACCGGGCGAGGCTTCAGGCGGAAAAGACTGGTGCGGCACGGCGCGAAATTGGATGGAGATTTCCGAGGCTTGTTGCGGCAGACGTTTGCCCGTGCGCAGATAAAACGGCACGTCCTGCCAGCGCCAATTATCTATGAACAGCTTCAATGCGGCAAACGTCTCCGTTTGGGAATCGGGTGCAACGCCTTCTTCCTCGCGATAACCGGGTGCCTTTTTTTCCGCCAGATGGCCGGGCCCATACTGTCCGCGCACCGCAAACAGCGAAACCTCATCGCGGTGCATTTGCCGGACCGCGTGAAGCACGTCCACTTTCTTGTTGCGGATTTCGTCCGCTTGAAATGACACCATCGGTTCCATCGCCACCAGGCAAAGCAGTTGCAGCAAATGGTTCTGCACCATGTCGCGCAACGCGCCGGCGTGATCGTAATATCCGCCGCGATGCTCCACACCTACGGTTTCGGCGACCGTGATGGTGACGTAATCAATGTAACGACGGTTCCACATTGGCTCGAAAAGCGGATTGGCAAAACGGAACGCCAGGATGTTCTGCACCGTCTCCTTGCCGAGATAATGATCGATGCGAAAAATTTGGGACTCCTTGAAGCTGGCCGCGAGCACCGCGTTCAACGCCCGCGCCGATTCCAAGTCGTAGCCGATCGGTTTTTCGATAACGATCCGCGCCCAATCCCGGTCGGCTGCCAAACCGGCCTTGCCCAGGTATTTGGGGATTTCACCAAACATGCTCGGCGGCGTGGCCATGTAATAGATGCGGTGAGCCTTGGTGCCCCATTCCTTTTCCAGCTTCGCGCATTGTTTGCCAAGGGCCGTATACGTCGGCAGCTTCTTGAAATCGCCCGCCTGATATTGGATGTGCTTTGCGAATTGATTCCAGACGGCAGCCTTGGGTTTTCCGAAACGGGAGAATTGATTGACGCCGTCGTGCAACCGCCGTCGCAGCGCGTCATCGCCGAGCTTGATGCGGTCAACCACGATGATCGCGAATTGCTCGGGCAAGCTGCGATCCTGCGAGAGGTCGAACAGGGCCGGCACAAGTTTCCGCCAGGTGAGGTCGCCCGCGCCGCCAAAAATGACGAATATTGTCGGTTCGAGCTGGTCGTTGGTTTTTGTCGTCGTTGCCATATAATTCCTCGGTCTTCCAGCGGGTGAAGCAGGTCATTTCCTGCCGTACCGACGGATCGTCTTTGGTTCCGTCGGTGTAAAGCTTCACCCGGAAAGCCTTCGGGTCAAGGCCATGAAAATTTACGATGAATTTTAACGGCCGGTTTTCCGTCGCGTTTCCCCACCTTCACTGCTGGTGGACTCACCATCTGAGGATATTCTGCCTGAATATACAGACACCATGGGGTGAATACCCAAGGAAAAATTTCTGGTTCCCCGCTGTTTTCGGTGGAGCGATGGTGTTGCAAAGCTGGGGTTGCAAAGCCTATCCGAAGATGCCACCCACTGCATTACAGACTCGACAAACTTGCCGGTAATCTATAAAATTCATCTACCCGCATTTCAGGCATCAATGCGGGTAGATGCTTTTTTAAGCCCTTTAAAATACTTATGGGTGGAAGTTTCTTTGCAAACTGAAGTCGTTGGCCAAAGTTTAAATAAGACAACTCCGGCTGTTTAGTTCCTTTCCAGACATTCCACCGAAAACAGCGAGGCACCCCGTTTATACATCCAAACACCCTGGGGTGAATCCCCTATGGAAAAATTTCTGAGGATTAAAATGTCATCTTCTTTAAAAATCAAAACATTGAAATGACAATCATCATGGGGAAGATTAATTCGCACGTGGCGGCATGCTTTGAAAAGTTCCCTGAAAAACAGCGTGCTCCACATGCAAATGATTTGGTTCATTATTGATAAAACAACATAGACTCCCATTCCTGATATGAAGAAAAAACCTGCTATGCAACTTGGCATGATCGGCCTGGGCCGGATGGGTTCCAATATGGTCCGGCGCCTGGTCAAAGACGGCCACCGCTGCGTCGTCTTTGACCAGTTGCCCAAAGCGGTGAAGGTTTTGGCCAGGGGCAAGGTGGCCGGCGCAGCTTCCCTCGCGGACCTGGTCAAAAAACTCGCCAGGCCCCGCGCCATCTGGCTGATGGTCCCGGCGGCGGTGGTGGATAAAACCATTGCCGGCCTCGTGCCGTTGCTTGAAGCCGGTGACACGCTCATTGACGGTGGCAATTCTTGTTACATTGACGACATCCGGCGGGCGAAGGAGCTCGCCCCGAAAGGAATTCATTACGTGGATGTGGGCACCAGCGGCGGCGTGTGGGGATTGGAACGCGGATATTGCATGATGATCGGCGGCGATTCAAAAGTAGTTCAGCGCCTCGATCCCATTTTTGCCACGCTGGCACCTGGCATCGGCACTATCCCGCGCACACCGAGACGCAAGAAGCTCGGCGGAACTTCCGAACACGGGTATCTGCACTGTGGCCCAAACGGTGCCGGGCATTTTGTCAAAATGGTTCACAATGGCATCGAATACGGAATCATGGCCGCGTATGCCGAGGGCTTGGGCATTTTGCGCGGCGCCAACATCGGCAAGCAGCAGGGCGAAAGCGACGCGGAGACCACGCCTTTGCGCGACCCGGAAAACTACAAGTTCGACCTGAACCTGGCCGACATTTCCGAGGTTTGGAGGCGCGGCAGTGTCATCGCGTCGTGGTTGCTCGACTTGACGGCGGACGCCTTGGCAAAAGATTCCAAGCTTGTGAATTTTGCCGGACGCGTCTCCGATTCGGGCGAAGGCCGGTGGACGATCAAGGCGGCCATTGATGAAGGCGTGCCCGCCCCGGTGCTGACCACGGCGCTGTACGAGCGTTTCAGTTCACGTGGTGATGCCGGCTTTCAGGACAAGTTGCTTTCGGCCATGCGCTACGGCTTCGGCGGGCATTTGGAAAAAACCGCCAGGTAAAAGCGGCCCGATGATCCGGTCCGTCAAAACCCGTTTTCCCCTGCAAAGAAAAGGTGGTGGTAGGAACTGGATTCGAACCAGTGAAGGCGTAAGCCGGCAGATTTACAGTCTGCCCTCGTTGGCCACTTGAGTATCCTACCGACCAATTGCGGGCTGTATAATAAATCCGAAACCGGCCCGCTTCTCAAGTTTAAAAATTTTTCTCCGCCCCCCGCCCGGACTGCGCTAATATGGGGGGATGTTCGATTCGTTGAGTTCCAAGCTGCAAAACGCCTTCCGCAACCTGCGCGGCCTCGGGAAAATTTCCGAGAGCAACGTCTCCGATGCGTTGCGCGAGGTGCGCATGGCGTTGCTGGAGGCCGACGTGAATTTTAAGGTGGCGCGTGATTTCATCGAACGCGTCAAGACCAAGGCGCTCGGCGCGGAAGTTGTCCAGGGCGTCCAGCCCGGCCAGCAGATTGTCAAAATCGTCTCGGACGAGCTGGTCGATTTGCTCGGTTCCCAAAATGCCGCGCTCAAGCTGGACGGCAACCCGAGCTGCCTCCTGATGGTCGGGCTGCATGGCGCGGGCAAAACGACCTCGAGCGGCAAGCTGGCGAAGTTGTTGAAAAAACAGGGTCGCGCCCCGTTGCTTGTGGCGGCAGACGTGTATCGTCCGGCGGCCATGGACCAGCTCGAAACCCTCGCGAAGCAGGTTGAGGTTCCGATTTTTATCCAGCGCGGTGAAAAGGATGTCCTCAAAATCGCACGCGAGGCGATGGTGTTCGCCAAGGAAAACAATTGCAACGTCGTCATCTTCGATACCGCCGGCCGGTTGCAGATCGACGAACCGCTGGTGCAGGAACTCGTCCACCTTCGCGATCTCGTCAAGCCGCAGGAAATCCTGCTCGTGCTGGATGCGGCGACCGGCCAGGAAGCCGTGAACGTCGCCACGCATTTCGACCAGGCGCTGAACATCACCGGTTCCATCCTGACCAAGCTCGATGGCGATGCGCGCGGTGGCGCGGCCTTGAGCATGAAGTCGGTCACCGGCAAGCCCATCAAGTTCGCCGGCGTCGGTGAAAAGCTGGATGAATTTGAACCGTTCCATCCCGAGCGCATGGCGTCACGCATCCTGGGAATGGGCGACGTCGTCAGCCTCGTTGAAAAGGCCGCCGAAGCCGTTAGTGAAGATGATGCGAAGCGCATGGAAGAAAAGATGCGCAAGGGCGAGTTCACGCTGGAGGATTTTCTGGAACAACTGCGCGCCATGAAAAAACTGGGGTCATTGGAAAGCATCCTGAAGATGCTGCCCGGCGGCGGCGAGGCGCTGAAGCAGATGGATATCAACAAGCAGGAAAAGGAATTCAAGCGCATGGAAGGCATGGTTTGCGCCATGACCCGAAAGGAGCGGTTGAACCCGGCGGTCTTGAACGCCAGCCGGCGGCGGCGCATCGCTGCGGGCAGCGGCGTGACCGTGGCGGAGTTGAACACCATGCTGAACAAATTTTTCCAGATGCAGACGATGATGAAAAAGATGGGCAAGATGTCCAAAATGATGGGCAAGATGGGCGGGGCCATGCCCGGCATGTTCCGGCGATGAATCCATGACTTGTCGCCAACGAATTTTTGAATAGATTTTAACCGTGATCTACGACGCTTCACTCGACGAACTGCTGCAAAAGGTCTGGGATGGCAAACGCATCGACCAGGCCGAGGCCAAACGCCTTTCCACCCTGCCGCTCGAGGAACTCGGCGCGCTCGCCGACCGCCGTCGCCAGCTCGCCAAGGCTAAGGCCTATCACGACCGCGGCAATGAAATCGTCACGTACAACGTGGATCGCAACGTGAACTACACGAACGTTTGCAATGTCTATTGCAAGTTCTGCGCGTTCTACCGCGTGGAAAAAGATGATGATTCCTACGTCATCACCCTGCCGGAGCTCGACAAAAAAATTGAAGAGACCATCGCGGTCGGCGGCAACCAGATGTTGATGCAGGGCGGCCATCATCCCAAGTTGACGAAGCAGTGGTATCTCGACCTGCTTTCGCACGTTAAAAACAAGTTTCCGGATTTCAACATCCACGGTTTCAGCCCGAGTGAATTTATTCATTTCCGCGAAGTCTTCAACGAACCGCTGGAAAAAATCATCGCCGATTTCCGGGCGGCTGGCCTCGGCTCCATTCCCGGCGGCGGCGGTGAAATCCTCGTGGACAGCGTCCGCCAACGCATCGCCCCGCTCAAAGCGATGAGCGACGACTGGCTGTCGGTGATGGACATCGCCCATGCGCAGGGACTGTATTCCAGCGCCACCATGATGTTCGGCCACGTCGAAACCATGGATGAGCGCATCGCGAGTCTTGACCGCCTGCGCGTACAGCAGGACCAGTCGCTCGCGCGCAAAAAGGAAAACCCGCTGGCGGGGCATTTCACCGCGTTCATCTGCTGGACGTTCCAGGCCGAACACACCAAGCTCCGCGCCCCGACCGTCGGCGCGCACGAATATCTCCGCACCCAGGCGCTCGGCCGCATCTACCTCGACAACTTCGAGAACATCCAAAGCTCGTGGGTCACGCAGGGATTGGAGATCGGCCAGGTCGCGCTCAAATATGGTGCGAACGACCTTGGTAGCATCATGATCGAGGAAAACGTCGTTTCCCAGGCCGGCACCACCTTCCGCATGACCGTGCCGGACATGCACCGGCTCATCAAGGACCTCGGTTACGAACCGCACCAGCGCGATAACTGGTACCGGCTGGTGAATTGACGAACATGTCTTTCATGGAGAAATTCAAGCAATTTGCATTTGTCGGAATAATTTATGCGTTTTTTGTCGTTCCAACTTTTGGGCAAAGCACTAATGAGACGGGAAATCCGTCAGTCATACCTAAAGAGAATTGGAAAATGTTTTCGTCTGAAAAACTTCGTTTTTCGATTTGTCTTCCTGGCTTGCCCGAACAGACAAATTTTGTTGTAAAAGCTAAATTGGGTAATGTTACGATCTCTCGCGTTATTGTATGTCCTGATTGGGAGACAGAATATTCAGTCAACTTCACTGACTATCGCAGCAGCCCAACGAACTTAACTTCCCACCAGATTTTAGAAATGACGGGCGACGCTTTGAAGCGTTCTGCTTGGAAAATTGAATTTGAAAAAAACATTTCAATTAATGGCTATCCTGGAAAAGAATTTGGTTTTGAGGTGGGCGGCAAAAGCAGGGTTTCAGGCTTCATTAAGCTTTTTTGCGTTAAAGGCTTCTTATACGAGGTGCAGATAATTTTTCATCGAGACAACCCTCATCGTGATGATTTTGAAAAGTTTTTTAATTCCTTTTCGCTTCAAGACGAATTAGAAAAGTAAAAATCCGGTTTTGGATTTTAAGCTTTCGCCAGATAATTATCCACCGGCTCGGCGCCGAGCGTGCCGGCGAGCCATTTCAAATAATCCGGCGACTCCACCTGTTCCAAAGCCTTCCGGGCGCGGGTGAGGCGCTCGCCGATCTTCATCTGCTCGGCGACATCCTCATGGCTCGGCTTGCGCAAGAAGGCATTCAGATAATCCACGTGCCGCCTCCACAACGCGCGGTCCACTTTTTGTTTCGCCTTCAACCGCGCCGCGTACCAGTCGCTCCCGAGCAAAGTTTCGCGCGAAAACAATTTCCGGAAATCCGCGTCGCCCAGGCCTTTGCCATTCCATTGGTCGTGCAGCATGATATGCAGCAGGGCCTGCAGCGGCGGGCACGCCTGCGTGATGCTGCCGTCGTCGAAATACTGCTGCGCGACGCGCTTTTGCGTGGCCATGATGTTGTCCATGCCGTCCACAAAGGTCGGCAGGTCCTGCAGCTCCGGCTTGAGCATTTCCGCGGTGAAGACGGCGTGCGGATGGTTGAACACGCGGCCGAAAAAGAAATGCACGAAACGGTCGTTGATGCGCCAGCCGAGCCGGCTTGCGAGCACCGGCTTGCCGTCGTGCTTGAAATCCTCGAGGCGTTCAAGAAAACGGTTCGCGATGAGGAATTTTGGATCGCGTTCCTCCGGCGACATCCGCGAAAACACTTCCGGCACGATCAGGCTCACGTCGTGGTCCACGCGCACCTTCGGCCCGACATAACCGGCGGCCGTGACGAAGCCGCTATGTCCGGCGAGCATGAACGACACCAGCGCGTTGTTCAGATCGATGATCGGCGGCAGCGCGTTGAACGGGCCCTTGGTCAGCGCGCCTTCGGAACCCGCGCCCGTCGTCGAGGGCGATTTGCCGGTCATGCTGCAGATGAATTCCATGAACAATTCCGGCAGCTCCATGAAATGGATTGGATTGTAACAGGCGATCGAGCGGATGCCCTTTTCTGCGGGATTGTTGCGGCGACCAGGCAGCACGGCGGCCACGGGCGTCAATACCGTTGCCCCTGCCGGAATGCGGCGACGCAGGCGCGCCCCGATTTCGGCCACATAGGTTTCATCCGCCTTCACGAGGTCGGGACGTTTCTGCAGGTAACGCGGATTCTTGCTCGGCTTGCCGTCCACCAGGCGCGGGTTCGCGGACGAAACGATGTAGCTGGGCGTGCCGCGGATCGCAAAATCTTCGATGAGGTTTTTCATCGGCGGCGTGAACTCGTGGAAACGGATCGCGTCCTCCACCAGTTCCCGCGCCTGCGCCAGCGTGAGCGGCTCGTAGTTGGAAAAGAAATTGTCGTCGCGCGAAAAATCCGATTCCGTGACTTTGTCATAGCCGCGATGGATTGCGTCATCGGGACGCTGGAACAGGCGCTGTTCGCAGTTCTGCACGAACTTGAGCACGGAACCCTTGTCCGCACCCGGCAGATTTTCCACGCGATCGGCGGGCACCAGGGTCGAGGCGGTGATGTCATCTTCAAGCTGCACCTTGACCGCCGGATAAAAATCTTTCCGCAGGCCGAACGTGCGCCACGAACCGTCCTCATCGAAACCGATGCGAAGGCGCGTAGTGACGAGCGCCTTGTTGTTCAGCTTCAATTCGTAGCCGGGCTTGCCGTTGACGATGTCCACGCTGAATTTTTCGCGCCAGTTCGCGGCCCAGTCAGGCTTGTAATAGCGCTTCACCACGAAGACCAGCTCTTTGATGTATTGCGGGATCGCCTTGAGCCACGTGTTGTATTCGGCGGTATAATCCTGCTCGTCCGGCGTGAGCAGCTTGATGACCGAGCCAAGTGAACGTTCCGGCGAAAGCACCGTGCGCTGGTCCGCATGTGCCTTGTCCACGAAACGGGTCGAATAATCGCGGTCGATCAATTCCTCAACCTGGTCAAAATCCTTTTTCAGATCCGCGACAAACACCGGGCCGGTCAAGATCGCATCGGTGATCGGTTTGGAGATTTCGGATTTGCCGCCGCCGGACACCGTACAGGGCTTGTGACAGACCAGGCCTTCCGCCGCCGTGCCGACCAACCGCCACGCGCGGTTCGCGCCCGGGGGCTTCTCCATCTTCACCTTGTAGCCGGACGGACGGATGTACGTCTTTTCCGGCTGCAATTTTATCGAATGTGTGCCGGTGTCGTTTGTCCAGGTGACCGATTGCTTGTGCAGATCAAACTCCGCATCCTCCGGGACATAAATGATCAGCGGATTCTTTTTGTCCAGGCCGTAGCCTTGCGGGTTCAAGTCCATCAATCCGCCGTACAGCTCCGACACTTCCTTGAAATTGTGGCCCAGCCGGCGGACATGGAGATCGCCGCTGAATTCCTCGCCCAGATCGTAACTCGGAAAGACCAGCGCGCCGCCGGCATGTTCCTCCTCCGCGTTGCCGAACAGGTTCGCGGCATAGCTGATCTGCGTCTTCACTTCCTTTTTGCAGTAACCGTAATAATTGTCCGCGATGATGGTGACGATTACGCCCTGTTCATCGCGGCACGTCAGCTTGAAAGCGCCGCCGTTGTTGTAGATTTCATTCTCGTCCTTCCAGCACATGCCGTCGCGGCGCTGCCGTTCCGTCGCCTGGTCCCAGTGCGGCAGGCCGACGGATTTTTTCGTGGCCTTCACCAGGTGCGGCGCGAGGATGACGCAGCCGGTGTGGCCGCTCCAATGTTCCGTGTCGAGCGCGGAATCATTCTCCGGCAGCAACGGATCGCCTGCGTTGCCAAAGATGCTCTCGATGAAATCCAGGTTGCTCACGAGATTGCCGGGCACGAAGAAACGAACCTCCATTGCCTTTTCCGCCGTGAACCCGGGCACCGCCGGGCACACCAGCGGACGGATCAAGAGCGAAACAAAACATTCCGCCGGCTTCGGCTGCGTGGCCGTGAACGGCAGTTGCATGATTTCGCGCGGCGGCTTCAGCGCCAGTTCGAACATCTTCGCGAACGCCACCTTCGGCACGCCCATTTTGTCGTCGGGGATCGGCAGGCCGCCCTCGGTGACGTGGAAAATTCCTTGCGTGGTGCGGCGGTCGCTTCTCGGGTTGTGCAGCACCCCGTTCGCGACGCGGTAGGAATTCAAGATGGTCGAGGAAAATTCGTCGCGGTCCAGCGGCAGCGACAGCACCCGCGCGATGCCCGGCCGGTCCAGCGTGAACGTCCGCGACGGCAGCTTCGGCAGGGCGATGGATTGAAAATAATCGTAAAGAAAGCTTTGGATGCGCGCATCCGGCGGGCAAAGATATTGACCGAGCAGCCGGTCCTTCTCGCGTGATGCGCCGGCCATGTGCGCGGCGATCTCGGCGAATTCGGCGTCGCCCTTCAACGGCACCGGCGAACAACCGATGTGCGCGAGCTTGACGTTGATATGGGCAATAAGATGGGCGGGCAGCGTGGAAGTGGCGGATGCAGTTTGGCGGTTCATGGCGTTTGGGAATGGGACGACCAAAATCCTCGCCGTTTAAAATGCCAGATTCATTTACGGCGTAAATAAATTTCGTGTGCCGCCGATGAAAATAAGATAAACCAATCGTAGAAGTGAACTTGATGAGCAGCCCGCGACAGGCCATCGCGCTCCGCGCCGTGGTTCTGCTGCTGCTTTTTGCGGTCGGCGGGCTGACGGTCCGGTTCGTGCCGTTTCTGGATTTCCACGGTTCCCTCCCGCTGCTCTGGCTGCTGCCGGCCATCTTTCTCGCCGGTTTGTTGCTGTTTGGCTGGCGTTACGCCCCCGTGGCGGTCGTCGGCATGGCGGTTTTTGCAACCATTACGCAAGTTCCGCCCGGAAATTTTCTGGCGTTCTCCTGCCTTGGCGCCGCCGGTGGCGCGGTTTTGGCCGGCTGGCTGTTGCAAAGATTCTTGCGGTTTGACAATTCCCTGGAGGGCGTCCGCCACGCCGTCTGGTTTCTGCTCCTCGCCGTCGTCGTTTGTGCGCTCGTCAACGCCGCCGCCATCGTTGCCGGTCTGGCACTTGGAAAACATATCCCGTGGGACGACTTCCTATCCGGCGTCGTCACCTGGTGGATTCCCAATGCGCTGGGCATCTTGATCCTCACACCCGTCATCATCACCTGCGGCGCGCACTCCTATGTCCGGTTGTCGCCGCTGCGGACTGCCGAGGCAATTGTGTGTACGGCCGGATTGATCGGCAGCGCGCTGCTTGTCTTCGGTTTCAAAACCGTTCCCGAATTGCAGCCGTATCCGGTGCATTTTGCACTCGCACTGTTTTTTCTGGCCGCCGTTCTGCGCTTCGGCCCGCGCGGCGCGGCGCTCGCCGTTTTTTTGCTCGCCGGTTTCACCATCGCCTCCCTGCAGAAACATTGCGGCCCGTTCGCGAACGCATCCGATCTGCATCGCGCGGTGGATTTCCTCGGCTTCGCCGCCGTCACCGGAATCGTCCTGTCGGCCATGGCCATCGAGCGCCGCCGCACGCTCGGCGAAGCCATCCAGAACGAAAAACGCCTCCGGGCCGTCGTCTCCGCGCAGGCGGACCTTATCTGCCGTTTCGATCCCGACGGCCGGTTCACCTTCGCGAATCCCGCGTTCTGTGATTTTTACGCCCGGACCGAGGCGGAACTTTCCACCGCGAATTTTTTCGCACTCCTTGAGGAAGGCGAAGCCAAAACCCTGCCCGCCGCGCTCGCGGCGCTCACCGACGCAAATCCCGTCCTGAATTTTGACCGCCGTGCCGCCGCCGCCGCCGGCCACATCGAATGGTTTCAATGCCATCTGCGCC
This sequence comes from Candidatus Sulfotelmatobacter sp., assembly GCA_035485115.1. Classification (GTDB taxonomy): domain Bacteria; phylum Verrucomicrobiota; class Verrucomicrobiia; order Limisphaerales; family UBA11358; genus UBA11358. The sequence goes on along the minus strand of DATHOG010000088.1, from coordinate 13,455 downwards.
GTCTGCCCCGTGCCGACGGCGGTTTTGAATTCCAGGTTGTGATGCAGAACATCACTCCACGCAAACGCGCCGACCAGGCCGCGAACGATGCGAAAATTGCGCTGGAACAAATGAATTACCAGCTCCAGGCCGCCGCCAACGACGCGCACGCCGCCGCCGAGCAGGCCCTGCGCGCGAGCAACGCCAAAAGCGAATTCCTCGCGAACATGAGCCACGAGATCCGCACGCCCTTGAGCGGCATTCTGGGCATGGTCGAGCTGCTCGCGCAAACCCGCCTCGACCAGCGGCAGCGGGAATTCGCCGGCGCCGCCGTCGAAAGCGCCAACGCGCTGCTCCGCGTCATCAATGACGTCCTGGATTTTTCCAAGATCGAGGCCGGCAAGATGACCATCGCCAGCGAGGAATTTTCCCTGCGCGAAGTCGTGGATTCCGTCCTGGAAAACGCCTCGACGCGCGAACCGGAAAAACAACTCGCCCTCGCCGCCGTCGTTCGCCGCGAAACCCCGCGCCGGCTCATCGGCGACCCCACGCGACTGCGGCAGATCCTGCTCAACCTCGTCGGCAACGGCATCAAGTTCACCCCGCGCGGCGAGGTCGTCGTCCGTGCGCTGCCGCAATTGCAATCGCAGAACCGGATCACCATCCGTTTTGAAGTCAGCGACACCGGCATCGGGCTGGAGGCGGACGATATCAAAAAACTCTTCCAGCCGTTCGTGCAGGCGGACACATCGTCCTCGCGCAAATTCGGCGGCACCGGCCTCGGCCTCGCGATCTCGCGCCGCCTCGTGGAACTGATGGGTGGAAAGATCGGCGTTTACAGCACGTCCGGACGCGGCTCCACGTTCTGGTTTGAACTGCCGTTCGAGATCGCGCCGCAACCGCCGCTGGAGCGGAACTTCCCCGGGCTGGTGTTTTTGCAGGTCGTCATCGCCGCGCCCAATGCCAGTCTGCGCGAATCACTCGTCGAGCAATTGCACGGCTGGGGCGTGAACTGCCGCGCCGTGGATGGCGAAATGGAATTGCTGCGCGCGTTGCAGGGTGAATTGCGCACCGCCGTCGTGCCGCTGGTGATCTGTGATGATGAAATGCTCGCGCTCAACGGGGAATTGCGGCGGCGGCTCGCGTCCGGCGGCATCCCGTGCCTGCTGCTTGCCAGCCCGACCGGTGCGCTCGCCAAGGACAAGGCCGGCCCTGCCGGCTTCGCCAACGTGCTGCTCAAACCCGCGCGCGAACAACCGTTGTTCAATGCGCTCGTGGCCGTCGTCGCCGGGGATAAGGCGGAGCCGGACCAACCTGTCACAGAAACCGCCGGCGGAACCGCCGCCGCTCCCGCCGATCCCACCGCCCCGAAACGCACGGCCATCTCCGACCTGAAAATCCTCGTGGCGGAGGATCATCCCTTCAACCGCAAGCTCGCACAGCTCGTGCTCGACAGCTTTGGCGCGCGCGCCGAATGGGCCGTCAACGGACGCGAAGCCGTGGATAAATTCTCCGCCGGCAAGTTCGACGCCATTTTGATGGACTGCAACATGCCGGAACTCGACGGCTTCGGGGCTACCGCCGCCATCCGCCAGATCGAGGCGGATAAAAAGCCCGCGCGGCGTGTCCGCATCGTCGCCCTGACCGCCAACGCCCTGGTGGGCGAACGCGAGCGCTGCCTGGCTGCGGGGATGGATGAGTACATCTCCAAGCCCTTCACCGCGCAGCAGATTTACAATACCCTCCTCGCCGCCGTCCCGGCCCGGAATGCCGCCGGCGAGAAGGCGGTGGAGCAGTTCAGTCCCGCGCGGCTGGAACAGTTTTGCCAGGAGCTCGACCGGTCGGCCGTTCAGGAGATGCTCGGTGATTTCCTCAAGGAATTCCCCGCGCGGCTGACCGAGATCCGCAACCTGGCCGCGGAAAAAAATTGGAAGGAACTCGAACGCGCCGCCCATTCGATGAAAGGCCTCGCCGCTTTGTTCGGCTGCCAGAAGCTTTCGGACAACTTTCTCACCATCGAGGACGGCGCGGAAGCCGCCGATGCCGTGCGAGTGGCCGCCGGCTTGAACACCCTCGACCCCCTGGCTGAATCCGCCGCCGGCCAGCTGCGCGGCTGGCTGGACAGCAAATAATTGGTTGGAGCACTGCCAACCTGAACCACCCGGCGCAATCCAGTGACAAGACGCTGTGAGCGTTTCACCCTCTCCGCGTCGGCGGAGTCCGCGGAGCCGATGGGGAGTAGCGACAGCGGCTATGGCGGGTGAGGTGCTCGTCCCACCACCTTTGAGTTCGTGCAAACAATCATCCCGATTTTTTCCTTGCCGACAATAGCTTTGCAGCGCAAAGTAATTCAATGAATCCGAATTGGGCCGAAGAAAATCTCCAGACCATCCGCACCCTGATGGAGCGCTCCGCCGTCTACCGCCGCGCGCTCGCCCCCATCATGACATTGGCGGGCATTATTGGTCTGGTGGCCGCTGCCGCCGGGGTGCTATTTGATATCAATCGGACGAAATCCTTTGGTTTATTCTGGCTGGGCGTGGCCGTTGTCGCCATTGTCGTCGCATTAATAATTGCAAGACGGCAGGCCATGAAGGACAGGGAGAAATTTTGGTCGCCGCCGACACGCCAGGTTGCCCAGGCCATGGCTCTGCCTTTGGCAATCGGATTTATTTTAAGCCTTTTTTTAGTGATCCTTGATAAAGACGATGCGCCTGCCTCGGGTTTCATTACAACATTTATTTGGATGTTGTTTTACGGAAGTGCACTCTATTCTGCCGGATTTTTTATGCCGCGCGGAATTAAAATCTTTGGGCTGATATTTGTTATTTCGGCTTTGTTTCTCATTGTTGCCGTGGCGGAAAGATGGCTGCCACAACAACTTTTGGACATGTTGGATAATACCAGCGCGCATTGGCTTATGGGCTTTTTCTTCGGCATCCTGCATCTCGCCTACGGCGTCTATCTTTACTTCACCGAAAAGAAAAATCCCGTCGCGTGAAACCGGACCTGTTCCTGCAGCTCGACCGGGCTATCCACGAGAAAGGCCGGCTCGCCATCATGTCCGCGCTCGCCGCCGCGCCCGAACTTTCCTTCACCGAATTGCGCGACACCCTCGGCATGACCGACGGCAACCTCAACACCCACATCAAAACCCTCCAACAGGAAGGCTACCTCGCCGTCGCCAAGTCGTATCAAAACAAACGCCCCCTCACCACCTGCACCCTCACCAAGGCCGGCCGCGCCGCCTTCGCCGCCTACATCGACCTCCTCGAACAGATCGTCCGCCAAAACAAGGCCTGATAAATTTTTTTGAACAATTTTAAACCACCGCAGTCTCTTACTTTGTGATACAGAGTTAATATGAGGCTCCCGATGAAAAAATTACTAAGAATCGCTGCTGCCTTGTCGTTCGGGTCTTTTCTTTCGGGCGGCTTGATCGTGGTCGGCACCGCGGTTTCGAGCTTGAAATCATACGGATCATACAGCGAGGCAGTCCCGGTTGCCGTGATCGGTCTGGTTCTCATTGGAGCAGCTTTTTTTGCCGGTTCCGTGCTTTGGTTGCTGGTCGAGAAATTTTGCCCGCAAAAAAACGATAAATGAGGATGCCATGAAAATCATCCGTGCCAGCCATCTGGGAATGTGTTTCGGCGTCAAGGACGCCATCGCCCTCGCGACCAGCACCGCCCGCCTCGGCCCCCTGACCATCCTCGGCGACCTCGTCCACAACGAAACCGTCCTGGCGGAGCTGCGGACGCACGGGATCAATTTTAAACAGCAACCATCCGAGGTTGCGACCGGCACCGTCATGATCACCGCGCACGGCGCATCCGACAAAAAAATCAACGAGACCCGCCGGCTCGGCCTCAATGTCCTGGAGGCGACCTGTCCGCTCGTCTACGTCGCGCATCGCAGCCTGAAAAATCTCGTGGCCGAAGGCTTTCATCCCGTCATCATCGGTAAACGCGACCACGTGGAGGTTCGCGGCATGACGGAGGATCTGCAGGAATTTGACGTGTTGCTGACCCCCGAAGACGTGGTCGGCCTTCGCCCACGGGAAAAATTCGGCGTCATTTCGCAAACCACGCAGCCGCTGGAAAAAGTCCGCGCCCTGGTCGCCCTTGTCCGCCAGACATTCCCGAAAGCCGAAGTGCGTTTTGTCGACACCGTTTGTCAGCCGACCAAGCAACGCCAGAGCGCCGCCGTTGAACTCGCGCAGCAGGCCGATGTGGTCATCGTCATCGGCGGCGCGCACAGCAACAACACCCGGGAACTGGTGAACACCTGCTCGAAATTTTGCCCGCGCGTCCATCATGTGCTTGGGGCGGAAGATTTGCGCGCCGACTGGTTCTTTGCCGACGACGTCGTTGGCATCACGGCGGGGACTTCGACGCCCGACCGCCTCATCAATGAAGTTGAACAACAAATCCAAAAAATGAACCCCACCAAGGAACATCATGAAAAACTGGCTGGAATATTTTGAACACAACCGCGCGAACCGCCCGCCCGTCCCGTGGGAAAAGGGCATTGCCATCGAACCGCACCTGCGCGCACCGCTTATCCGCTCGCTGCAAAAATTCCAGCTCGGCGAAAGCGGCGAGGGGCGAAAACTCAAAAGCCACGCGCGCATGACCGGCGACCTCGCCTATGCGGCGGCCATCCACCTCTTCATTGGCGAGGAACAGGAGCACGCACGGATGATGGGAAAAATTTTGCGCGCATTGGACGCGCCCCTGCTCGAAAACCACTGGAGCGACCGTTGCTTTGTTTTCATGAGGCAATTGTTCGGGCTGCATCAAGAGCTCATGGTGTTGCTGCTGCCGGAGATGATCGCCAAACGTTATTTCCGCGCGTTGCACGATGGCACCCGGGACGAGGTCCTGCGCGCGGTTTTCGCCCAGATCGCGCGCGATGAGGATGGGCATCTGGCGTTTCATATCGAGTACCTGCGGCGCGCGTTTGAAAAAATGTCCTTCACCAAAAAAATCCTCGTGCTCGTCCTCTGGCGGATCGTCTATCGCGCCACGTGCCTCGCCGTGATGCTGGACCACCGGAAGGTCCTTCGCGCCGCCGGTATGAAGCCCCGCCGGTTTTGGGATGAATGCGGCGAGGTCTTCGACGAGGTCGCCGCGGGCATCTTCAGCCCGGCGCACCTCCTCGCGCCTGCAAAAAATTTGCAACAGCGGACGATTTGACTTGAACAAACGTCATATCGGAACAATCTGATTTATCATGACCCCTGCGGCTACCCGGCCCCCGACGGAACTGTCCACGCTCCTGCGCGGCGAGGTGATGACCATGTCCGGCTGGAGTGCAGCGTGGAATACCCGGCGGTTTTTTACGCATGTGGCCATCATTGTTTTCGGCGCGGGATTTTACGGCGCCGCCATGGGCTGGTGGCGCGCGCCCCAGCAGGCGCTGTTCGTGGGCATCAAGTTTCCGCTCATCATCCTCATGACCACGTTCGGCAACGCGCTCATCAACGGCATGCTCGCGCCGTTGCTCGGGCTGAACATCCCGTTCCGCCAGTCGTTTTCCGCCGTCGTGATGAGCTTCGCGGTCACCTCGGCCATCTTGGGCGCTTTCGCGCCGCTGACTGCTTTCATGGTCTGGTGTGCGCCGCCGATGTCCGGCCAGGTGACCGACTTCAACTACGCCGGCTTCAAGCTCGTGCATGTCGCCATCATTATGTTTGCGGGCGTGACCGGCAACACCCGCCTGCTGCAACTGCTCGTGCATCTGGCCGATGATCGCGCCGCGGCCGTGCGCGTGCTCGTGGCGTGGCTCGGCGGAAATCTTTTTCTTGGCAGCCAGCTCTCCTGGATTTTGCGGCCGTTCATCGGCTCGCCGCAACTCCCCGTGGAATTTCTCCGCGAAAACGCCCTGCATGGAAATTTTTATGAAGACGTCCTGCACTCGTTGATGCAAATTTTTTGAGGACCACAGAATAACAACACCCCAAAGTCTATGAATGAAAATAATCCCGTTCCACCCGTGATCCCGCCCAGGGACGCGGCCCAGCAACTGGCTGATTCCCTCGCTGCCGCGCCGCCCTTGCCTGGTGCCGTGCGCAAGCTCGGCGACGACCCGTCCGAGCGCGTGCCCATCACCAACGCCTTTGCAGCCATCGAGGCGCTGTTGCGCCACCCGCGCCGGCTGTTGTTCCAGCTCCGCCAGCCCGGCGCGGGCGGGCTCATCGGGCAGATGTTCTTCGTCGCCTTGCTCTGCGCCGCCGTTTATGGCGTCGTGGCGGGAACTTTTTCCGGGGGCATGCAGCTCTGGGCTGCGCCGGTCAAAATCGCCTGCGGGCTTTTCATCTCCGCCGCCATCTGCCTGCCGAGCCTGTATATCTTCACCTGCCTGAGCGGCGCCCAAACGCGCCTCGCGGAAGTTTGCGGCCTGCTCGCGGGATTGCTGATGTTGATGACGATCCTCCTCGTCGGTTTTGCGCCCGTGGCGTGGATTTTTTCGCAATCCACGGAATCCATCGCCTGGATGGGCTTCCTGCACCTGTCGTTCTGGTTCGTCGCCACCATTTTCGGCGCCCGTTTCATGAAGCACGGCTTCACCCATGCCGAAGCGAAGTCACAGGCCGGCGTGAACGTCTGGCTCTGCATCTTCCTGCTCGTCGCGCTGCAGATGACCACCGCGCTGCGCCCCATCATCGGCAAGGCCGACACCTTTTTCCCCACGGAGAAAAAATTCTTCATCGGTCATTGGCTGGAGACACTGGACAATGCCACTAAACCGGCCAGGGAAAACCGGCCGGATTGAATTTGAAGGCATTCGGATTTCAAGCCATGCAACACGAGCTGCTTCTCCGCCGGATCCGTTGGCTGACCTGTTTTTTTATCATCGGCCTCGTCATAAGCGGGGTAACGGCCATCCCTTTGTTGGGGGAAGTCGGTCTGTTGGTAAAATGGTCCGGAGCGGAGGATGGTCCGGCCGGGCGTTACTATTGGCTCATGCGGGTTTACGATGCGTTGAAACAGACTCATGATGAGCATCCGTTTCTGTTTTACGGCACCGACTGGCTTGCGTTCGGCCACTTTGTCATCGCCATTGCCTTCATCGGTGCGCTCCGTGATCCGGTTCGCAATCGCTGGCTGTTCGACTTTGGCCTCATCGCTTGCACATTGGTCATCCCTTACGCATTGACTTTGGGCGGCGTGCGCGGCATTCCGCTCTGGTGGCGCTTGATTGATTGTTCTTTCGGTGTGTCTGGCTTTGTGCCGTTGTGGCTTTGCCGAAAGTGGACCAAACAATTGGAGCAAGGTGCTTAAGCCGGCCAAACCCAAAGCGTGGCGGACACCGGCTTTTTATTTTCCATTCCGGCAATGTCAGCTTAAGCTAAATGTGTGGATACATTTCGCACACTGCTTGGTGCCTACTATCACTCGTTTCTGACGGTGCTGGTGACGCTGGTCGTCGCTTTCGTCGCCTTTGCGTGGCTGGAAAAGATGTTCACCTTCAGCGAGCGCGAAAAATCGTTCCGCGCAAACCTGCTCGACCTGCAATACGTCTTTCTCGCCCTGCTGTTCCCGCCAACCATTTATTTTATCATCGCCTATTTGTTCAATGTCTTGTCCATCAAACTGAAGGCGTCGCAGACCGGCCTCGCCACGTGGCAATGGATTGGCGAGCTTTTGCTTTATCTCTTCGTGCGTGACATCCTGATCTACATCCGGCACCGGATCTTTCACACGCGCAGGGTCTGGGCGTTCCATTCCATCCACCACAGCTCGGAAGAGGTGAACTGGATTTCCGCCGCGCGGTTCCATCCGGCGGAAAGCTCCATCGAATCCACCGGTGAAATTTTGCTTTTTCTCATTGCCGCAGCTCTGGGTACGAACTACAACGTGCTTTCCGTGGCCGGCACTGTCATCGGTATTTACAACATGTTTGTCCACGCGAACATCAATTGGACGTTCGGCCCGTTGCGTTATGTCCTGGTCAGCCCGGTTTTTCACCGCTGGCATCACTCGGATGCGCCCGCCGCGCATGATAAAAATTTTGCCGCCATGTTTTCCTGCCTCGACCTCGTGCTCGGCACCTATTACATGCCCAAAAACGTCCTGCCGGATACGCTGGGCCTTTCGCCGGAGGAAAAAAAGATCCATCCCCGCACGATGTGGGGACAGTTGCTTCACCCCTTCAAAAAAACCCGGGACACGGACCCGCGATGAACATGAAATTTTTCCAGCCGCTCGTTTGCGCGCTTTGCCTGCTTGGTTTTGGCGCCGCCGCCGATGTGTTGAAAGTGGGCGACCAGATTCCCGCCCTCACCGCCAAGGACCAGCACGACGTTCCCTACGCTTTCACGAACGGCACCGCGTATCTGCTCTTCGCCATCGACATGGACAGCGCCAAGGCCGCCAACCATAAATTCGCCGACCAGGGCGTGGGGTTCCTGGAAAAACACGACGCCGTCTATCTCATGGATGTCCACACCATGCCCGCCATCGGAAAATTTTTCGCCATCCCGAAAATGCAAAAATATCCCGAGCGCATCGTGTTGATCGACACCGAGCACGCACTCGACTGGTTGCCGGCCAAACCTGGCCACCTCACCGTCTTGAAATTGACGCCCGGAGCCCGCATCGAAAAAATCAGTTATTGGCAGTCCACCACCGGGTCCGTAACCAATCTTTTTCAGTAACCTCCGCCTTCTCCACTTTCGCTTCTTCGTGCGACAATGTTCCCCTTACAACGCACCCGTCCGGTAGAACCGCTGGCAAAACGCCGCCGTGTTGGTGTCCACGAACGTAAACGGCGCCGTGTTGGTTGTGATCGAAGTCCAATGAACCAGATCCGTCGAGGCCTGCACCACGTAATTTGAACCCGTGTTGCCGGACACCAGAAAGCTGAACTGCCCGTTGGCCCGCGCGACATTACCCAGCGTGGCCGGGACCGATGGGACGGAGTAGCTGGTTTCACTCGAAAAACTGCTCTCACTGCCCGCGCTGTTGTAGGTCGTCGCGGAAAAATAATACGTCTTGCCGGGGCAAAATCCCGAAATCGTGACGTTTGTCGTGTTGCCGGCCACGACCGAGTTGGAATAGCTCCCGCTCTGCGTGCCGTAATAGACTTTGTAGCCGGCCACGTTCGTGGTGCCCGCCGCGTTCCATGAAAGTTCTATGCTTTGACCGGCGTGGAGGGAAACCGCCAACACACTGCTCAAAAACAATCCGCAGACAAACTGCCGCGACCGGACACTAAGAAATTTTAAACTCATGCCACCCCTATTGCAGCGGTCATGCCAGTGCACGCTGGCGGGGGCCGGAAAAGAAAAAAGAAACCGCTAAAACTTTTTTGAAATCAACCGCCCCAATATTCAGACCCGTAGAAACCCCTTGCAAACAAATCGTTTTCGTAACGATGACAAAATAGGGTTGGTCGCTGCAAACGACGGCCCGCAACCGCAGATTTGTTTACCTTTTAAAGGGTATGTCTTGATAACAATCATCATTGTCTTGACTGCGAAAATAAGAAGACGAAGCGCCTCGCGGGCGCCTCGTTTTTTGTGAATAAGTTTTTGTCCGCTCAGTGCTTCACTGTCACCGCCCGGCCCATCGGCTGGCCGATGTCCTTGAGTAATTGCCCAAACCACTTCGCCTGGATGTTGAACGGTTTTCCGCCCTTGATGCGCTCGAACTCGATTGCCCGCAGCTGTTTCCCGTGGTCCTCGTCCTCGCCCACCACGCCGCCCTTGCCGGCCAGCGCGCATTGCACCGCCTTGACAGCGCAGCGGCGGATCAGCTTGCGGTCCGCGGCATTCGCGGCGGCCGCGCGGCTGTAATAACCGCTCTTCTGCACCAGCGTCTTTTCCGCGCCCAGCAATTCGGCGAACTGCTTCGAAAACCAGGCCCCGACGTTCACCTTGTCCAGACGCACATGGCCGAAGGCATCGCGCGGCACTTCCTGGCCTTTCGCTTCCAATTCGGCAACGATGTCCGATACGCACGCACCTTCCGAGATGAAGAGGTTCACGCAATCGTGCTTGTCCATGATCTTGCGCAGGCGCGCGGCCTCAGACTTGATGTCGAGCGCCATTTCCGGGATGTAAATGCCGTGGACATCGCGCCGCTCTTCGCTCAAGCCGAGGTCGGGCAAAAAGTTCATTGTGCCCATGAATTTCCGGTATTCCTCCGCCGTCGCCGCCGTGAGCCAGCCGCAGTTGCGCCCCATTACCTCATGGATGATGAGCATGCGCGGGTTGGCGTTGTGCTCGGAAACGACATTCGCAAAATAATGCGCGCCTTCCTCCGCCGCCGTCCAAGCGCCAAGACTTTGGTGGATCGGAATGACGTCGTTATCAATTGTCTTGGGCATGCCGACCACGGTGAGGTTGTAACCGTGCGCTTTGAGAAATTTCGCCAGATCGGCCGCCGCGGTGTTTGTGTCATCGCCGCCGATGGTGTGCAGCACGTCCACGCCGTCCTTCACGAGCTGGTCGGCGGCGACCTTCTGCGGGTCCTGGCCTTCCTTCACCAACCCGCGCTTCACGCAATCCTTCACGTTCGTGAGCTTCACGCGGCTGTTGCCGATGGGACTGCCTCCGTGTTCCACGAGCGCCTTCCAATGTTTGCGCACGTTCGGCGTCACCTTCAGGCTCTTGCCGGCCAGCAGGCCCATGTAGCCGTTCACGTAGCAGATGATCTCCACCTTCGGCGCGACGCGCGTGTAGGTTTCGATGAGATAACCGATGGATGCGCTCAGGCACGGCGCGAGGCCGCCGGCGGTCAAAATCCCGACCTTCTTGACTTGTTTGCTCATAAATCGTGTTGGAATAAAAGGTTTTGACAGAAGAAAAATCCGTCACGCCATCTTGCAAAAATCCCGCCGCTTGCTCAATCCCAAAACCGTTTCTCACCCATGCCTGCGCTTGGGCTTCAACGGAGTACTCCCTTTTGAGGCGTTTCCAATGTGAACCTTGAACGAAGTAAAAATTTAGGCGGCAGGGCCTGGCTTGCGCCAAGCTTCTGCCGCCCAGCCCCCAAATGCGCCCCTGCCATAGGGCTTGGCAACAAGCACGCGTTACAGATTACGTCTCAATCAAACTGCCCGCGACTAGGAGATTCCCTGCGGCGACTAGGAAATTCCTAGTCGCAGGCACGCCCTTGCGTTATTTGAGTTCATGCTCCATTTTAAACTTATTCGAGTGTACCCTCAAATAAGCGGGTGCGCCGTCACTTAAAACTTTAACCGCTTGTTTAAACATGCCAAACCTTGACCCAGCCACCACCGCATTGGTTCTGATCGACCTGCAAAAAGGAATCGTAAGCCGTCCCACAGCTCCTTATTCCGGTGCCGAAGTAGTCAATACGAGCATTGAACTCGCAAGCCGTTTTCGTGAAGCCAGTGCAACCGTGGTGCTGGTAAACGTCGGTTTCTCCCCTGACTTTAAGGACGCGCTCCGCCAGCCCGTGGATCAGGCTCCGCCAGTTCCCCCGGGCGGTTTCCCCGCCGGGTTTATGGATCTGGCCGATGGTCTGGCCCAGCCGGGTGATCTGCGCATCACCAAGCGTCAATGGGGCGCGTTTTATGGCACGGAAATGGACCTGCAACTCCGGCGCCGGGGCATCAAAACGATTGTGCTGGGCGGCATCGCGACCAATATCGGGGTGGAATCCACCGCCCGCCAAGCATGGGAACATGGTTATGCCATGGTCCTCGTGGAGGATGCCTCCAGCGGCATGTCGGCGGAGATGCATGAATTTGCGTTTAAAAATATCTTTCCGCGCATCAGCCGGGTGGTGAAGGCGGGAGAAATTCAGTTGAACAAATAAAAAGGATTTCAATATGAACTGGCTTCAATATGTCTGGTTTTTTCTGGCCGGGGTTTTTCTGACCAACGGCATTCCGCATTTTGTCAGCGGCGTGATGGGGCGCCCGTTTCAAACGCCGTTCGCGAAGCCGCCGGGCAAGGGGCTTTCATCCTCCACGACGAACGTGGTTTGGGGATTTTTAAATTTCGTGGTGGCCTATCTGTTCGCCTATAAGCTGGGGCGATTTGATTGGTTCGCCTCGGACCAGGTGATGGCGCTGGGGGCGGGTGTGCTTTTATGCGGCTTGCTGTCGGCACGCTTGTTTGGACGCTTTCACGGCGGCAATTCTCCCGGAAAGGCATGATTGCCCGGCTTAAGGATCTTTGTCCAAAAAACCATTGGCTAAATTTTCAATGATGGCGCACGTTCCGTGAGTGTATCCAAAATTTTGTAATTCAATCACGCTCGCGCTGCTTGCGGGGACCGCCGGCTGCCTGTCGCAACCACAACCCGCTGACCGAAACGCCGCGCCAGCGGCTATCGAAGCAAACGCCCACCCCGATATTTCCGTGCGCAACAACGCGCTCGCGCTGCTCCAAAATCTGCTCGGCGATGAACAGGACGTCGCCAAGGTGTTGTACCTCAAATCCGCATCCGACACCACCCGCCGTCTGTTGAAAGACATTTCCGCAACCGCGAAGCAATATCACTCCGAAATCGAAGCCATTGCCAAACAACTGCCCGAATACGACGTCAAAAATCTCGCTCTGCCGCCCGGTGAAGTCGCCGCGCGCAAGGCCGAGTCGAAAACGACCGAGCACGCGATCCTGCATTCACACGGGGCGGATTTTGAATTCGAAATCCTGTTGAGCCAGGCCCAGGCGCTCGATTACGGCTCGCATCTGGCCGGATTGATCGCCATCAACGAGACCAATTCCACGCGCGCCGGGCAATTTTCCGCGCTCGCCCAGGAATTGAACGCGCTTTACGAGCGGACGGCCCTTTTGATGAAAACCAAAAACTGAAACGCCGTCCCGCCATTTCATCCCCAAACCAATCAACCGAAATTGATTATGAAATTGAAACTCACCGCCAAAAAAAAGGAATCCGCGGACGTGATATCTTTCATCCTCCGCCCGGCCCAACCGATGAAATGGCTTGCCGGCCAGTATCTGCATTACGTTTTGAATCACCAGCCGACCGATGACCGCGGGTCTGACCGCTGGTTTACCATCGCCTCCGCGCCGCACGAGAGACATGTGATGATCACCACACGGTTCGCGAAAACGAAAGGCAGCAGCTTCAAATCAAATTTGCACGCATTGAAAGTCGGCGACGAAATCGAGTTTTCCGATCTGGACGGCGATTTTGTCGTCAAAGATTTTCGCAAGGAATATGTGTTCATCGCCGGCGGCATCGGCATCACGCCGTTTCGCGCAATCCTCCGGGACGCCGAGCACAAGGGCAAACCGCTGCATACGACTTTGATCTACGCCAACCGCAGCAAGGTGGCGGCTTACAAAGCGGAACTGGAAGCCATGTCGAAGCGCAATTCCGGGCTGAAAATTTGTTATCTGTTCCACCCGCAACGCCTCGACAAGGAATCACTCCGGCGATTGGTCCCGAATTTGAAGCGGCCGTTGTTTTATGTTTCCGGTCCGGAGCCGATGGTGGAAGCGGTTTCAAAAATATTGCGCCAGCTGGGCAT
>DATHOG010000087.1:0-88704 GCA_035485115.1 Candidatus Sulfotelmatobacter sp. | reverse complement strand
CGGCAGGTTGCGCCCCACCGGCAGGTTGCCGGCCACCGTGCTATCCCGCGCGCCCCGTCAACGGCGGTCCCTTTCCCAAGGCGCTCCCCAAGTTCGGCGAATGGGGATTGGAGGGCAAATACAACGGCTGGCGCGCGTGGGTGCATAATCCCACCGGCGCGATGTTCAACCGCAAACTCGAACCATTGAGCATCACGGATGAATTCAGTGAGTCGCTGACCACCCTCCGTAAGCTGCCGTGGGAATGGTCCGATGTCGAAGCTCTTGAACGCCGGCATCACATCGGACGCGGCTCGCTCATCCTGCTCGATTATCTGCCGGAAGATCCCCGGCAGGTTTTAAAGGCACGCAAGGAATACATTCACCTATGCGCCGGCATCATCGGCATTCCGGTCCACGACCAGGTTAATCTGCCCATCGCCGAAAACTGCGTGTACCTGCCGATGAACTGGCGTTACGACGGCGCGGCGCAGTTATGGACCATCCTCCAGCAAAGCAACGCTGCTTTGGGGAGCAATGGCCGGTGCGGCACGCACTTCTGGGAAGGTTTCGTTTCCAAGCGGATGGATAGCATCTACCCGCGTCAGAACCGCAACCCGGAACTGGACTTCCCGTTCTGGATGAAGCATCGCTGGGCGTTTTAACGGGCGCGAAACAATTCACGGCCGAGGCGGAAGGGCAGGGGATGCATGAAGCGCTCCGCACCGCCACTTCCAACAAGTCCTTAACCATCTCAATGAACTTTGAATATCGTCATACCAATATCAAACATCGGGCGAGCGGCGAGGCCTTCCTGCACACCAGTTATTGCCGGAGTGATGAGGAAGCCTTGTCGCTTGCGCGGTTGACCTTTCACGCCGCCGTCTGGGAAATCGGCGGTGACGACCCCGTTCCCGAACCTGACCCGACCGTTCCACCGATGCCCGTTTCCGTTTCAAACCAGTACTCCCTAAATCTATGCTGAAATCCTCCATCTCCGCCGCCGCCACCCAATCCCTGTTTGATTCCGCCAGCAACGCCGCCGACAAGGGGCAGGCGCAATGGTTCACACCGCTCGATTGGGCGCGCATCCTGTCCGTGCCGCTCAATCCTTATCGGCCCGTCATCGCCGACCTCATGTGCGGCAACGGCCAGTTGTTGCGCGGTGCCAAACCCTTGCGGCCCGTCGAACTCATTTCCCAACCCAAAACCAAAACCGCATTGCTCGGTTGTGATCTGGATGCGTCTGGCTTCAACAGCGCCAACGCCGTGAGCGCCGACCTCACCCGGTTCTACGCCAAGCTGCGCGCCGTGGATTGGAAGTGCGATACGTTCGTTCTCAACCCCGGCTGGGATTTGCATCTATACCGCGAACCGATGGCCGCGTTGCTGGAGTCCGAATGTCCCGCCGTGCGCGAGGCCTTCGAGGCGCACGATGGCCGCACGCCGCGCGAGTGCATTGATTCCACCATCGCCACGCTGTGCATCGCGCTCGACCGGTCCAGTCATCTCACCGACATCCTGCTCGTCTCCAACAATGCCACCCTCGAACGGCTCCTGTTTGGCGGCAACGCCCCGCACCGCGCGCTGGCCGCGCACGCTTGGGCGCACCTGATCATTCCCGGAAACATCTGCGTGGACAAGCTGTCCGATTTTCAGACCGGCGTAGTCTGGCTGGCCCGCAGTCATACCCGCGGACTAACCGCCGGCAGTATGAAGTTGGTCGCCCGCACGCCCGCTGAACGGCTCGCCGCCGTCGAAACTGCCGTCGCCGATATCAGCCGCGACCGCTACAAGCTGCGCAACGGTCCGGAAACTGCCACGTACCTGCAGACCGCCAACAGCGTGGAATTGTGGAAGGCCGCGCAGGAGGAACAGGAACTTGAAAATGGTGGCCGTGCGCAAGCATCGTTCAATATTTGGTTCGATAACCAGGCCGGCGTCATCCGCACCTATCTGAACACCTTCGATACCGCCAGCGGTCGCGTGGATAAAGTGGCTGCCGCTTCCCTGCACGCGCTCAACGACCGCCAGCCGATCCAGCTCGTGGTGCAGCGGAACACGCGCCGCGCGCTGGAGAATGCCGTGGGGATTGGTGGCCGTCCGCAAGGACCGTGGACCGTGGACCCGGCGCTGATGCACGCCGTCGAGACGGCCATCGCGGAATACAATCATGTCCGCGCACCGCTCTACCCGCTGCCGGAGATCCAGCGGCTCGGCTACCTCGATGAGCAGGACGACATCCTGTGCACGCGCTCGGTCAGCAGTGGCCGCACCGGCACGGTGTTCCGTAAGGGACGCCGTTACGCGCTCCGCTCGACCACTGTGGCCGTCAAGCGGCTCGGCACCAAGATGAACACCATCGGCACGCTCGACGACGTAGAATGGAACGGGCAGGAGCTGGCGTTCTTCATCACCGATGACAATGGCGCGGAGCGATGTTTCATGGAGGAACGCCTGCGCGCGAAGAACGTGAAGATCAATCTCATCAAGCCCGGCACCACCGGCCGCAAGGCGAAGGACATCGAGGAGGATGTCGAGTGCGTGATTGACTTCACCTTGCAAAAACTCGTGGACTCCTTCGTCATCCCCAAAGTACCGGACGTTGCCACCATCAACCCGAAGCTGTTCCAGTCGTACCTCAAGACGCTTTCCGACATCGAGAAATTTCTCGTCACGTTCAAGTTCAAACAGTTCCAGCGCGACGACTATGCCCGCGCGGCGATGCAGGATGGCGTCATCCTCGGCCACGATACCGGCTTGGGCAAGACGATTGCCCTGTTCATGTGGGCGTTGCTCAAGTGCGGCTACGTCGCTGAAGGGAACAAGCTCCGGCCCGCCAAGCCCGTCCTGCTCATCGTCCCCGGCGACGGCCACGACCAGACCGATGACGAGGCGAGGAAGCATTTCAAGACCAAGACCGTTCGGCTCGAGAGTCAGGAAACATTCTACAAACTCGCCAAGCCCGACCCGCGCACCGGCCGCTGGTCCCTGCCGCCGGCTTACTACCTCACCAGCTACCAGCAGTTGACCGGCAACGGTGTCGTGGACTTCCCGCCGCTGTCCCGTCTCCATCCGGAGAGCACCATGTCGCAACTCTACTTGAAGGAGGCCGATGCCGTGGATTGGTGGAACCGGCGCGGACAGATTTACACCCGCGACTATGAACGGTTGAAAGTTACGGCCAACAGTACGCTCAAGGAAATCGAGGACGCGTATGAAAACATCCGCCGGACCTCTGACAACATCGTCATTGACCTTGCGTATGAATCCGTGTGCGTCCTCCGCTGGTTGACGCCGACCGGCGGCGCCGGCGCGGGACTGCGCGATGCCGCCAAGCCATCCGCGCCGTCCACCAAACGGTTCAATGCCGCCGCGAAGGTGGAAGCCCCAGTACCAGCCCGAGGTTCGGGTCATGCTTGGGAACGGCTCGACGAACAACAGCAGCAGTTCATCCGCTCCGAACTGGTCATCTGTCGCCATCGCGATTACTCCAGCGGCATCGGCGAAACCCGGACGTTGCCGCCCAAGGAAGGCCAGCCCGAAGGCCAGCCCGAGGTTCGGGTTCGGGTCAAGTGCGTCTATTCGCCGTCGCTCGCCGACCTGGGTCAGGATTGCTTCTCCGCGTGCATCATTGACGAGGGCACGAAAATCAAGGGCGACGACACCATCATCGGCACCGGCGTCCGCCAGATCAACGCGGACTACCGGCTCGTGCTGACGGCGACCCCCATCAAGAACCGCTTCCCCGACGTGTTCCATCTCGCGCATTACGTCTGTGGCGGACACGAGGAACCGACCGCGCGCTTCCCATATGGCAAGGTGGACAAGCAGACTTTCGCGGAAGAATTCCTGGTCAGCGAACGCAACCTGTCGAAGGAGGAAAATTCCGAGGACAAGCGCCGCTTTGTCAAGTTCACCCCGCAGGTCTGCAACGTCCACCGCGCGTGGAAGCTGCTCGCCCCCGTCATCCTGCGCCGGCGCAAGGAGGATTGCGGCGAGGCGATTGTCCCAAAGATCCGCCACGTCGTGCGCGTGCCGATGGGGTTGTACCAGGCCGCCACGTATCAGTTCCACCTAAAAGCCAAGTATCGGGATTGCAAAGGCCGTCCCGCTGTCGGCGCGAAGCTACAGGCGCTGCGCATCGCCGCCGCCAACCCCGCCAGCGAATTGCTCATCCGTCCCGAACACGATGACTCCGACGGCAATCCCCGGAGCAAGTTCACCTACATCCCCAAGGTCGCCTCGTCACTGGAGCTGGTCCGGCTGGCGATGGAACGGCGCGAACAGGTCATCATCGGCAGCGCGTTCCAGAACGGCCTCGACGTGTTCAGCGCCCGGCTCAACGAGGCGGGCGTCAAACACCTGGTGCTCGACGGCCGCGTGAACCAGAAGCGCCGTGGCGAACTGGCCCGCCTGTTCAAGCTGGGTTGCCCGCGCGCCGTGGACGAGGGCTTGATTGAACGCGCGTCCGACTACCCCGTGCTGCTCGCCGGACAGGAGTGCATGGCCGAACTGCACAACTTCCATCTGTGCAACAACATCCTGCTCACCGCCTACTCGTGGGCGTTCGACAAGTTCGAACAGTTCATCAACCGCGCGCACCGGATGAACTCGCCGTGGGATGTCAATGTCTGGTCCGTCATCTGCGACGGCTCCATCGACCGCAAGCTGGAGGGCGGCATCCATGAGAAGAAGGACGCCGCCGGCCTCGTCCTCGATGGCCACCTGTTGGGCGAGACTCCCGGGGAAGTGAACTTCGCCGAACTGCTCCACATCGCCGAGCTGGAATTCAAGACCGTCAAGACGATTGACGAACACGACCTCGAACAAGGCTGGCCCCGCCTGCGCGCCGCGCTCGGCCGGGCGTTCCTCCAATGGAAGGGCATCATCCCAAGTTCGGCCAAGCCGCAGGCCGTGGCCAACGACCTGCCGCTCTGGCGGCAGCGGCTCTCGCGCCGCCGCCGTTAGCTCCGCTCGCCGACAGCTATGCCGAGTCCGGTCTGCTCGAAGAAATCTTGCGCCCGATTCTTCGAGCGACCGGTCGCCGGACTTGGGCAGCGCCTTGTCAAGTGGACCGCCGTCGACCGGTCTGGGTGGATAGCAAGGTGGTTTCATCGTTTGAGGAGTTCGGGAGTTTCGGCTATAGGGCAGGGGAGTTTGATTCTGCTCGACAGCCCCATGCCGTTGCCGTTCCTCGGGCGCAAGACCGTCTTGCGCGAAGAAGCCGTATTTGATGTCGCCAAACAGCGGATTTTGATATCTCTCCAAAGAGGGATTGCAGGATTTTCCAATAGGCGTAAAACTTTACTACTTTATGGTGAAAGCGTTTTCCAACGCAAAACCAAACCAACACATGCACAAACGGCAGCCAGCAAGAAGGGCACCGATCCAGATTGTGGTTGCGGATGATCATCCCATTGTGCGGTCGGGCATCGTCGCGAATCTGATGCAGCAGCGGGACATGAAAGTCGTGGCCGAAGGTAACGACGGTCTTGAGGCACTGGCTCTCATAAAAAAATATCTACCCGATGTTGTCTTGCTGGATTTGCGGATGCCGCGCCTGGATGGTCTGGAAGTGGTTGCGGAAATCAATGCGCTGCACCTCCACACGAAGGTGATCGTGATGACAACCTTCGAGAATCAAGAAGACATTCAACGCTCAGTGAAAGCGGGCGCGCGGGCTTATCTGCTCAAGGATTGCTCCCAACAGGTTTTGCTCGAAGCCATCCGGCGCGTTTATCTCGGTGAGATTTTTCTTTTGCCTCAAATCGCCCAAAAACTTGTCGATCAGATGCAAAAGCCAGAGATAAGCTCAAGGGAATTGGAAGTTCTTAAATCCGTCGCGTCAGGCAAGAGTAACAAGGAAATTGGAGTTCAACTTTTTATCTCGGAAGGCACCGTTAAAACCCATGTGGCGAACTTGCTCATAAAGCTAGGAGTTCCCGGGAGAACGTCAGCCGTCAGAGAAGCAGTGCGACGTGGTTTACTGCAAATGTCTTAAGCGTCCAAGTCCTCGCCTTGTGTCAGGAAAAAATGGGACTCAGCCTTATCCCTGTTCGAAGCTTTACAATATCCACCGCTCAATAATTATTGTCAGCCAAACTGTGAGAAATACGAGCGGTATCAGAACCGGCCCGGCTAAACCCAATCGGCGCTCAATGACCTCAGCTTGGACGGTGGGAAGGCGGGATGGATGCGACTTTCCGGCGAGATGTCGGATATTTCTCATGCGCGAAATTGCGGCCCAGATTGTCAGATAGCTTGCCACGTCCGTGACCAGTCCCGCTACGGGCAATGAGGTGACGAGGATGACATTTAGTTTTGCGTAAATCGGAAGCAGCGATTGAGCCGAGCCATTGAGCGTAACTGCAAAGCCGCTCAACAAAAATGATTGCGAACTGACCAGCCAGGATAGTCGGGCATTGATCAAATTGTCCTGATGCCGGATTTCCTCTCGCAGGAAAGTGTATTCCTCAATTGAAAGGCTGCCATCCTGTGAAATATGGGGCGGCGTCATAGCTATTCGTCTCAATATTCATTCAATGATGTTTCCATAAAAACACAACTTGGGTCATGAAGTGTCAAACACTGATAAATCAGTGAATTCAATAACTTAATTTATCAAGTTTCACTTTTCCTCTAAAAATCCAATAAACGCAGACGGTGTACGCGATGACCACCGGCACGCCGATGCAGGCGATAATGAGAATGATGCCGAGTGTTTTTGACGATGACGCGGCATTGTAAATCGTCAGGTTGTTTTCGGGATTGGACAAGCTATAAACCAGGTTCGGAAAAATGTTTAGCGCGAATAAAACCATCAACGTCACGATGGCGGCGCAAGATGATAAAAACGCCTTCCCGTCGTTTCCGTGATGGAATTCACGCGGGATGTTGGCGATGGACAGCATGTTCGCCAATGCAATGCTGAAGAGCCACGGATTTTCCCGCATGCGTGAAGCCATGTGCGGCACGTAAAGTAGAGTGGCCATCGTCAGCGTAACGGTGCAGATGACAAAGAAAATGATGCAGCGCATCGCCCATACGCGCAGTTTGTCGTGCAAGATTCCTTCGGTTTTCATCACGCCATAAATCGCGCCATGCATCATGAACAACGCTACGGTCGTCACACCGACGAGCAGTGGATACGGTTTTAATAAACCAAGAAATGTGCCTGCATATTCCCCGTTGGAGTCGATCGGCACGCCCCAAGCGATGTTGCCGAGTGCGATTCCGATAAGCAGGCCGGCCAGGATGCTGCCAAAGGAAAAGCTCACGTCCCACATTTGCCGCCACCAATTTTCCGGACGTTTGCTGCGGAATTCAATCGCCACGCCGCGAAAAATCAGCGCCGCGAGCAGCAAATAAAATGCGAGATAAAACCCGGAAAATATCGTTGCATACACATTGGGAAATGCGGCGAAGAGCGCACCGCCGCCTGTAACCAGCCAGACTTCGTTGCCATCCCAGACCGGCCCGATGGCATTGAGCATCACGCGGCGTTCCTCGTCCTTGTTGGTGAACAGATGCAGCGCGCCGACGCCGAGATCGAAGCCGTCGAGGACGGCGTAGCCGGTGAATAACACGCCGACGAGGATGAACCAGATGGTATTGAGGTCGAGATTCATGGTATGAATTTATTTTTATTCATGTTCGAGCGGTTCGGGCAAAGCCAGTTTGCCGGACGGAATCAAATCCGTGTCGTCCGGGCCGTGATGAATTTTGTCGTTGAGCAAATAAATGAAAACCGCGAACAGCAGAAAGTAAATGAACGTGAACAAAATCAACGAGGTGAGAACGGCGTTCGCTTTGACCACGGCGGACAAACCTTCCGGCGTTCGCATCAGACCATAGACAATCCACGGCTGGCGTCCGACTTCTGCGGCGAACCAGCCGAATTGATTGGCGATTTGCGGGCCGAGCACGGAAAAAACCAGAATCCACAGCAACCAGCGCCGTTCATGCAACGAACCCTGGCGGAAATATAAAAACCCCAACGCCGCAATGCCGATCAATGTGAAGCCGATGCCCACCATGCCATGAAAAAAGAGAAAACATGCCGTGACCGGTGGACGATCTTCCGGCTTAAATTCGTTGAGGCCGGTGACCGGCGCGTGAAAATCGCTGTGCGCGAGAAAACTCAACATGCCTGGAATCTGGAGACCGACCGTCCTTTCGTCTTTTTCATCCACGAAGCCGATGACCGTGAGGGGCGCATTGGAACAAGTATCATAAAGGCCCTCAAACGCCGCGAGTTTAACGGGCTGATTTATTGCCACATCCTTCGCGCTCCTGTCCCCCGAAAACCCTTGTAACAATGACGAAACGAGTGCAACTGTAAGACCGACTTTCAACGAGGCACGGGCGAATTCCAGATGCTTCCTCTTCAGCAGATACCAAGCGCTGACGCTGACAACCAGGAATGCCCCCGCGCACCACGCGCCGCAAACGGTGTGGAACAGACGGTCAGGGAACGATGGATTGAATATCATTGCCCAGAAATCCGTGATTTCCGCCCGGGCATGCATGCCTTCGCCGACGATGTGATAGCCGGCGGGCGTTTGCATCCACGAATTCGCCACGACAATCCATACCGCGCTGAAGTGCGCGCCAAGACAAACCATGCAAGTCGAGAAAAAGTGAAGTTTCCGTCCGACCTTGTCCCAGCCGAAAAGCAGAATGGCGAGAAAGCCGGACTCAAGGAAAAAGGCAAATATTCCTTCCGCCGCGAGTGCGCTGCCAAAAATATCACCAACAAAACGTGAGTAAGTCGCCCAGTTCGTGCCGAACTCGAACTCCATCACGATGCCTGTCGCGACGCCGACTGCGAACGTCAGGGCAAACACTTTTGTCCAGAATCGAGCTATCTGATGATATAGCGGATTTAAGGTTTTGAGCCATATCCCTTCCACGATGACCATTATGAGACCCAGTCCGATGCTCAATGGCGGGTAGATATAATGAAATGCTATGGTTGCGCCAAACTGGATTCGAGATAGTGTTAGAGCGTCCATGCAAATTTGTTTAATGTTATGATTTGTATTTCATGGTGCCCTAACTCGCGTGGCGAGCGTTGTCCAACCAGATTGAGCTGTGCGCGGAGGTCTTGCTCAATTCGACACTCTGTGTTGCAAGGATTCAAGTAGCTGATACTCTTTGTTTTGCAGTGAACTCTTGACATAGCTTTCATGCTTCGCTTTAGAAGAACCAAGTTACACCGACCATCCCCTTGACGCAGTTTAACCCTAAATTAGGCCTGTGTATGCCGCCACATGATACATGCAGGTATCCGGCCTCGAAGGTGAGGGCAAGATTGTTTCGAACAAAATATTGGATTCCTGTGTTCGCCTGAAGGTTGAATTCAAAAGTACCACTCAAGTCTGGCGGCCCGATTTGAGTGGCTGTCACGCCGGCACCTAAATCCACGAACGGAATCAAACGAGTTCCTGTGGCAAAATTGTAACGCAAATGCGGTGTCAGCCCAATCAACCAGTCACGTGACGGAGAGAACTGCTCGCCGCCGAAAATTTCTCCGCGAATTTCCCAATTGCCACAATACCAATGATCATCTCCAACTGTCTTGCCCCACATGTGGCCATACGAGAGACTGACCAAGGCCAAATCATGGTCTTGCCGGCCACCAAACACCGCAAAGCCGCCAGTCGCCCCTGCCTCAAGGCTGAATGTCCGAACTGAAGACAGGAAACCATCGCCAACCGTACCCCGCCAAACTTGTGTCGGTTGAGAGTCGCACATTAGAGACTGACCAGGAGTTGGAGTGCATGTTGTTAAATCAGCTCGAGCGCGTGTCTCTGCCATTGCAATAGCAGTGCCTACGATAACCGTGGCCATTATTTTGAAATTGCTCATTTGTTTCATGATTTTGTTGGGCTTAACAGGACTGCTTTCATTTCTCAGTCGTGGTGTTTGTCCTGTTTTTGCGATCTGTCTGCTGCAATGCGTGACCGGCCAAACGCTTAATGAACCTCCATCCCTGAAAAAACGCTTTAATACTTTGCTTCACCCTTACGAACGGCAATTCGATCGTGGTGCCGACTTCTTCGACAACATGATCCACCCGCTCTGACCATCTCGTGATGATCCTAACGATCCTGTCCAACTCGTCCAACTGCTCATTAACGTGGCTGGTAACAGCGCTGATGTTCTGAACCATAGTACGCGAGTCCTGAACTAAGCCTATGACTTCAGTGTTCAGTGCTTCGAGTTGCCGGCTGAAACCGATGGCACGCCGGTAAAGCAAGATGGTAAGCGGAATCATCAAGAGCACGAATAGCGCTACGGCCACGGCGACCACGAATAGCGCAATTTGAAGGGCGGCTGACATAATCATAAAGCTGCACAGGTGTTTTCACTCATCGTCTTTCGGTTCATAAATCGAAAGAAAAATGACGCCGAGAATGGTCAAGATTAGCAATAAATCCCACATCTAATTCCAATCCTCCTTCCATAATGTCGCGGTAATTCCGAAACACTCTGGCCGCACTATATTTCACTTGTTTCACAAGCACCGGAAAGCAACCGAACTTAAATTCAGTGATGCCCAAGGTCAATTGTTGCGGTTTGCATACACTTTGAACTGGCACATTGAATGATGGTTTCAAACGAGTCACAAATGAGACCTTATTGTGCAAACGAGTTGAAAACTACTGGCCTTGAGTCGGATTTCTTAATCCCTCTTTCGGAGGAGTTCCGACTGAAGGTTTTAATTGGTTCAGACGTGTTGCAGGACTTCTTCCTTTGGAAAGCGCACTTTTCTGAGCGTTGCGTATTTATCGGCCTCGGCTCGATAGCCCGCCACAGCGATGACGACCGCGCTCAAACTCTGTTTGTCGAGTTCGAGAATTTCGTCGTATTTTTCCGGTTCAAACCCTGCCATCGGACAGGCGTCAATGCCCAATAAGGCGGCACTGGTCAGAAAGTTACCAAGTGCTATGAATGTTTGGGTCGTCGCCCAGGCTTTTCGGGCGGAGTGGTTCATGCCGTTGATGAGGCTGGAGATCATCATGCCGCGCAAAGTGTCGAGCAATTCGGGTGAAATACCGCGGACTTCCGTAATCCGTTTCAGATGCGCTTCAATGTCTTGTTCGCCGAAATTCTTTTTGACCGTGAACACCACGAGGTGAGAGGCTCTCGCCACCTTTTCTTGTCCGTGTGAAACATGAACGAGCTTATCCCTCGTGTCCGGGTCGTCCACGACAAGGAATTTCCACGGCTGCAACCCGAAGCTTGAGGGCGTTAAGATCAGCGCCTCTTCGAGCGCCGCCCAATCTTCCGGGCTGATTTTGCGTTGCAAATTAAATTGCTTTGTGGCGTATCTCCAGTTGAGTTGTTGAATCAATAATTCGCACGGGACTGCTGTATTCATAATTCCATGGTCTGTCGTTTCATTTCGTCTCCTCCGTTTTATCTGAAAACAGGCTGACCAGGGCTTCCTGAACTGCGGGAATGTACAGGTTGCCGAGGTGCCCGCCGACAGGGTAAACCGTCAAATTATTGCCGAACGTTGAACGGAACCACGGCAGATCGGCCGGCGTCATCAGGAAATCATCCTCGCAGATCTGAACGCGAATTTTTGGATTATTGCGGAGTAGATCCGTACTTTGGGTCAAATCCGTGTTGGTAGTTAGCTCCTGCCGATTCGTCACCCAACCGCTTTTAATCAAATAGGGAAGCATAAAACGGTCGGTGTATTCGGCGTAACTTATTTGGCGGATTTCACGGATCGAATCCTGACGCACAAATTTGGTTGGATTCACTTTCAGAACGCCCAGATTGTCCCGTCGTTGGCTGTCCATGATGACGTTCATGAGCGTATAGCGGAACTCCAGACCGATGAGAAAATCGGACTCGGTGCGAGTAAGTGGAATGTTACCGGAAACATCCAAACCGTTGTCGGCAAAATAAAGCGCCTTGTAAACCGACTCTTCCATTTTCTTCCGTCGCTCGTCTGCTGGCCAAGTCAACGGCGTATCGAACATCTCGTCCAGACATTGTGCCGCGTGGGCTAGTTGTGAAGGCGGATTGACGGCGACATAACGGTCAAATGTCAGGCCATCAAGTTTTCCGGCGGCTTCGCGCGCAGCGATCATCAAGGTAAAATAACCGCCATGGGAAACACCGGTCAAACTTGTCCCTTTGATTTTGTCTCCTTGCCATTTCCGCACATCAAACAGAATCAATTTGAGCGCTTTTACCACGTCGTCGCAGTCCGCCGGGCCATAACCCGGCAGCGCCACGGTTGCGGCCGACTCCATAAACTCTTTTTGGAACGGATCGGATATGGCCACCACGGAGTAGCCGTGCCGATACATCATGTCTGCATATGCCAGCGTGGAACGGTCCAGCCGATAAGCACCGAGACCAGGAATATAAAACACCAGCGGAGCCGGCTTCTTTTGCATCCAACAGGAGTAAGCCAGCTTTTTCCCGGTGGCCGGGATGAATACATTGCGCGTGACGGCCAGATCCGCAAAATTGGTGTTGACGGGCTTAAACTGCACTGCGCGAATGGTGGGATTTGGATTGTCGTTAGTATCGTACCGCGGGACATAGTCAAGAATCAGCCGCTGCCGATTTAGCGAATAAAGTGTGCGGAACGCCTGATACGGATCCACTAGCGAATCAAGCTCGCGCTTGTAATCCCCCGCGTTGCCGCTGAGGTTATTGACCGTAATGCCTGGACGGATGGCATCCGGCCAGAGCTCGGCCGGATACGCGACCCCGATCCAAAAGCAGATATCCAGAGGCAGGTCAACTAGTTTGCCAACGGCATCTCGTGCGTTGCAAGGTCCGAGGAGCGGTAGCACCAAATAGAACCCGGGGCCCTTGCCATAGTGGCCTAGCGTTTGGCCAAAGTCCTCATCCGAACGTCCAATCTTCAACTTTGTGGCGGGATCAAATAACCCACCTAGGCCGATGGTTGAGTTGACACCGAAACGCTCGGTTTCCTCCCACGCATCACTCCACTTTCTTTGAAAGCAATTGTTGAACAGTCTGACTGGATAAGAAAGGTTATGGCCGGCGTTGCTGATCCCGGTACGAAGCGGTTTTGGTGCCACGACGTTATACACAAAACTAAAGGGATATAGCGCGTTATGGAACAACCAGTCGTTCACCGCCCAGGAACAGCGGTTGACCCCTTCAAGCGGGTCCGGCACCGCGTCAAAATATGGCATCTGCCCGGGCTGTAATTGTTCGGAACTGTCCGTCGGCGCAATTTCCTGTGCGCGCAAACCGGTGGAATGCACGATGACAAAAAGCGCCAACGCCAGTTTTTGAAAGCTGGATAAAAAATATTTTTGCATTGGCCTCGTTGAGAGATTTGCAGTTTGTCGGAAGGTGTTGATGGCCGGTTGGTCCATCTCCTTGTCGGTCATAAATCTGCTTTCCTCATTTTAAAACTCTGCCCGGCGTCGGCGGCGCAGGAGGTCTCCTTTGTGGCTCAGCGGGATTTGGTTGCAAAGGTAGAAATGCCGCTTGATTTTCAGCAAGTAGTTGCTCTTGCAACTTGTCTTCCTCCGCTAAAATACGAAGGAAGCGCCGGACGAGAAATACCCCGCAGGCAACTACACAGAGCGCAATGGCAACGCCCACATAACTTCGAGCAAGTGCGGAGTGTGACTTATTAAGAAGAATTGCGATCGCAACCAATGACAAAAGGACGATTATCAATCTCAAAAAGTACCGTGGTTTCTTCTGTGTAACAGGTATCGTCGCGGGATTGCCGGATTTTGTCGCCTGAACTGCGCAAATTGGTTTGGCGCGGTCGGTATTGATTGCTGGCTGTTTCTTACCGGAGTCATGCATACGGTTTTTAGGCGAAAATTCCTATTTCGGGGGTGGGGAATGGGCTTCGACGAACCACGGCCATTGTCTATGCCTCGTGAAATTTCGGTGAACAGATCCATTTCGCATAACACAGTCTGCGTCTTAACCACACGCGATACAATTGCCCGTGCAGTTGATTTTCAAATACCTCTTTAGGAAGATGAGCGTGATCAGTGGATGCAAAAATGTTTCACCCGTTCGCCGCGAGTTCCGCCGGCCACGCAGAGTTCTGTCGTTTTGCGCAAAGGTCTTGACGGACCACTGGCTCCATGAATCTGAATTTCCAATGGCGATTTTTTGTCTTTCGCAATTAAGCCTTGGTTGAATTCTGATGATGAATTTATCGAACCTGTTCTGCAATTTGTGAACGGCTAAAGTCCGAAGAAACCTCAGCCAGGATATCAGCCAGAGCCTTGTCCCAACCTTCCAGCAATGCCGCAGCCGTTGGTGCGCTCAACGGAATGCTGCGCGAATACTCTTGTTGAAGAATTGCTTTTTCGGGAACACCGTTCGGCGCGTGGAAGAAAACAAACCGTATCGTCACAACTGCCGCAGGATGTTCCGGCTGGCGGAAATCTCCAAAAAGCCGGTTCACGCTGATTTCAACCAGCAAATCCGGCTTGAGTGCGCTGCCAGCTTCCGTCACGGCGATGAAATTGCCGTTGTCGCGCAACCAACCTCGCAACGGGGCGAGAAGTTCTTCAGCGGGTGGCCCAAGAAATTCCGCATAAGGATCGCGCACATAGGAAAATTCCCCGGTGCGATAGACGAGCGACCGCCCTTCAAATGGCGCAGCAACTTGTAGATTTCTGATGCCCAGTATTCCGTTACCAGAGATCGCATTTGTGACGGAAAGCGCCGGCAAGTTGAACGTAAATGTTTGCTTGTTCAAGGGGGGTCTGGAAATGCAACCAGTCAGTACGAAAATGAAAGCAAGTAACAACGCAAAAAAAAATCTTGATGCCAAGCAAGGGTGGATTTGTGAATTCTTCATAATGTCGTTTTCATTTCTTTGCCGAAGGTTGAACCTCTTTCACTGGCGGCGGTGGACTGCCGAAAAGGAAACCCGACGGATAGTTTTTTAATTCGGCCAGAACATCATCCAAGTCATGCACGGTGCGCTGTGCGTTTGCCAGTGTTTGATTAAGCGCGTTAAAATCAATGCTGGTCAGGGCGGGCTTCAATTGGGCAACCGTTTCTTTCGATTCAACCAGCAACGAATTGGCATTCGTTCCGAGGCTTCCAAAATCTATCTGGCCGGCCTTGTCCAGCAATTGCCCCACCGATTTTAAGTCATTTTGCACCAGCTTATCAATGTTGTTGAAATCGAGCTGCGCGACATTGCGCAGGGTTTTATCGATCGAAGCGAGTAATTCACCTAATTGCCCCGGTGCTGCCGGGATGTACGTATGTTTTGGTGTCCACGGAACTTGCGCCGGCGGGTTGTCGGCGGGGTTCAGATATTCCAGCGACAGGAAGCTCGTGCCGGTGATGCCTTGACTTTTGAGGCGTGCCCGTAGACCGCGCTTAATTGCTGATTGTAGCATCTCACTTCTGGCTTCACCCGGCGGCAATGGTGTCACGTCGTTCCGCATCTCGAATTCCACAACCACGTAACTCGGCGTGGTTTGCTGGTATTCGCTCCAAGAAAAATTGATGCGTCTAACTTTCCCGACTCGCACGCCGCGAAGTTCAACCGCAGAGCCCACAGCCAACCCCGTCACATCGCCTTCGACGTAAGTTTCAAATAAACTTGTCGGTTCAAAATAGCTGCGCGCGCCAAAGGCAAGAATGCCCGAGATTAAAATGGCCAGCCCACAAAGGGTGAACAGGCCGAGTTTGAAGTGGTTTATTTCTGTGCTCATAACATTTAATTGGGTTGCACCACGTCGCCGGAATCAGGTTCGCGGTTAAAAAAGCGGCGCACCCACGGGTCGGACGCGTGCTCGCGCAATTCGACGGGTCTGCCTTCCGCGATGATCGTGCGAGTCCGGCTGTCGAGCATGACGACGCGGTCGGCGATGTTGTAGATGCTCGCCAGTTCATGCGTGACGATGACAAACGTAATGCCGAAATGATGCGCCAGTTCCTTGATTAAGATGTCTAGTCCCGCCGAAGTAACAGGGTCAAGTCCAGCGGAAGGCTCGTCGAGAAAAAGGATTTTGGGGTCGAGCGCCATCGCCCGCGCAATGGCGGCCCGCTTCTGCATTCCACCGCTCAACTCTGAAGGCATCTTTTGCGCCGCAGCACCGAGACCGACCAGTTTCAACTTTGCGAGCGCCACCAACTCTTTAACGGGTTCAGGCAACGCAGTGAATTCATCGAGCGCCAGCCGCACGTTTTCCAGCACGGTCATCGAGCCGAATAACGCTCCGCTCTGATACATCACGCCAAACTTGCGAAGCAGCCGTAGCCGTTCGTTGTCTTTGGCCGCAACAAAATCTTCGTCGTCAATCCAAACCTCACCTTCCAGTGGCGTATAAAGACCAATCAGGTTTTTTAGCAACGTGCTTTTCCCGCAGCCCGAACCGCCGAGGATCACGAACACTTCGCCGCGCCGGACCTGAAAATTTACATTCTGAAGAATCATTTTTTCTCCGTAACCGATTTTGAGATTACGCACCGTGATTGCGATTTGAGGCGAGTCGCTCATTTTATCAGGGAGAAGAAAATAATTGAGAATATGGCGTCAGCGAGGACGATCAACAGGATGCTGGTCACGACCGCGCGGGTGGTTGAAATGCCGACGGCACTCGGCCCTTGCTGCGTTTGCAATCCGCGTAAGCAACCCACGGCGGAAACAATCGCACCGAAGACAATGCCTTTGGCCACGCCTAAAGCCACATCGCTCAAGTGGATGCTGGAGACCAGTTGGTGAAAAATCAGCGTCAGCGGAAACCCCAGACCGAGCGTGACCAAGACACCGCCGAGAACGCCCATGAAGGTCGCGTAAAATGTCAGCAGCGGCGTCAATAGAATTCCGGCGGCGATGCGTTGGACGACCAGAAAGCGGATGGGATCAAGGCCGAGTGTTTCGAGCGCGTTCAATTCTTCGTTCACTTTCATGGTGCCGATTTCCGCGGCGAACGCCGAGCCGGAGCGACCTGCGAGTAAAATTGCCGCAAGCAATGGTCCGAGTTCGCGAACCATCACAAGTCCAATCATGTTCGCCACGTAAATTTGTGCGCCGAACTGCGCCAGCGGCTGCGCGGACTCGAAAGCGATAATCAGTCCGACCAGCACGCTGATCAGCGAGACGATGGGCACGGCGTTCGCGCCGGCAAGTTCAAAAACATGGCGCACTTCAGGCCAGCGCATCCGTTTTCGATCCAAAAGGGTCGGCGGCAGATTGGCCATGACGTCGCCGAGAAAGGTCACTTGCTCGCGCAAATCTGCACTCGCCAGCGCGACGGCGCTTCCCACTTCTCCAGGCAGGGAATTTTTCCTCTTTCGCAATGCTGGACGGAAAGCCTCGTAATCTTGCTTAGTAAATCCACGAAAAATTTTCTCCAAACTTGCTTCCAAACCAATCACCGAGACGGTAGCCGTCGGCGTCATTTTTCCCATGTTCAAATAGCGCAGCAAGGCGAAACCCGCGCCGTCGCAGAATTGCAGACGACTCGCATTTACTTCGAGCGTTTCGATTTTTTTATCGCGAAGATTTCGCTCCAGATTGTTCCAGCAAGCCACGGCGGTTTGCGCGTCCAGACGGCCACGAAGAATCACGCGGGCACAACCGTCGGAACTAACTTGCACGTCAGTTTCCAATTCATTTTGTTCGGCGGCGGTCACGGTATATTTATGCGGTTTGCAAGCGCGTCAGCTTCATCGCGATGGGTACGGCTTCTTGATAGAGCGTAAGACGGGCGCGGATTTGCGCGACCAGATTGGAGTCGTTCACGAATTTGATTTGCTCAGTGACGGCTTGTTCCAGTTCCGCAAGCGCAACCGACAGATCAGGCACGGGGCGTTCGGGTTTGCCTTCCACTCGGTCGGACAGATTTAGGAGTAATTCCGCCAGCGTGGCTCTGAGTTTGGCCGACGCCGCTCGCAACTGTTCTGGCACAGCCGATGGTCTTATGTCAGGCCGGTGTTGGATGATTGCAAGCTGATGCAAAAACAACATTTGCGCCGTTTTGTCCATCGCTTCCAGACGCGATCGTTGGGATGCGCCCGGCTCGAACTTTGAGCTTTCAAACAATTGCCGGAGCGTTCCGATGTCTTGATACATCTGCAAACGCAAGCCGTAGGCTTCGGCCATTTGCGGCGCGTGATTATTTCCGTCGGGCAAACCAGCCAGCTTCGCGAGCGAGCGCAGAATGGACGCGAGTTTTGCGCGTGTTGTATGCAATGCCTTGACCGGCCAGAGATGATTGTTGATAAATCCGAACACCACGAGTCCCAGCACGATGCCGATGAGGCGGTCGCGCACTACGCGCAATTCCGTATATGGCCCGTAGCCTTGCAGGACGCATTTGTTAAAGGCCAGACTGATTTGGAAGCCGCAGTAGGCAATGCGCGGACTGCCAAAATTGACGTATGCCGCCAGCGCCGTGGCTGCGCCAAACGGAAACCAGAAGCCGCCTAACGAGTCGAGGTGCGGAAAAATATACATCAGTGAAATCAATCCGAGAGCGCCACCGACGGCTGCTCCGGCAAAACGCAACGTAGCTTTCTGCAAACTCGCCCCAATCGTCGCGAGCGAGCAAACGATGCTGGTGATGACGGCGTTGTAAATTCCCGGATAGCTCGTCAGGGTAAAAATCAGGTAGCAGATAAAACCTGAAAGCGCGCCTTTGATGGCGAACTGAATGTATTCTGGATTGGTGAACGCATCGGGAACGAGCGCGCCGCCTTTGTCTTGATTGGGCGCAGGCTTCAATTCTTCCGGCAATTTCCGGCCCGGAAATGTGAATGCCATCAGTTCGACCACCCGTTCCATTTCTGCAAGCGAGGGCAACGCTTCTTGTTCCGCAGTGGCTGAACCACTTTCCACAGTAGCGGTGACAATTTCCGGCGGACGATTATTTTTAATCGCCGTCCGCCAGCGGGCGCACGCATCGGCGACTTGTTGCAGCCGTTTTTTTACCGATTCACCTGTTGTCCCAATTCCCTGAAATTCCAGCACGGCTGCCGCCGTCACCAGCCGGTCAACGAGTATGAATTGCGCGCGCACTTCGGCGTGATTTTTTTTGAGCCACGGCTCGATCGCGCCGGACATTTTTAGTTGATGAAGCGGCTCGACCACGCCCATCAACGCGAATTGTGCAATTGTAGAAGGATTTGACTCGGACTTTTCTCCCGCAATAAGCCGGCGGAGCAATCCTTCAACTGCGTCAAGCCGGGTGGTCAATCCACGGACGAGCACCGATTGCGCTTTTTGCGGGTTCATTAGATATTGCACGGCCAGATTGACCAGCAGTCCCAGCGTCCAGGCCGACCATAAATAAAACGGGTAGCGATTAATGTACTCAACGGAAGAAACGGAATCCGGAACGGTCATTCCTAAAGCCATCGGGACTGCGATGCCGTAACCCAAAGGTCCGATGGTTATGATGCGATTGATCATCAATCCGCAAGCAATGAATACCGGCACTCCCAGCACACGCAGCCACGGCAAATCAAGCGCACTTACGTAGTAGAACAGGAGCAAACTGCAACCAACAGCTACGCCAAAGATTCCCAAAATCGTTCCTAGCAGCGTGGTCGTGGTGTCCTCTTTTGCAAAAACAAACATTCCGACCATCACCAGCAGTGGCGATTGCAGATGAAAGGCCATGATTGGAACAGTGCAAGCAATGCACGCGAGCGTGAGACGCAGCGTGGCCTGCCAGCGGCCGGGCGTAGCAGCAAGTTCACGGCGCAGGAATTCCAAAAATTGGAAGGTCATCAATCTTGGAATTGCGAGCGTCGTGGTCACAAAAATTCAAGCGCTACGGGTTTGCCACTCCGCTTTCTCGCGGAGCATTTCCCGTGATGGTGACGACGGCGGATGCGCCGACGCGGAAACTGTCGTCAGGATTTTGCACCTGAATCCGCACCGGAAAGCGTTGCGCCAGACGCACCCAATCCAGGTTGCGCGGTACGTCTGGCAATCCGCCCGCACTCGTTCCATCTTCGGGAACGACAGCCCACGCGAGGCCGACGACCTTCCCCTTGAACCGCTTCCCGCCTTTGTATTGCAGATAAATCTCCGTCGGTGAACCTTCCTCAATATGCTTGAGCTGTGTTTCGCGGAAATTTGCCACCACATACCAGGTGCGCGTGTCCACCAGGGAAAACACATCCACGCCAACTCGTGCAAACTCACCAAGAGAAATATTAAAATTCACAACCTTGCCGCTGAACGGCGCAGTCACGCGGCAGTATTCCAGATTTAACTCGGCTTCGTGAAGCTGCGCGTCGGCGGCGGCAATGCGCGCGTTCACGTCGCCTTCCTGACCGATGTCGTCGTCGGCCTTGAGACGCTCAACTTTTGCCTCATCCACGGCGGCGGCGGCAGCCACGAGAAGTCTCTGCGCTTCGCGAACACTTGTGTCGGCCACGAGACGGCTTGTGCGCGCTTCTTCAAGTTGATCGGCGGTCGCGAATTCTTTTGCGAGCAGTGGTTCGAGGCGTTTGACGTGATCGTCCGCCTCTGTGTATTCCGCCTCGGCGCGTTCAACGGAAGCCTCGGCGGCAAGACGCTGCGCTTCCGCGCGCGCAATCGAGACTTCGGCTACTTTCAAGGCATTCTGCAAACCTGACACCTGTTTACGCGTGAGACTCAAGCTGGCTTTCGCGCTGGCGACCGCATCTTCGTAAGGACGCGGATCAATCAAAAATAACAGATCACCTTCCTTCACAAATTGATTGTCCTTCACATCCAACTCGACGATATGACCGCTCGCTTGTGGCGCGACGCCGATGAAATTTGCGCGGAGCGTCGCGTCGTCGGTTTCCGGCCGGTAATCATGCGTCCAAATTGCGATGACGGCCACAATCAGCGTGGCGATGATGATGGCCAGAGCGACTCTTTGGCCGACGATTTTCGGGTCGGTTTTTGGTTCCGGCTTCAGGTCCGGTTTGGTTGGCTCGGTTGGGATAGCATTTTCTTCGGCCATAATTTTAACTCCTAAAAAAGAGCAGCCATGAAAGCAGCGTGATGAATACCCAAAAACAAAAATAAACAATCCCAGGCAGCGGCAGATGCGCGTCTATGTTTATCTTGATGAAAACTTGGCGCAACAGGAGCGCTCCAATCACGCCCAGGATCATGCAGAGCATCCAGCCGGGGAAAAATGAACCCATCAAGTTGATGGATGGCGCGCCTCGGCAACCAGTCAGAAAAATCAGATCCATCCCGACGATGGCTCGCCAAAGCATCTTGCCCGAAAGGCGATGGCGTGCCGTCGCAAGAATTTTTCCAAGTTTGAATAAGTTCATGGTTATTTACTCATGTTTCCAGATTTTCGTTTCAGCAGTTGCTGGCCGAGATCACCGGAAGCGAATGCCAGTGCGGCGGTGGATTCGAGCACGGTCGCCCGCGTATCGAGCTGCGTGTATCGCGCCTGACTCAATTCACTCCGCGCCGACAAGACATCCACGAGACTGCTCAAGCCGTTTTGATAAGCTTCGAAGGTTTGTTGATAGGATTTTTCGGAAGCATCAACCAGTGCTGCAGCCACTTCCAATCGGCGGATGGCCAGTTCGGTGTCCGTGTAGTATTGCCAGACTTGCGAAATGGCTTTGTCGCGCGAGTCTTCAAGTGAGTGTTGGGCCGCGTCGCGTTCCGCCCTGGCGATTTCAAGTTTATGCTTTCGTGCATTGCCATCAAACAGTGACCAGGTCAGCGAAATTCCCACGCCCCAAATCTGCTGTTGCGTTGACGTCCAAGGCAACTCATTGCCAAGAAACTTCATCTGCGCTCTGTCAAATGACCCGCCAAAATCTCCGTCAAACGACAGCGTTGGATAATACGCCGTGCGTGCGCGACGAATTTCCGCCTCCTTCTCGCGTAAGACGGCCACTTGCGCGAGCAGGTCAGGACGCTGTTCCAAACTCCGGTCAATGAATTGTTCGGCTGTGTCTTCAAGATTTGTCGGCACAGGCAATCTTGAAAAATCAACAACGTGCAACGGAACAGTTGGAGTGATGCCGATGCTTTCGGCGAGGACCACCTGCGCATCGCGTTCTTTGGCCTGGACCTCTTCCAGATCAAACGCCGCCGAAGCTGCTTGTTGTCGCGCCTGCGATACATTAGGCGCAGTGGCCAGACCATTCTTGAAGCGCTCTTCCGCCGCCTCCTGAACTTTCAAGGCCGAGTCCAGTGCAGATTGCGCCACGTCAATGCGTCCGAGAACTTTGGACAATTCATAGAAAGCGCTCTGCACTTTGTAGACGATTTGCTGGTGTTGCGCATTGAAGCCGAGATTGGCCGCAAGCAGCTGATATTTCGCCGCGTTAACGCCAGCCTTGCGCCGGCCAAAATCAAGCAGTACCCATTCAAGCTCGGCGACCGGCTGCGCCTCTTGAGCTTTGACATCGATATAGCCATCAGTCGTGGCCGTTATCGGCACTGGCACAGGTTCGCGCGCATAATCGCCGGAAGCCCGTAGCGCGAGCATCGGAAAATAATCGCTCTGCGCAAGTCCGACCGCCGCCGCCGATTGCTTGGCTTGCTCCCAGGCAACTCGTGTTTCAGAATTGGCGCGCTCGGCGAGATCAATGAGTTCGGTCAGTTCGTATTTCTTTTGGGGATCGGCTTCCGGCTCTGCCTTGGATTTGAGCACGCTGGTAAAATTTTCCAAGTCAGGCGGCTGCCACGGACTTTCGGGCGAAGCCGGCGCCTTGAGTCCCTTGAGTTCATCGGCTGGCAAACTGGACGCGCAAAAAAGATTCATGCCAATGACCAATGCACCCGCAATGGAAGCGAGGCATGCACCATCAGTTTTCATTGAGCAGAAGTGCGGGTTCAATCATGTTGTTATTTTTCTGCGAGCGGTATCGCCGGTTGCTCCGCATTCATTGCACAACATAATCAAATGGAAATGCGGCAGCCATCATACGTCTGGCAGGTCTTAAACTGTTCACGTCGAGGGAACGGTGCCATGGCGTAAAGAGAGATTTTGCACTGTCCCATTCGAGAGACATCCGAAACAAGTTGGATTGAATCAACCCGTGCTCGGCAAAGGAACAAGTTGCCGCGCAGTTTTGTAACGCGCTCTTAATTTTCTATCGGTCACGACCTGGGAAATAGTTTCACCGATTACCGCGACCACTCCGAATAAAGGCAGTGCCAGAATGAGGCCGGTTGCCCCGGCGACCGTCGCACCAAGGAAGAGTAACAAAACACTTAATAATGGATGAACATGAAGCTTGCGGCCTATCGTGAGCGGCAGAAAAATAAAATCGTCGAGTAACCGGACTCCCAGAAAAAGCAATAGGCAGGCGTAAGGGGTCCACGCTTTTTCCGGATAATCAGTGGCGGCAATCAACACGACCAGGATGCAACCGATGACTGATCCGACATACGGAATCCAAGACAGCACCGCAGCGGTGAGCCCTAACCAAATGGCATTTGTAATTCCCAGCACGCCGAGTCCGAGCGCAAGACAAACGGCGTCCAAAAGCGTGAGCAGCAGCAATCCTTGAAAATAATTTTGCAAACTGACATCCAGACGGGAAAACAACAGCAATGCCTTTTCAAAAAACGCATTCGGCACGCTTTTGACGATGTATTTTTTCAGCCGGGTGGAATCGTTCAACATGAAATAAGTGATATAGGGAATGAGCAGCAAGGACGGCAGCCACTTCAATAATTGCAAGGCGATCGGGAGCAGATTGTTTTTTGCACACCGGTCGGTGAACTGCCGGACGCCCTGGTCAACCTGCGCGCTCAAATCCATGCTTTTGAAAATTGGAACAATTTTCTCAAGTGACGCGGTCGTTTGTTTGAGCAGATTTTGTCCCCCGGCAATATACCTGCCGAAATCGCCTTGCCACGTCCCGGCCTTGGCTGTCACGAGTAACGCGATGGCGAGAACAATAGCCACCGCTATCAATTGCAGCAGCAGCCAGACGGTTTTTGCGGCCATCGCATGGCTCATGCCGCGCACCATGAGCGTCCGTACGGCCGGGCGGAGACAATAGTAAAGCATCAGCGCCAGCAAAAACGGCACGACAAACCAGCTCATTTTCTGGAACAGAAACAGCAGCAGGCAGGTGACTGAAATGACCACGAGCAAAGTGATCGCGCCGGGTTGCGGAAAAGTTTTCATAAACTCGGAGCGTGTTTCTCGTGAAGCAGAAGCTGCCGCGCGCGCCGGCTTAAGGTTCGCGCGATCTCGACCAGCACCTTCATGCCGATGTTTTTATTTTTAATCAACAGCGAAGAAAATTCCGCCTGGAACAATGCCACGATCACGGTGCGTTCGATGGCGACAACTTTCGCCGTTCGCGGCGCTTTGTCGAACAGCGACAGTTCGCCCACCATTTCGCCTGGGCCAAAATCAAGAACCGCCTTCTTCAGCAATTCGTGGCTGGGGTCGGCGCGGAGTTTGCCGCTGACGATGATGAAAATTCCATGGCCGGAATCACCCTCTTCAAAGACGATTTCATCCTTCTCATAAATACGCTCATGCAGGAGTTCGTCCACCTCCAGAATCTCCTTGCGGGTAAGCTCGCGAAAAATCGGGATGTTTTTCAGCATCTCGATTTTCTGTGCGTTCATGTCAGTGCCAAAAAATCTCATTGAGTCCGGCTTGTTCACCGCGATTGTCCGCACCAACCCTGACAGACTAGCGCCTGCGTTGGTTGAACACGACTGGTCTTAAAGCAGAGCGTTGGCTATCCATAACGAGAGAGGCGATGCCGCGAGTAAATTTATGTCAAACGAACAAGTCCGAGATGAACCGCCGATTTCACCGCAGCGGTCCGGCCGGGAACTTGAAGTTTTTTTAGCACACTCTTGACGTGCGTTTTCACCGTGCCCTCGGTGATCCCCAGTTGATCCCCGATCGCCTTATTGCTTTTGCCCTCGGCGACGAGTTTTAGAATGTCCAACTCACGCGTGCTCAATATGGGACGACTCATATTTTCCACCAGCTTTTGTGCGATCTGCGGCGGAATGCAGGTTTTGCCCAGATGTACCTGGCGTATCGTGTCCAAAAGAGTTGACCGGGAAGTGTCTTTGAGCAAATAACTGCGCGCCCCCGCCTTGAGCGCCGAATGCACGTCTTGTTCGCTCTCGAAAGTTGTAAGCACAATCACCTTGCTTGGCACATGGAGGGATTGAATCTGCCCAATAACCTCCAACCCGTCCATGCGCGGCATCCTTAAATCCAAAAGCACTATGTCGGGCAGATGCTTTTTCACAAGTGCCATTGCTTCCACGCCGTCGCTGGCTTGCGCAACGACGCGCATATCCTTTTCGACTTCCACGATGGAAATAATTCCATCGCGGACAATGAGGTGATCATCCGCGACGAGAATGCTAATTTTTGGATGCTTCATGTGCTGTGATTTGATGGTTGCAACTTTTTATCTAATGACGCCACCACGCGAATTGCCGTGCCGCCGCCGGTCGGGCTTTTGATCTCGATTTGGCCGCCGATGCGTTGGGTTCTTTCGCGCATGGTGTAAAGCCCATAACCGCCTTTGGGTTTCGGGGAATCGGTTGTGACAAATCCAATCCCATCGTCTCGGACTGTCAGGATCGCCTGATCATCTTTGAACTCCAACGTAATCCAAGCCGACTTTGCCTGCGCATGTTTGCTTATATTTGTCATCGCCTCCTGCGCGATGCGGAATAATTCATTTTGAATTTGCGCCGACAGCATTAACGCCGTGCCCCGTTGTTTGAAATCGCAAGCGAACTTCGCATCTTCGGAATAGCGTTTCGCCACCTGCTCCAGAGCTTGCGACAGCGTGCTGCCTTCCAATGCCCTGGGTCGAAGCGCCTGAACCGAACGACGCGCCTCTTCCAATCCAGACCGCGCCAGTTTCTGGATATTCGAGAGCGCTCGTTTACTCCGCAGCTTGTTCACCCCCAAAGCGGTGCCTAGCGCTTCGCTGTGCAATACGACGCCGGCAAAAGCCTGTGCCATTGTATCGTGAATTTCGCGAGCCATCCGGTTGCGCTCTTCCATCACCGCCATTTGCTCGGTGCGATGTGCCAGACGACTTAATTGCAAGGCGAGCGTCGCATGATGGACGAGTGCCTGCGCCAGATCGAGATCATCGCGCGTGAAGCGTGCGGCTTCTCGGAAGCGCAATTCGACCACGCCCAAATTTTGTTCGCCTAGCACCAACGGCACCGCCATCAGAGTCTTGACACCTTGTTCTTTAAGCAACTCAACGTGCTTTGGCTGGAGCAGTGACGCTTGATCTGGAATCTCGAAGGTTCGCGGAATTCTGCCGATGTTGGACGGCTGCCAGGTGGTGGGCAGGCCGCCTGTTTTGAGGCCAACCGCTTTAGCGGCGATCATCCTGCCTTGCTGATAGACCAGATGCAACGACGTTGCACCTATAGGATCACCGAATAGCCAAAGTTCGCAGGACGTTGCTTGAAACTGCTTGGTCAAACCGGTCATCACATGACCGAGGAACCTATCCACATCCAGCTCCTCAACAAACGCGTTCAGGGCCAGACGGATAGCCTCATTATAGCTTTGCGCCCGCTCTTCCGCGCGCTTGCGGCCGGTAATGTCCATCGTCGCTCCGATGAACTCGACCAGTTCACCGGACTCGTTGAGAATCGCATGACCCACGCTATGAACATGCTTGATGACCCAATCGGGAGTGACTATTCGATACTCGTTCTCAAAATCCCTCTTCTCGCGGGTCGCAATATCAAAGGTCTGCTTGAGTTTTTCCCTGTCTTCCGGATGGACTCTTTCCCAAAACACTTCGAATGTGGGCTTAGTCTTCTCAGGATCAAGCCCAAAAATCCGAAAACGTTCTTTCGACGAGGTCATTTCTCCGGTGGCTGGCTTCCATCCCCAACTACCGGTGTGGCTGAGCCTCTGCCCTTCTGCAAGAAGCGCCTCGCTGCGGCGCAATTGCTCTTCGGCCACCTTGCACTCAATCGCAACTCGCGTCAGGTGGACAGCCAATTCAATAAGGTCTAAATCACCCGGGCTCGGGCTGCGAGGCTCGCGATAGTATAGGCAGAAGGTTCCCAATATCTTCCCTCCCGAAGAGAGGATCGGATGTGACCACGAGGCTCGCAGTCCGTAACTCAATGCCGAAGTACGATGATCCGCCACCGCCCAAAGCGGGTCGGTCGCAATGTCTGAGACGATGACCGGCGATCTCCGATACGCTGCCGTGCCGCAAGAACCGGCACAGGGTCCGATTGGCAGACTGGCGATCTGCTGTGTCCAACCTTCTGGAAGACTAGGACCCGCAAAGGATTCCAGATGGATGCCGTCCGGACAAAGCAACAATACAGAAGCGAGCGTGCTGCCGCGCTGATCCTCAATCATCAGACACAAAGCATTCAGGGTTTCCTTGAGTGGAACGCCGGTCGCGATCATCTCATGCAGGCGCTTTTCACCTATGAGCAACGCCTCCGCTCTTTTGCGATCGGTGTTGTCATGAACTGTTCCGAACGCCTGATAGGGCCGGCCCGACGCATCTTTCTTTACATAGCCCTCAGCGTGCACGTTGCGAAGTTCGCCCGTGGGCCGAAATAGGCGATATTCAAAATCGTAGCGAGGCCCCGCAACGAGCGCCTCTTTCTGCGTTCGCGAGACAAACTCCCTATCTTCAGGATGAATCATTTGCATAATCGCGTTTAAGTCCATTGGACGTTCCTGTGGCTGCAGTCCAAAGATGCGATAGGTTTCGTCTGACCAGGTAGTGTGACCGGTCACGATGTCCCGTTCCCAGTATCCGACATGCGTGATGCGCTGAGCTTCTTCGAGCCTGGCTTTGCTTTCCTGCAAGTCGCGCGAGATCGACTGTAGGGCTTCCTCGGCGCGCTTGCGCTCGGTCAGATCAATTGCAAACGCAACAATTGAGTTTTTCTCGAACCTCGCGGCGCCCACCAACACGGGCACACGGCTGCCATCTTTCCGGTAATACTCTTTCTCGAAGGCTTTACAAGCACCGGTGGCGTTTACTTGAACTACTCCCTGCTCACTGACGTCTTTCCATTCGGCTGGAGTCATATTTCTCCAACGCATAAGTCCCGAAACTAATTCTTCCCGTGTATACCCCACCATTTTGAGAAAGGCGTCGTTGGACTCAATGATCTGACCTTCCGAGTCCGAAATTAAAATTCCAATGATATTAGCATCGACCAGTCGCCGGATCCTTCCTTCACGTTCCTGGAGTTCACGATACAGACGACTGTTGTCGAGCGAGATCGCCGCAGCAGAAGCGAGCACCCTCATGACGTTAATTTTGGCGGGGGCAAAGATGTTTGGACCGATGTTGTTTTCCAAATACAGGAGAGCAATCAAATTGTTTTGTTTCGCGAGAGGCAAGCAAAGGACCGACCGCTGACGCTGCTCACGGATATACTCATCGGTAGAATACGGATTCCGCGCTGAAGCATCGTCGAGAATCACTATTTCTTGGGTGCGTGCTACATAACGGACAATGGATTCGGGAAGTTCACCCGTTGAGACGGGCGCCTCGTTCAGCCGAACCGTCACGGAATCGCCATGGGTTTTCGCTTCCGCCTGGATCCACAATTCGCTCCCACGGGGGAAAATCAGTAGTGCTCGCTCCGCGCTAGCCTGCTCAATGGCTGTTCGCAGCAGCACCTCGACAAGTTTCTCCAACACAATCTCACTTGACACGGCTTGCGTGACTTTGAGAACGGTGGCGACATCCAGATGTTCGGCAAGGAGGCCAATCTCTGGCACACCGCGCTGGTCGGGAGTATCAATTCCCGGCGAGCGTTTCACTTCGGCGTGAGTTTGCATCGGTTAACAAGATTTCTTCTGGCGACAACTTTTTTACGCCGTTGGCGGTTGGCAAAAGAAATCGCCCTTCGTTAGCCAATACGGCGGAACCAAACAAGCCAATTAATTCTACCACTACAGCAGCGGTTGCCAATCCCTCTTTGGAGATATTGGCAGTTAAGCCGAAATTTGTCTTCCGTCAACTTTCTCACCAATATCACCACGGTTATTATTTGAGCCGATGATTCAGACTGTCGAAATTTTGTTCGGTTTGATGATAGCAATCGCAACTCTAGCGGTCGCGGCTCGCAAGCTCGGTATCGCTTACCCGATTCCTTTCGTTATTGGCGGGCTGGTGCTTGGCATGATTCCTGGATTGCCACAGGTTCACCTGAATCCTGATCTGGTTTTTCTGATTTTTCTTCCGCCGCTGATTTATCCTGCCGCGCTGTTTACATCGTGGCGAGATTTTCGCGCAAACTTGCGTCCGATTTCCATGCTGGCGATTCGTCTGGTAATTATTTCCACAGTGGTCATCGGCTTTGTCGCGCACAATCTCGTCGGATTGCCTTGGGCTGCCGCGTTTGTTTTGGGCGCAATTGTTTCTCCGCCCGACGCGGTCGCGGCCACGGCCATCACCAAGCGGCTGCGCGTTCCACGCCATATCATCACCATCATCGAAGGCGAAAGTCTGGTGAACGACGCCACCGCGCTGGTCATTTACCGATTCGCCGTCGCCGCCGTCGTAACGGGAACATTCTCGCTCGCCCTAGCGGGTCTGGAATTTATTCTCGTA
Source organism: Candidatus Sulfotelmatobacter sp. (assembly GCA_035485115.1). Taxonomy (GTDB): domain Bacteria; phylum Verrucomicrobiota; class Verrucomicrobiia; order Limisphaerales; family UBA11358; genus UBA11358. The sequence goes on along the minus strand of DATHOG010000087.1, from coordinate 59,184 downwards.
TCAGTCGGAGGAGTTTTAGTTGGCGCGATCATTGGCTGGTTGGCTTCACAAATTCAGCGTCAGCTTGATGATCCGCCCGTTCAAACCACCTTGTCCTTACTCACCCCATTCGCGGCATATCTTTCAGCGGACAAAATTGGTGTGTCCGGCGTTTTGGCGGTGGTCACAGCGGGTTTGTATCTCGGCTGGAAAGCGCCTGAAATCATCAACTCCCGAACGCGATTCCAACTTTTCCCCGTCTGGGAAATGGTCGTATTTTTTCTGAACGGCCTCATCTTCATCCTCATCGGCCTGCAACTGCCTGAAATTCTTGAGAACCTTTCAGGGCAATCGCTGTTCAAGCTGTGCTGGCAGGCAGCGTTGTTAAATTTGACGCTCATCTTTGTGAGAATCGCATGGGTTTTCGCGGCCAAACACCTGCCGGAATTATTTCGCAAAAGAAACGTGAAGCGCTCGCCACCGTCGGACTGGCGGCACACGGCGATTGTTGCGTGGACGGGAATGCGCGGTGTTGATTCAATGGCGGCAGCGATGGCATTGCCGCTGTTTGTCAGTAATGGCTCGCCGTTCCCCGGTCGTGATTTAATCCTCTTTCACACCTTCGCTGTCATTTTGGTGACGCTAGTTTTCCAGGGTTTGAGTCTGCCTTTAATCATCCGTTGGCTGCGCGTGGAGGATGACGGAGTGATGCAAACAGAAGAACTTCAGGCCCGCGTCAGGACGGTTCAGGCTGCTCTCGCCCGGCTGAATGAGTTCAAAGGCAAGTCCGACGACCGGGTATTGGACCGATTGCTCGTGGAGTATACAAACCGCATCCACGATTTGGAGTTGGGTGCAAAAACCGGCGAAAACATTTCTCGCGCGCACAAATCGACCGATTACGAACAATTGCTCTCCGAAGCATTATTGGCCGAGCGAAGAATGATTCTCCAACTGCGAAATGAAAAAGTCATCAATGATGAAGTGCTTCGTCGTATCCAGCGGGATTTGGATTTGGCGGAATTGCGGCTAACACGAACAGGGCAGTGAATCGTCACCAGCACAGAACTTTCGAAATCCAAAGCAGCAGGTTGGTCACCACTTCGTTCTGGTTGATTTCATTGAGCATCTCGTGCCGTCCACCGGGATAAAAATGATTTGAAAGATTTGTGACACCCGCTTTGCTGTAGCGTTCCAAAAGCAGCCGGACGCCTTCAAGCTGCTGACCAACCGGGTCTTCACTGCCGGAGAACAGGTAGATGGGCAGGTCAGACCGTATCCAACGCAAACAGTCGGGATCGGCAAGTTGAGATGCCGCGGCCAAAAATGATTTCATCGAACCGGGCTGAAGCGCTGCGAAACACAAAGAGTCTTTTATAAAGTCATCCACAATGGCTGGATCACGGCTCAACCAATCGAACGGGGTGCGTGCGGGAGTAAATTGTTTGTTGAGAATTTTCTCCAGTGGCGTTTTTTTCGCAAGACGCGTAAGTCCGTCGAGAGCGCCCGACCCGGAAAGAATGAGTCCATCAATCAAACTACTGTGATCGAGAACATATTGCTGCGCGGCGAACGATCCCAAGTCGTGGCCAAACAAAATGAAGGGCTGGCCGGGATTATCTTTCCTGGCAATATTACTCAAATGAACCATGTCCTCCACCAGCAATTTGAACCCGCCTGGCCCAAAGTCTCCGAACTCTTTTGGCGAGCGGGCAGTCCGGCCATGCCCACGGTGATCGTTGCCATAAACGACCAAGCCAGTATGCACTATTTTTTCGATCAATGTCTGGTAACGGCCGATATGCTCGCCCATGCCGTGGGCAATTTGGATGACGCCGCGCGGCGCATGGCGATTGTTCCAGCGTGTGCAGGCAATTTGCAGGCCATCCGAGCTGGTGAATTGGAATTGATGAGGTGTTCCAAGGCTCATGAGCTTGTTAAGGCGACGGACCTTTGTTTGATGGCCAAAAATGTTCTTGAGAATTGCCCAAGAGCGGCTCTGGGAAAGTTCTGTTTCCAAGAAATCTATGTGCCGGGGGATTTTGTAGGGTGACAAATGGGAGCGGCAATCTCAGACCGATTCTTCTTTGGTCGGAGTTGCGTACGGCTTTGACACCACGCAAGCCGCTACCAGCTCTCCTCACAGTGAGGGAAGGGCCTGCATTTGGAGAGCCACAAACAGATGTTGTTGAGCTGCAGACCCAAAATCGTGGCCGATGTTCATTTGTTACCTCCATCTTTTGTTGGAAAACCGACTCGTCGTCTCGCTTAATTCCAGATCAAAGAATAATGGCTGGCTGATTTTGCTTCGGATGTTGTTAAAATCAGTGCAGCACTATCGTCTCAAAACATTTGATATGGCCAGGTCAATCACTTCATCGCCCCGGCCATTCATGACTGCTTTGAGTGCCCAGAGATTAAAGCCTATTGCTTGATCCAGCTGGATCGTTGGAGGCATGGAGAGTTCCGTCCGGTTCACCACCGCTTCAATAAGAGCCGGCCCCTCGTGCTCAAAGGCAGCCTTCACTGCAGCCGTCAGTTCTGCAGGATCTTCCACCCGTATGGCGAACAAACCAGCCGATTGCGCCAGGACGGCGAAGTTCGGATTGACTAGCTTTGTGCCGGTTCCAAGAACTCCCATTGCCTTCATTTCTAACTCAACAAAGCCGAGCACACTGTTACTGAAGAGGATGATCTTCACAGGCAAATTGTGTTGGCGGAGTGAAAGTAGGTCGCCCATCAACATTGACAACCCGCCGTCACCCGAAAACGTGACAACCTGTCGCCCCCGAAATGCCGATTGGGCGCCAATGGCCTGAGGCAAGGCGTTGGCCATCGAACCATGACTGAAAGAACCCAGCAGTCGACGGCGGCCATTCATCGTCAAATACCGCGCGGCCCAAACCGTGGGCGTGCCTACGTCGCAAGCAAAAATTGTATCATCGGCGGCTAGTTCATCTACGACTTTGGCTACGTATTGTGGATGCATCGGTTTGCGACCAGGGTGTCCGACCGCAAGGTCATCGAGGCCTTTGCGAACCTCTTTGTAATCCTCTACGAATTTCTTGAGATGTGCATCGTCCCGTTTGTCTTTCAATAAGGGCAGCACAGCGCTTAAGGTTGCCTTGACGTCTCCAATCAAAGCCATGTCCAGGCGCGTGCGTCGGCCCAAGTGCTCTCCCCGATTATCCACCTGGACGACCTTGGCATGGTCTGGATAGAACTGAGTGTAAGGAAAATCCGTCCCCAGCATGAGTAACAGATCAGCCTGCTTGATGGCATGGTAACCAGACGAAAAGCCGATCAAACCGGTAAGCCCGACATCATATGGGTTGTCGAATTGAATGTGTTCGCGACCCCGTAACGCCGAAACGATCGGAGCCTTCAAAGCTTCTGCGGCCGCTATGAGTTCAGGGTGCGCACCAGCGCAACCAGCACCACCGAGAATTGTTACATTCTTCGCCTCGTTCAGAAGATCGGCCAACCGGCTGATTTCATTTTCTGAAGGGCAAACAACAGGGTAGCATGGCCTGACGATGGCGCTGGGTTTACGATACGCTGCTTTTTGAAGCGCGATGTCACCCGGAATTGTGACCACTGCAACGCCTTTTTTCGTCAAGGCTGTTTGAATAGCAATCTCAAGAACTCGTGGCACTTGGGTAGCCTGTGAAATCAATTCACAATAATCGCTGCAGTCCTGGAAAAGTCGGTCCGGATGCGTCTCTTGAAAATAGCTGCTGCCAATCTCGCTGCTTGGGATGTGGGCGGCAAGGGCAAGTACAGGCACATGGCTCCTGTGACAATCATATAGGCCATTTATCAGGTGCATATTCCCAGGACCACAACTCCCGGCGCAGACTGCCAGTTCACCTGTTATATGCGCCTCGGCGCCGGCTGCGAAGGCAGCAGTTTCCTCATGTCTTACGCCAACCCATTCGATATCCTTGCGCTTGCGTACTTCCTCAAGAACACCATTGAGAGAGTCTCCAACGACGCCGTAGATGCGCTTCACACCGGCGGCGACTAATGTTTCAACGATGATTTCTGCAACGAGTTTCTCTGACATAATTTTCTCTTTCTTAATCAATATTTAGGTTTTGAGAGATCATTCAATTCGTGCCTTTAACATTGCTTTTTCGCGGTGCTATTTTGAAGGGGAGAGTTTTGATAGAAAACCTAACTCCAGTTCGCCTTCATACGTTTCGGCGCCGACCTTCAATGCTTGCTTCACGCGCGCTTGCGACACCTCGCTGGCGACACTCAAATCAGACTCATGGGCTTCCACCAGAAGTCCCTCTGACAAGGAACCAGAGGCTCCAATATCCACAGCCGCCTTGACGTGAGCGATGGTATGCGCAGGAAATGAGGCGATACGGTGAGCCAGTTTCTCGACAAAAGGCGTCAGCTCGTCCGCCGGCAACGCTCGATTGATATAGCCGTAACGTTCTGCCTGCTCCGCCGAGAAATCATTGCAGCCCAAGAGCACCTCCAAGGCGCGTCCCCGTCCGATGAGTCGTGGCAATCTTTGCGTAGAGCCGCCGCCTGGAACAAGCCCGACCGCCACCTCTGGTTGGCCGAAGATTGCTTTGCCAATGGCAGCAAAACACATGTCCACGGCTAGCGCGATCTCATTCCCTCCACCCCGAGCTCGTCCCTCGACTTTGGCGATGGTTACCTTGGGCATGTTCTTGAACCGCTCGCCGATCATCTGCGTAAGTCTAAAACTACGCGTATGGGACACCGTTTTGGGAGCGTTCCCAACCCGACCCAAACCGGAGTGGGCGATAAAAAAATCAGGAAGGGCACTCTGCAAGACCACGACCCTGACACTCTCGTCGATCTCGAGTTCCCTGCCGAGTTTGTCGAATTCCTGCGATAGAACTTCATCGAGAAGATTTATCGGTGGGTGATTGATGGTGACGAATGCGACTCCAGAGTCAAACCGGAGCCGTAAACATGTGTAATCAGAATAGCGCATATAATAATATCGGTGTCCGTTACCTCAGTCATCCTGCACGGGGTTGGTCAGAATGCCGAAGCCCTCGATCTCCACTTCGAAGGTGTCCCCTTGCTTCATGAATACGGGCGGCTTACGCGCCGCTCCGACGCCACCCGGCGTGCCAGTGATGATGACATCCCCTGGCTCCAAGGTTATTGCAATGCTGATCGCTTCGATCAGCTCTGCAACGCCAAAGATGAGCTTGTCTGTTCGCGCATCCTGCAAGACACGGCCATTCAGACGGCCCTGGATACGCAACCCGCGAGCTCCGGGCGGTAATGAGTCCGGTGTCACCAACCAAGGGCCAAACGATCCAGTGCTATCAAAATTTTTGCCCATGGTCCATTGCGGTGTGCGAAGCTGAAAATCACGCACGGTTGCATCGTTGAACATGGAGTAGCCCGCCACGTGATCCAGCGCCATTGCGCGGGGTATGCGACGCCCTGGTTTGCCAAGCACCACCGCAAGTTCGGCTTCGTAGTCGAGCAAGGTTGATTCGCGTGGGCGGCGAATTGGCTCTTGATGAGCGATCAGACTCGTCGCAAGGCGAGCAAAGATTTCCGGATAGACCGGCTTCTTCAGCCCGCTTTCCTCCAAGTGATCATCATAATTTAGACCGACACACAGAATCTTTTTGGGCGCGGGCACCGGCGGCAAAATCCGGACAGAATCCAGATTGATCGCCGGGAATTGCCCGAGGCTTCTGCCGATCTGTAACAGCTGTTTGCCTTGCGCGATCAGCTCAGGCAGTGTGCCTGGAAATCCGCCGTCCCGTTGTGTAAGGCCATGCCAGCCCGAGCCTTCATCTGCTGCAATTCCAAAGATTCCATCTGTTTCAAAGTGAACAATGCGCATAATGGCAATTCTTTCAGTCCGCCTCCGGGCGACTCAGCTGCTCTAGCAGGTAAATAAACGACTCATATGGCCGTCCGGTTGCGTGCAGAAGCCCCATCTCACAGGTTCGGTTCGCCGAAAGGTAGGCGTCGCAGGGCCGAGCATCGAGCGCTGCCCGAATCTCTCGTGTTGCGGAAACGACAAGCTCAGGATGCAACAACCCTCGGTCGCCAGCAGTGCCACAACAAGTTGTGCCAACCGGGACCTCGACTTCGTCAGCTAACGAGTCGGCAATCTGTTTAAGCGCGCCAGCCAGCCCAAGTTGTGTAGTCGAGCAAGTCGGATGCACGGCCACGCGACGCAACTTATGCGAGATTGCCAAGTTCGGTAGCAGATTGCGACACCATGCTATCGAATCGATGATCTTGAGACTTTCGTATCGCTCCTTGCGTTCTCCTTCGATCTGCGTAATGACATCCTCTTTAAGACCAAGAGTGCATGAGGCGGCATCAACGACAATGGGAAGATCTCCTCCTTCACTCCAGCGCCACATCGCATCGGCGACGGCTTGCGCCATATACTTATGCCCCTTGTGAAAACCTTTTGATCTCCACGGCGTAGAACAACACAGGCCAGCAACATCCGGCGGAATCCACAGCGGCTTGCCGGCGCGTTTGGACAGGGCAACCAAGGCTTCGGAAAGTGAGGGACCAGCTGAGCTGCCGGGATCGCGACCGAACATACGGTTGATACAAGCGGTGAAATAGACTGCCGCTGCTCCTTCCCTTGCCGTTTTGGGCAGTCGGGAGGCCGCGCGCGGCATTGGACCCGGCACCGCGGGCACCAGGTCTGGGCTGACAATACTGCGCGCAACAGAAGTAAGAGCGGTAAGCGACTTTACCCCAAACACGGAGGAAAATGCCTGCGCTCCCCGCAGACTCACACGAGCCAAAGGTTCGACCACCTTCCAGTGCTTTGCCAGATTCAGTGCTATGGCCTCCGCAGCGGGGCTGTTCTCGAGTGCCCTAAACTGTTTGATCAAAGTCCCGGTGTTGATTCCAATCGGACAGGGAAGGGAGCACATGCCATCACCCGCACAGGTCTCAATCCCGTCGTATTGATATTCCTTCTGAAGCTGTGAAAGCATGGCCGAGCCGTCTTCTTGGCGCGCCATCTCACGCCGCAGAGCAATCCGTTGGCGCGGCGTCATGGTGACATTGCGGCTTGGACAGACAGGTTCACAAAAACCGCATTCGATGCATTGCGAAGAACCTGTAACTCCCTCAATTTGCGGGAAAGACTTTAGATTTTCTAAATGAATTTTGGGGTTACGCGTAAGAATTACGTCCGGCGCTAAAATCCCGTGAGGATCGGCGAGCTTTTTTATTCGCCACATCATTCCGGTGGCTTTCTCACCCCATTCGGATGCGACGAACGGTGCCATGTTGAGGCCGGTTCCATGTTCGGCCTTCAGCGAGCCATCATGTTTCTTGATTACCAGATCCACGAGTTCAGTCATAAAGGCTGAATACCGCGACAGTCCGTCGGGGGTGCTGAAATTCGCAATGAGAAGGAAATGGAGATTCCCGTGAGCGGCATGCCCGGCCACACCAGGAGTGAACCCATGTTTGACAAGCAGTTCCTGCACATCGCGCGCGCCCTGTGCCAAACGTTCCGGCGGAAAACAGACATCCTCTGTTATGAGCGTGGAACCCTCCGGCCGACTTTTGCCAACCAAACCTAGAAGTCCCTCCCGCACATGCCACGCAAGTTCGATAGCCTCTGCCACGCTTGTGAAGTCGATCGGTTTAATCAACCTGGAGTTGCTTGCCAGCCCGATGATTTGCCGTTGCTTCGCTTCCAGGGAAGCCGGATCCGCAGCGCCAATCTCGACGAGCAAAGCTGCTGCTTTAGGATCTAGAGTTTTCCAGTAGGCTGGCGTTTCAGCAAAGGCATGACCAGCCACAGTGAGGGCCGGAGCAATCATCAACTCAACGGCGGAGGCGCCGAGTCCGACGAGACCAGGAACAAGGGCGATCGCTTCGTCTATTGAAGGAACTGGGATCCATGCCACGCTTGTCACGCTGTGAACTGGAATCGTTTCGATTACCGCTTCAGCAATGAATCCGAGCGTGCCCTCTGAACCGACGAGGAGCCGTCGAAAAATCTCGAGTGGCGTTTCTCCATCGAGAAGCGCGCAGAGCCGTAATCCGTGCGTGTTCCTAATTGAATATTTGCGCCGTATGCGATCTACTAGCACAGGATCTGCCAAAATCTCCCGGCGAAGCTCGAGCAGACCTTTTGCAAGCTCGGGTTCCGCTCGCGCAAACTCCTTTTCAGCATCTGGACTTGATGTGTTAATTTGAGCACCGGATGTCGTGACGAAAGTGAGTTCGGAGACCGTATGGTAGGCATCGTTCTGGACAGTGCATCGCATACCACCGGCGTTGTTAGCAATCACACCGCCGATCGTGCAAGATGCAGAACTGGCGGGATCCGGCCCCACCCGACGACCATGCCGATTCAACAGGGAGTTCACGTGGCCGAGGATCATTCCAGGGCGCACCCGCACGCGTCGTCCGTCATTCTCCACTTTGCCGCCATACCAGTGACGGCGGACGTCGATCAGAATGTCATCAGATAGTGATTGGCCATTGAGACTCGTGCCCGCCGACCGAAACGTCGCGTGCCGACCGGTCTGACGGCAATAGCGAAACAGTTTTAGGATGTCATCGGTCGTTCGAGGCTGCACAACAACTTGAGGAATGAGCCGATACGGGCTTGCATCGGAGGCAAACCGCACCAGATCGATTGCTCTGTGGAGGACATTCTCTTTTCCCAGGAGGGAAATGAGATCGGCCTTTAGTTTACCTGGTGTCCCGTCGACCAGAGAGGCGGAGACTGCATCTTTACTTGGCGGTCCGGCGAACCGTCCGATACGCGCAGGGTTCGCGGAAAATAGCTTTCTAATCATAACAGTTTCCTCATGTGTCACACAGGGTTCGCGGGAAAAATGCGGCCGCCGCTGGCGTCCAAGACAAACAGGAGGTTCGCAGTGGTGTGTGAGCCGAATTCGACGCGTTTCGATTTTGGAGCTTTTGACATATTCTTTTTTAGTCAAGTGACATATGGAATTTTCAAAGCGATTCAACTTTAGCAGCTGGAATTTAGGCTCGCTAGTTGGCCTTGGAACGATTTCAGATTGCCTAAATAGAAGGAGCGCACATTCCTTCTTTCGGGAGAGTCAAAAGAGGAGACTAATGGGGTAAAAGCATGCAGCCACAGATTCGGATGTGGCTTGTTTGAGCACCCACGGCGTCAGTAAAGACAGCCGTTTGGCTTGCGACAACGTCGGCCATATGATGCTCCCCTATTAATGCTGAAGACCTTGCCCGGTCATCAACGGTCTTTGATAGCGGACGGGACAGTCGGGATGGAAAAAATCACCCGGCCATCCATACCATTGCGCCGGCCTCGGCAAGGATCTGGGCCGTAGCCGCGCCGATTCCGTAAGCGACACCGGTAATTAATGTGGTCTTGTCCTTGAGGCTAAACACGATAAACCCGTTCCGCGTTGGTTTGAAATAATTTGGTGCGCTCAATCTCCGTCGCAAATTCAAACAAGGCCTGAACCGTTTCCACCCATTGACCATAGTTTGTGGCGAGCGTGGCCATCGGCCAGTCACTGCCGAATAAGAGCCGGTCAAAGCCAAAGCAATCCAACGCATGATCGAAATAAAATTTCAAATCATTCTTTTTCCAATTAATCCAATCGGCTTCGGTAGTGAGGCCTGAAATTTTGCAAAAAACGTTTGGCAATGTCCCCAGAATTTTCAGATCCAGCGCCCACGGCAATCGCCTGTTTTCACGAACGGAAGGCTTGCCGAAATGATCAAGGACAAAAGTCACATGGGGGACCTCTCGGGCCAGCGCGATGACGCTTGCCAGTTGTTCATGTCGGATGCAAAGATCAAAGGTAAAATTAAATTCAGCAAGGGAGCTTACGCCGTCGATAAACTTTGGGTTTAAACAAAATGCAGTTTCTCGCTCTCCCTGTAAATTGCGACGAATTCCTTTGACGAGCGGATTGTTTGCCAGTTTTTGCAAATCCGACCGGACAACATCTCCGTTTTCCATCGGAGCACGCGCTACAATACCCCTCAAACGCGGTTCCTCCTTTGCAAGGCTCGAGACCCATTCCGCCTCAGCTAAACTTTGCGCCGGCGCACAATCGCATTCAACAAAAACAATTTTCTCCAAATTCACATCCTCGCTGGCCATGGCCAAATCCGAGGGGCGGAATGACCGATCCAATGCTGGCAAGCCGCTATTCCAAGCATAGTGAAAACGGGATGGATCCCAGAAGTGAGAATGCGAATCTACTATGGGGATGCCCTTCATATTGATCATTCACTAGTGTCTTGACCGGGTTAACTTTTCTGGTCCAGTCCATGAGTTGGTCCTGGGACAGGGTTAAGTTTATGTTTTTGTAGGTTCTTTGTCCATTCCCAGTGGAGAGAGGGCGAAGCCCGACCGAAGCTGGGGATGGGACATCTCCGCGCCGCAAAAAACCGCCAGGCTCTCGTAGCCCAGCCGGCTGTGCGGCCTCACATGATTGTATTGCTGCCGGTAGTCGCCCACCAGCACCCGTGTTTCCGTCAAGGTTCACAGTTGTTCTTAGTTTAAACATTCGTCCCGAAAACAACCGTGAAAGCTTTCCCCAAACCCGTTATGTCACGGGCTGCCCGGTTCAATATATAATATATCGTCTTTCAACGCCCGCTCCGCCACAGCACATGGCATTCACGTGAAGCTTCAGGTCATGGAGTTTCATCGAGTTAAGTCCTCGACTTTCAACTTCAAATCGGGAGTTCTCCTAGAGTCCAAAGACCTCCGCCAGCAGACGATAGTTTTCAATTTTATCCGCAAGCTTATGGGTGATCATCGTGAGCATGACTTCATCAGCTTCGTAGATTTTAGCACGCTCCAGGATTTGTTTCTTTGCCTCACCCGGCAGCCCGACGACCTCCCGATTGGCAATACGAGCCAAGTGGTCCTTTTCGTTGGCACCAAAATGAACATCCTTCAACGCCGCCGGCGCTGGAACGGAAGTGGGGTATCTGCCGGAATCACGCATCAGGCGAAGAAAGTCCGATATTTTTTTTCGCTCCTGAAGCTTTTCGGGAGTCGCGGCAACCACGGCATTAATGGCGATCATCACCCTTGGCTCCGGGAACTCCTTGGAGGGCCTGAAATTTTGTTTATAATGTCGAACCGCTTCGGCGCTCGCGTCGGGATTGATGAACAGTGCAACGGCAAGCCCCATACCCTTTTCGGCCGCCAGCTTTCCACTGGCGGCGTTGCTACCGGCGGAAAGCAACCACATGGGCGGTGCGCTCGCGGTCAAGGGCATGGCAAATGCACGTTTGCAGGTGTCGTGAAAAAAGCCCGCCAGTTGATCGGCCTGATCACCAAAGTCTCCCCAGGCATCGGGAGTGGGCATCAGCAATGACCGCGAGTAGCTATCGCCACCGCTGGCGCGGCCGATACCACAGTCCACGCGCCCCGGATAAAGAGCTTCGAGCGTGCGAAAATTCTCGGCAATGTGATAGGCGCTATGATTAGGAAGCATGACACCGCCCGAGCCCAGGCGGATACGGGAGGTTTGAGCACCAATCGAAGCCAGCAGGACTTCGGGAGTAGATCCCTGAAGGATGTTCAGGTTGTGATGTTCAGAAAGCCAGATCCGGTTGTAACCCAACCGATCAAGCTCCTTGGATAAAGCGACCGTATTGGAAATGGCCTCGGCGGGGGAGCTGCCTTCTGAAAGCGATGATTGTTCCAAGGCTGAAAGTTTCATAAATCCCTGTTTTATGAGGCATTTAAGCTAATTCTAAAGGCGTTGTCAATTGCATCGGATTGCCGGTAGTGTCCTAATTTGAAATTCCAAGTGTCACAGCGGCCAAGCTTTTAGGGCTAGTTGTGCCATAAAATTTATTTTCTCTGTTTAAATTTTCTCTTATTTGCCGTTACGTCGGCGAACCTACGGTCTGCATGATCTGTCCCATCTCCATCGCGTTACTCGACGGAATTTCCTGGAGTGACATCGCGATTTGATCAGTGGCAAAACCGGTCAAGTTTTGGAACATTGTCCACAACTGCTTTAGCAATTCAGTTTTTTCTTCGACGGAGTGGCCGCTTCGCAAGACACAATTCAGCGCGGCAGTCGGAGCCTCCTTCCCGGCGGTATATCCGCAGCCTTTTGGATAGCAAAGAAAGACGACCCGAACGAAGTTTCTCGGGACCTTCATGATGGCGGTGTGGATACGCGTGATCTCCTCAGCAATTTTCGCCTTGGTTTCATCTGTCACTGAACCATCTTGAGCAATTGCGGTATATAATGGCATATCGCTGATTTCAGTAATTTAGTTAAACCTCAATTTAAATTTCAAAACGACTTAATTTTAGCAGCGGGAGAGCGGCGTTTCTATTCGGCCTTTGAACGATTTTAGCCTGCCGAAATGGGACGAGGCCGACTTCCTTCTTTCGAGAGAGTCATTTTCGAAATGAACTGCACCACGAATTGTTTTTATCGTTGGTTTTCATATTCGTTTTGCAGGCACAAGTTAAAGTCCAACGGGTAAGGCCCCATCGGCTTTTTGCCATCGTGCACAAAATGTTCATATCAAGTTCAGTTCCACAGCGATGTTTCCACGTGTAGCTTTGGAGTAGGGGCACGTCTGGTGGGCGCTTTGGATGACCGCTTGGGCGGTTTCATGATCCAAACCCGGCAGGCTCACGTTTAAACGGGCGCGAAGAGAGAAACCGTCGGCGACATTCCAGAGTTCCACCTCGGCGTCGATGACTGGATCGGCGGGGAGCCGCGCTTTCATTCGGGCAGCGACGTGCTTAATGGCACCGATGAAACATGCGGACCAACCGGCGGCGAACAATTGCTCCGGGTTGGTACCTGAACCGGGGCCACCGGGCATGGAGAATTTGACATCCAGGCGGCCATCGGAGGTGCGTGAGGTTCCGCCATCACGACCGCCGGCGGTATGAGCTTTTGCGGTATATATTAATTTCTCTGGTTGAGCCGCGGCGCTTTGTTCGGATAATTGTGTAGTATCCATGGTCGTTTTCGCTTTGGTTTACTGTTAAGGCTTTTGCTGTTTGATCTCCCAATTCATTTCTTTGGGAAAAGAAACTGTATCTGGAATCTTAAGGACCAAGGTGTTGTCCCCTCCGGGTGCTCTACGTTTCGAAAACATTGCAGATACATATTTACAGGTAGCTTTCCAATGTGGACTATCTTTCCAACTCCACCGCCAACGGGCACTGTCCATCTTTCGCGGGAGCTTGTTTCCCAATTTGCTGTAATAATAGGTGAGGACGTCAGATACCATCCGTGAGGCAGGTTGTAGTTCACGAAGGGCTGAATCAGCATCTGGTCTACATCCGATCGACTTGATGGCCCCGTCACGGATAACAAATTCTGTGCTAATGCTCCGAATAACCAATGCCCTTGGCTTGTAAGCACGACTGCAGTGGGACCGACGCTCAATTTTCCCGTCCCGAGTAGATGTTCTGTAGCCGTAGGAAAAGAAATGACAGGTCCCGCTCCCCAAATAACCGGACCGATTTTTGTTGGTGATAAAAATAGCGATTCTTGTATATCTCCCAATCCAGTCGCTCCGTCCACGCCCGGGGCTGGAGCGGGCAGTTGGATCATGGGAACGATGGTTCGGGTAATCACAGTCCAATCATCCGAGACGTGGAAAGGCACGACCGGCTTCACCTGTAAGACGTAGCTGTCTTCTTTATGAACTCCGGTTTCAAGGTTGAAATCATTCTCAAAAGGGATTGAGATTAGGTTCGCAATCGGATTCTGCGCTTGTTTAGCTAAATCTGAAGATTCCTCTGCCCAAGCAGGTAAGACACTGCCGCATAGGACGCTCGTCACCATGAAAATGACATTGCATTTTGAGCGCACTACGAAGCAGCGTATAATCGCTGCTATAAACCTGTGACTAGTCACGACTGTTATCCTCTCGATACCTTTCTCAAATCCTTCAGTGTTTTGAGATCGTCGACGATATATGACATGGAAGCCCGCATGCCGTTGCCACAGCGGATGGGCGCCAAGTCCGATACTTCCTCTCCTCTACAAACGGGCAGCGTAAGCGAACCTTCCCCCATCCATGCTTGTTCAATCTTAACATCGTGCGGGATATTCTCGACAAGCTCGTGAACCGCTGGCTTGTCCCGCTTGTCGGCGGCAAGACGTGGGGCGTGAAGGAGATTGACGACTGGCTTCTGCTTGAGCGCAGACAGGTCGGTTATTGGACTTTTCAAAGTGACAAGCCCTTCAGCGATCCTTTGCCCACTGGCAGTAAGAGAGCCGGCAAATTTCGATCCCGGCGCCAGGGTTGGGCCTGCCTTTCCTGTGGCGGCGTAATACCGAGTCTGGAATACCTGGCCAATTCGCTTTGGATAACCTTGAGTCCAGCCGCGTGCAAGTGCCGCATCGTTGTCCACAAAGATATACGGGCAATAGGAAACCGGTTTGCCGCTGTATAATGCGTCCAGGAGGATGAAAAACTCGCGATATTGGTAGCGGGCTGGGTCGAGATATTCTTCATTATCGCCGCTGAACTGCCAATCGTAAAAGAGAGCCTGGCCGTGACCATTTGCAGAAGGATCGGGGTCGAGCCCGGCCGGCAATAGAGCTGTGACCGCAGATGAGCTGGACCAAAAATCAATACTGAGAAAGTCCGCAGAATAGTGCCAGGGAGGGGGTGGATTCAGAGTCGATTTACCTTTCGGCGTAAGTGGATAATTGAAACCTTTAAGCATGGATATTTTCCTTTCTTAAGTATTCGTTCAGGCAACGAGTGACGGCCCATTCGCCACACAAACGAGTTTTTTGTTAATGAACTCCTGAATTCCCAGGTCGGATAGTTCCTTCCCATAACCTGACCGTTTGATACCTCCGAAGGGGAGGTCAGGAGCGCTGATCGAGGGGTAATTGATGAAAACCATTCCGGTCTCTATGCGGCTGGCCACTCGCTTTCCGTGCTCGATGTCAGTTGTGTAAACCGAGCCGCCCAGGCCGAACGGAGAATTATTGGCAAGTGCGATTGCCTCGTCCTCATCTTTTACAAAAAACATCAGTGCGACCGGGCCAAAAAATTCCTGTTTGAATGCAGGGTTTTCGGGTGTTATGTCAGTGAGGATGGTCGGCTGTATGAACGAACCTTTGTTTCCGACCCGCTCGCCGCCCAAAAGCACGCGGGCTCCGTGATCAGTCGCCTCGCGCACCTGCTTCAACAGGAGTTGCAACGCCGCTTCTGAGGAAACCGGCCCCAACGTGACTTTCTCGTCCAGTGGATCTCCCAGCTTTAGTTCTTTGACCGCCTGTGAAAAGGTCTTTAGAAATTTTTCTTTTAGGGAGTCAACAACGATAAATCGTTTCGCCCCGATGCATGTCTGGCCGCTATTACCAAAACGCCCGATTATGGCCATCTTTACCGTGTGCTCCAAATCGGCGTCCTCTAAGACGATGAATGGGTCACTTCCGCCCAGCTCCATTGTGGACTTCTTAAGGTTTTTCCCGGCGCGCGAGGCCAACGCTTCACCGGCGCGTTCAGATCCGGTGAGGGCTATGCCCCGGATACGCGGATCATCAATCAACATTCCAGCCTGTTCATTCGAGAGAAATAGGTTTGTGTATACGCCAGCAGGCAGGCCTGCTTCTACCAGAATTCGTTCAAAGGCAAGCGCACATTGCGGGACTCCCGGAGCGTGCTTGAGTAAAATCACATTTCCTGCCATCAAATTCGGCGCTGTAAATCGAGCTAGTTGGTAATAGGGATAGTTCCACGGCTGAATGCCAATGAGAACTCCGATTGGCGAGCATTCGATATGGGCATCGCCCATGACAGAGTTCAGTTCACGCGGTGCCAAGAATTTTTCCGCATTCTTGGCGTAATAATCTAAAATTGCTGCGCTGAGTTCTACCTCGCCGCGACTCTCCTCAATCCTTTTCCCCATTTCTATCGTGGCAAGCCGGGCAAGGGATTCTTTCTGTTCCAGCATGAGCCTTGCGGCTTTGGCGATACACACTGCGCGCTCTTTGTAAGAGGCAATAGACCAAAATTCGCGATAAACCTTATCTGCGGCTGCTAAAGCATCCATCATTTGCTGATTGCTGTGTTCTTCAAACATTTGCAATGATTGACCCGTTGCGGGATTAACACTTTGGTATGGCATATTGGCTTTGCATCACTCATTCAGTTTAACGTCAGATGACGTTTTCAAATCTGCTCAACCTTAGCAGTGGGAAATCGGCTTTACTATTTGGCCTTGGGCAGAATTCAGATTGCCGCAACAGAGCGACTGCTACTTCCCACTTTCGAGAGAGCCTGATCAGGAAGTAATTACAAAACATGGAGTACGATAAACAGTGACGATTCACTACCGCTCACCTCTAAAAATTATCCGAGGGCCTATCCCAACGACAATCAAGGGCCTTCTGCAAGCGGAGCACGGTGGTGACCAAGATATTAACGTCTTGACGCCCATGCCAGGCGGGTATTGCAGGAGCGTCGTTTGACTTTGGTTGAAAAGGACACCATTGACACTGCTGAAATTGGGATTGCCCGTGATTACCATGATGTTTGTTAGCCTGAAGCAGTTATAAAACGCCAAGCCGCCAATGTTGGTCACACTGTTTGGAATCGTCACGCTCGTCAGGCCGCAACCAGAGAATGCAGAACTTCCGATGCTGGTGACACTGTTGGGAATTGTCACGCTTTTCAGTCCGGTGTCGGACATAAATGCCGAGCCGCCTACAAAGGCTACGTTTGTACCAATCGTCACGTTCGTCAGGCTGGTGCAATCATAGAATGCTTGCGCTCCAATGTTGGTAACGCTGTTGGGAATTGTGACGTTTTTCAGTCGGATGTCGGACATGAATGCCGAGCCTCCTAAAAAGGTTGCGTTTGTACCAATAGTCACGTTCGTCAGGCTGGTGCAATTATAGAATGCTTGCGCTCCGATGCTGATGACGCTGTTGGGAATTGTCACGCTCGTCAGGCTGGCACAATTCTCAAACGCAAATGCTGCGATGCTGGTGACGGGATAGCCATTTATTGTGGCTGGAACAACCACCACACCCCCTGAACCCGTGTATTCAGTTATGGTAACGGCCCCGCTGATGGTAAAGTAAGTGAACTGGACTTGCGCTATGCCAGCAAGAAACCCAGGCAACAGCACCAGAGCCGCCATCCATCGCAGCGTCGTTTTCATGATTCTCCGTCCCGGTTCTGTCTCATCGCTGAAATCCTCGGACTACCTGGCTTAAGCGGAAGTTATAGTATCTCCAACGGAACATCCAACGTCGGACAAAACGCCTTCTACTTCTGTACCAACCTGGCCAACGTGACGATTGGCAGCAGTGTCACCAATATCGGAGAGGAGGCGTTCTACGGCTGTAACGGCCTGACGAACGTGACAATTCCCAACAGCGTCTCCAACATTGGAAACTGGGTATTTTGGGAATGCACCAACCTAACGAGCGTCTTTTGCCTTGGCAACGCGCCGACCGTTGATAGCGAAACCGGTAGTCAGGCAACCTCTGTTTTTCAAGGCGAGTCGGGCACGGCATATTATCTCCCCGGCACGATGGGGTGGGGCGCAACTTTCGGCGGCTGGCCGACAGCGATGTGGTATCAGCCGAATCCGCAGATTTTGGGCAGCGGCTATGGTTTCGGCACGACCACCAACGGATTCTGTTTTACCATCTCTTGGGCCACGAATCTGTCGGTTATCGTGCAAGCCTGTACCGACCTGGCCAAGCCGGTCTGGCTGCCGGTGGCTACCAACACCCTCGTGAACGGCACGAATTATTTCAGCGATAGCCAGTGGACCAATTATCCCAAACGGTTCTATCGCCTCACCGCGCCTTAATCAATCGCTACACCTCCAGTAAAAGCTCCAGTAAAATAATAGTTCCACAATAGTTTTGGGTTGGGTTGAAAATAGTAGCCACCACTTCCGAAATAGTTCTTGAAGCCGGGAAACCATTGTGAGACGTTTGAAAACATTGGGGAACGAGCGCAGAAGCTTAAGCTGCTGGGAGTTGCGATGGTCTGAAACCAGTTCATGTTGATGAACGATTCCGACCCTCGCCTCCAGCTAATTTCCTTTATTTAAAGGGTTTTCTGACGGTTTTGGGCCAGAGTTTCACCGGAATCTTCACCTGATTGGCTGCCCGTTCAGAAACCTGTAACTGTCCGGCCATAGCCCGTTCACTGCTCGTTACACCTTGACCCCGGAAAATGCTCTGCATCTTGATTACACGGCAATAACTGACAAGAATACCGTGGTATATCTCACGCAGCACTCTTACTTCAATCTGGCCGGTCATGGCGATGTCCTCGGACATATTGTGATGATTAACGCGGACAAGTTCACCCCGGTGGACGAGACGCTGATTCCAACGGGCGAACTTCGCCAAGACGGGGCATCATTACCTTGCCTGGAGCTGATCTAACAGCGCCGCTGCGTCCTTGGATTGCGGATCTAATTCCAGCGTCCGGCGAGCGGCTTGGCGGGCTTCATCAATCCGGCCGAGCCGTGCATAGATTGTGGCGCGCGCGTAAGGGATGCTTGGGTCGCGCGGGTCGGCAGATTCGGCGGTCAGCAGCGCTTGAATGGCGCCGGCGGGATCGCCGGCGGCGTTGCGCGCGAGACCCAGATTGTATCCGGCGCGGGCGTGACGCGGATTGAGCTTCACCGCTTCTTCCAATTCGGCCAGGGTCTTTGCGGACTCGCCAAGTTCATTCCAGGCGAGCGCAAGTTTGAAATGAAATTCCGCTTCGTCCGGAGCCAGCCGCACGGCTTCCTGCAATTCCTTCAATGCGTCATCCGCGCGTCCAAGCTGGCTGAACACGATGCCAATCTCGTGATGGATTTCCGGCGAATGGGAATCCCACCGCTCGGCCGTCTGAAAATGCCGGAGCGAATTGGTCACGTCGCCGCGCGTGAGCGCGAAGTTGCCAAGCTGCATCTGGCCGGCGGGCTGGTCGGCGTTTTGGTCGAGCATCTGGAGCAAATCCCGTCCCGCTGGCGAATTCAAATCCAGCTGCGCCGCCAATGCCAGCGCAGCGGTGACGCGGACACTGCGCGAAGGGTCCGCAAGGCATTTCTTCAAGCCATCGCGAATTTCCGGCGATGCGTTTTCACCCAGCACCGACAAGGTTTGCGCCACATTTTGGCGGACGAGCGCATTGGTGTCCGAAAGTTTTTCCACGAGCGCGGCGCTGACCGGCGCATCGCGGGCCCAGCGTTCGAGCAATCGGGCGGCGACGGCCCGCCAGTAATTTTGCGGGTCGGTCTGTAAAATTTTCAACATGTCATCGCGCGCCGAATCGTCGCCATTTTTGGCGCGGGCGATGGTTTGCGCCCGCTGCCGCGTAGGGCGGTTCATCTTTTCGCCATACCAGTCCCCGACATATTTCAAGGACCAGTCTGTGTCCTTGTCCTGATGGCAGCGATTGCAGGCGTTCGGAATTTCAAACTGCTTCGTCAGCAGTGGATCAGGAATCGTGAAACCGTGGTCATGGCGCGAGTGGCGTTGCATATAAACCGTCTGCGGCATGTGGCAATTAACGCACTCGCCGCCGGTTTCCTTGATCGCCTCCGGCTTGTAGGCTGAAAGATCGAACGCGAGCACGGCGCCATTGGTGTCATAGCCGAAAACCTTGTGGTGGCTGTGTGTGACTGGATTGATGGCCGGCGCGTTGGTTTGTCCGGGCGAGTGACAGCTCATGCACATCATGTTGCCGGGCAGCCGGACTTTTGCAGTGTGAACATCATGGCAATCCATGCAGCGTACGCCATGCTGATACATCTTGCTGCCGAGAAAGGCGGTGACTTCATAATCTTCGTCGTGAATCTGGCCGTCTGGATAAAATGAATCTGATTCGTCCACGGTGGCGAGCAGGTGATGGTCAAAAAAACTGTCGCCGGGTTTTGGATCGCCGGTGATTTCAGTGCGGCGCGAATGACACGCCGCGCAAGTGTCGAATATCTGATCACGGGAAAGGTTTTGGATCGTGGGGTCTTTTGCGCTGCTGTGCTTGTGTGCGTGCTGCCAGTCATTGTGCGCCTGCATCGGGCCATGGCAGGATTCACAGCCCACGCCGTGCTCGACCATTGTGGTGTGAAAAACATCGTTGCCGGCGTCGTAATTTTTTTGCAGCCGCGTGTTATGGCAGGCGGCGCACATGGAATTCCAGTTCATCCCGCGTCCCGCCCACTGTCCCCATTCGCCGGGCTTGCGGTCTTCCGCGCCATAGACATCGAACCACTGGTTTGAGCGCGGATCGAATGCGGCTTCCGTGACTTGCCAGCGTCCGCCGGGAAACGAGATGAGCATTTGCCGCAGCGGATAGTTGGCGAGAATACGTTCCACGGCGAAAGTTTCATTGCTGCCATTCAGCCCGGCGGTGATCAGTTCATAGCGGCCGTTGTTCGTCAAAACGGTGATTTGTTGTGTGCCGAGGTGAAACGTGTGCCCGGGAATGAAGGCAACGTCATCCATGGCCGGTTCCGGCAACCGTTCCGCCAGGCCGTGATTGGAATTTTTCCAAGCGGTGTATTCTTCCTGGTGACATCCCTGACAGCTTGTGGAACCGCCGTAGGCCACGTCACTCTCCGTCTGGTCTGACGGCTGGAAAGCACCCGCGTCGACCTTTGCCGTAAGCTTGGTCTTTAGCGCAGACAAACCGATGCTGCCCTCAATGCCGAACAAGAACAGTAGTAACACCGCTACCAAGCGAACGGCAGGCCTGGTGTTGGTGAACAATGGGCATTGACGTGACACGGCGCAATTGTGGTTGAGCTGGGGTGGGAACTCCAATAAGAAGTTGCTTCTGCAAATATCGGCCACGAAAAACATCGAAACCCGAGGCTGCCAAATGTAATTCTAAATGAACTTAAAAGTCTCGTGGCATGAAATGGCCACGTGTGCTCGTGTTCACGGCAATATAAACTCTGTAAACGCCTTGCTGCGGGTGCAAACCATTTTTGCACCCGTTAACATCGCGCCTATTTAACAAAGCTTATTATGCTGCGAATATTCCGACTGTGCCTGCTTGTGATTTGCGGCCTGCCGTTATGTGCGTGGGGCGACAGTACCAACGAAGCGATTGTGCGGGCAACCGCGGCCATTCAGGCGGCGGTGCCGCGCGCCCAAACCGATCCCATCCGCCCGATTTTTCACGTCGCGTCCCCCGCCCAATGGATGAATGATCCGAACGGCCCGATTTTTTACAAAGGTTATTATCATCTTTTTTATCAGCTAAACCCGTTCCGCGATGAAAGCGGACCGCGAGCCTTAAGGTATTGGGGACACGTCCGCAGCCGCGATCTGGTGAAATGGGAACCGTTGCCGATCGCGCTCTGGCCGAGCGGCGAACTGGGTGAAGAGTCCATCTGGTCCGGTTGCTGCACCCTCAACGACCTTGGCCAGCCAATGTGCTTTTACACCAGCATTGGGGTGGGAAAATCAGCGTTCGATCAAGCCGTACAATGGGCCGCCGTCGGCGACGACCTAATTCAATGGCACAAGTCGCCCGCCAATCCCGTTTTGACGGACGCCTTGAATGACCGAAAAATTTATGACTGGCGCGACCCTTTTATTTTCCGCGACCATCAAAAAACTTTTCTTGTGACCGGCGGCCACATGGCGCGCGACCGGGGGGCGGCGGTGAATATTTACGAGGCTGAAAACCCCGAACTCACCCAATGGAAACATCGCGGAGTGATGTTTGAGCATCCGGATGCCGATGCGCCCACGGTGGAGTGCCCAAACTTTTTCAAGCTCGGTGACCAATGGGTGCTTTTCGTATCACCCTACGGCAAAGTGCAATACTTCATCGGTGATTTCAACGCGCAGACGTGCCGCTTCACGGCGCGCACCCGCGGCGTGCTGGATTGGGGTTCGAGTTTTTACGCGCCGAACACAATGCAGGTGTCCGACGGACGCCGTCTTGTCTGGGGTTGGTTGAATGGTTTTCCCGGCGGCCTCGGTTGGAATGGCTGCTTGAGTCTGCCGCGCCAATTGGGCCTGGGCCGCGACGGACAGCTCCGGCAAAATCCAGCGCCACAACTAAGCAAGCTGCGAGGCAAGAAGGTCGGGTGGAAAGATGTTCAGATGTCAAATGGCAGCGAAAAGCTGACGCTGCCGAAAACGAATACGCTGGAAATTCAGGCTGAAATTGATATGCAGTCGGCGAACCGCATTGAGCTGGGAATTTCAAGCGGTGTCAAAGATGCCCCGGTGATTGCCGTGACATTTGACGGTGCTGAGCTGCAGGTCGTGGATGCCAAAGCGCCGCTGCTCCTGGCCAAAGGCGAGCGGAAGCTGACACTGCGGATTTTTATTGACCGCTCCGTACTGGAAGTTTTTGCCAACGAAACCGTGTGTGTCACCAAGATCATTGCTCCGCTGGATGCCAACCCGACTTTGACAATTCGCGCTGACGGCGGCCCCGCTGTGGCAAAACAAATGCAATCCTGGCCGATGCACACCATTTGGTAGCAGTGCGTTTGATTCGACAATCTAACCCATTGGGACGCCAGGGAGGCAACGACATGATGCCTCGACGGGAAAAACCGTGAGCAGCTTGATAGGTGGTATCGCAACAAAGGTTTTACGGCACGCATTTTTCCCGCCTGTCCGCGCTCTAAAAATCGTTCATACTACCTTTACGCGCCGGGTGCTTTGTTTAAGATGATTTAAAATTGACAAAAAGAATTTACATTTGTCTGGTCGCTTGTCTGGCTGGTCTCATTTCTTTCACGAGTTGGGCGGATGATTTCAATGCGGATCTCGCGGAGACCGCCACCACCATGCGCGCATGGCACACGGCGGATGGTTTGCCATCGGAGTCGGTTACCGCCATCGTCCAGACACGCGATAATTTTCTGTGGATCGGCACTAGCGCCGGGTTGGTACGCTTCGATGGTGTCAAATTCACGGGCGTGGCCCCCGACAATTCCTCTACGAATATCCTGACCGGGGTGACCGCCCTGTGCGAAGATAGCAATGGGCATTTGTGGATCGGAACCCAGCAATATGGACTATTTGAACTCATCCAAGGCCGGTTGAAACATTTTGATCGGAAGCAGGGGTTGCTCGACGACGGGGTGACGAGTCTTGCCGCAGACAACCGTGGCCAGGTTTGGATTGGCAGCAAGTCGGGATTGAACCTTTGGGCCGGACAACATTTCAAGTCGTTCACCACCGCGGATGGTTTGTCGGATGATTTGGTTTCAGGTGTGAACGTTGCCCGCTCGGGCATTGTTTGGATCACTACTCGCACGGGCATGTGCCGGTTCATGGGGGGGCGCATCACGCCTTATCTATTTCAAACCGAGAGTCAGGGCCGTCGTCCAGAATATCTGGGCACCTATGAGGATCGGCGCGGCAACCTCTGGGCGTTTGGTGACACTTATTTGATCAATCTGGCGGAAGGAAAGCGCTTCAATTATTTCCGCAGTTCCGAATCGGCTTCGGTGCGCATCTGGAGCTTGTGTGAAGGCCAGGACGGGCGCATCTGGATTGGCACGAGCGGCCGGGGGTTGTTCTGTTTTCAAGGCAACCATTTTCAGCCCGTGATCCTTGGGGGAAACCACTGGCCTTATGATGTCCGGGCCATCTACGAAGATCGCGAACGCAATCTCTGGCTTGGCACCTCGGGCGGCGGCTTGGTGCAATTGCGTCCGCAGACCATTGCGGTGGTATCGGAGGGACAAGGTTTGCCGAATAGTTCGCCCACGGCGCTCGCGCCGGGTGGCAACGGAAAAATTTATGCGGGATTGCAGCACGGTGGATTATTTGCCGGTGAAGCGGGAAGATTTGAACGGGTCGACGGTAATGAACGATCCACCATCCAGAACTTCGTTTCCTCCGTGGCTGTGGCTCGTGATGGCACCGTTTGGGCCGGCACTTTGGGCGATGGACTCTATGGCTTGAAAGCGGGCCGGGAAATTCATTTTACCACCGAGAATGGCCTGGGAGATGACACGGTGCTGGCGGTATGCGCCGATGCGGAAGGCAGCGTTTGGGTGAGCACCGGTGCCGGCACGGTCCATCGCTTCGGGGGGCAGCACCAGCTCCGTTTTGACAGGACGCAGGGTTTGTCCGGTGCCCCGGTGACGGTAATGGTTGCGGCGGCGTCCGGCGGACTTTGGTTGGGATCATTGGACGGTCAACTTCAGCGCGAAGAAAACGGAAAAATAACCGGTATCGAGGGGTTGAAAAATTTGGAAGGCTGTCCTGTGCTGGCGTTGTACGAAGGCGAAAAGGGGCGGCTCTGGATTGGCACATCGGAGGGCGGTCTGGCCTGTTTGATCCGGGGCGCGATGATCAATTGGAACACCAATAATGGTCTCCCCGACAACACCGTCGCCGGGGTGGTGGAAGATCGGGCCGGAAATCTGTGGCTTGCCACCGGTGCTGGAATCTATCGCGTTAATCAGAACGACGTGAGCAAATCCATGGATAGCCCCGGGACGCCTCTGGTCTGCAAACTGATGTCTGCCGCCAAGACCATTCCTGAATCCACCACCGTTTCTGGCGGGACGCGCGCCGTGCTTTCGCCGGACGGACAACTTTGGTTTGCCACATCCGAAGGCGTGGTGAATGCGGACCCCCGCCAATCCGCGAGCGAGCCTGCCCGGATTCCACTCTATCTGGAAAGCGCCGCATTCAATGGCCAGCCGCCGCTGACCTTGCTTCAGGGCGGATTCTGGTCGCCGGAAACCACCCGGCCGCAGCCGTTCCTGGCCCCGGTGGATTCGCGGTCGTTGGAGATTCATTTTACCGGCCTGAATTTTGCCGCGCCCGGCGAACTCCGGTTCCGCCACAAGCTGGAGGGCTTTGATTCCGACTGGGTGGACGATGCGGGCGCGCGTTCCGTCCGCTACGGCCGGCTGACTTACGGTCACTACCGTTTTCACGTCGCGGTTCGCAATGCCGGCGGCAACTGGCAGGAGGCATCGGATGTTTTTGCGTTTGTGGTGCCGACGCCATTTTATTTGCAGAAGTGGGCGATTTTTTTGTTCGTGCTCGCCGCCGTCACGCTGGTGGCGGGCATCGTGCGGCTCGTTTCCCACCGGCGGCTGCGTTCCAAATTGGTGCGGCTGGAACAGCAGCAGTCGCTCGAACGCGAACGCATGCGCATCGCCCGCGACATGCATGATGAAATGGGTTCCAAACTGACGAAGATTTCTTTTTTGAGCGAGCATGCCCAGGTGGATGCGGCCGCCATCGGGCCGCTCGGAGACAAAATTGAATCCATCGCCCAGACCTCGCGCGAATTGCTTCAAACCATGGATGAAATTGTCTGGGTGGTGAATCCGCGCAATGACACCCTGGAAAATCTGGTGGTTTACTTGAGCCACTATGCCGTGGAGTATTTTCAGAACACCACCGTTGAATGCGAACTCAGCTTGCCGAAGGAAATTCCCATTTGTCCCTTGTCGTCTGAATTGAGGCACAACTTGTTTCTCGCGTTTGAAGAGGCTTTGAACAACGTGCTGAAACATTCCGGTGCGGCAAAAGTGAAAGTAGCCATGAACTTTCCGGCGCTTGGATTTGAAATCAAAATCGCCGACAATGGCAAAGGTTTTGACGGGGCACCGGCTGTGGAAAATGTTTCACCGCGCCGGGGCGGGGGCGGCAACGGCTTGAATAATATGCGGCAACGATTGCAGGACCTTGGCGGCGACTGTCTGATTGCCGGCGATGCCGGCCACGGCACCACGGTCACGATGCGGATTCACCTCAATTCCAAAAATAAGAAATGAAACGAATCATCACCGTGTCCATCGTGGATGACGAGGCGGATTTGCGCAAACACATCGCCGGGTATCTTTCGGCGGCGGGCAACATCCGGTGCATCAGCGCCTACGCCAGCGCGGAAGATGCGCTGAAACATTTGCCGGAGGACAAGCCCGACGTGGTTTTGATGGACATCAACCTCGGCGAGATGGATGGCATCGAATGCGTGCGTCGTCTGACCGTGCTCATGCCGGAGGCGCAGGTGCTCATGCTCACGGTTTTTGAAGACTCGGAACAAATCTTTCGCGCGCTGGCCGCCGGCGCGAGCGGTTATTTGTTGAAGCGGCTGTCGCCAAAAAAGTTGTTGGAGGCCATCGAAGAAGTGCTGGCCGGCGGTTCGCCCATGTCCGCCTCCATCGCACGCAAGGTCGTCCATTCCTTCAAGGCCGCACCGGCGCGCGGTGACGAATCCGCGGATCTTTCCGATCGTGAGCGCGCGGTGCTCGACGGACTTGCCGCCGGGCTGGCCTACAAACAAATCGC
This sequence comes from Candidatus Sulfotelmatobacter sp., assembly GCA_035485115.1. Classification (GTDB taxonomy): domain Bacteria; phylum Verrucomicrobiota; class Verrucomicrobiia; order Limisphaerales; family UBA11358; genus UBA11358. The sequence continues at coordinate 32,974 of DATHOG010000087.1, read as the reverse complement.
CGACCAGTTGGGCATCAGCATCCACACGGTGCGGAATTACATCCGCCGCATTTACGAAAAGTTACATGTCTGCTCGCGCACGGAGGCCGTCGCCAAATTTTTGAGGAAATGAATTTCCAGAAAACCAAAACGCCATTGGCCCGTTTTTTTTACGGGCTGACCGGTGTTCTTATCCTGGCTGTTTCGATGCGTGCCAGTGATCTGGCCGTCTGGCATCCGGCGAAGGCACCGCTGATGACACGCTGGGCGGTGGAAGTGGGGCCGACGAATGCGTTGCCGGAGTATCCGCGCCCGCAGCTCGCGCGAACCGAGTGGCTGAATCTGAACGGACTTTGGGATTATGCCATCACGCCGGATTCCGCCAGCAACCCGCCGCCATTCGCGGCCCGGATTTTGGTTCCGTTTCCCGTGGAATCGGCGCTCTCCGGGGTGATGACCAATTTTGATGAGCACAGCAAGCTTTGGTATCATCGCCGTTTCACCGTGCCGGCAGCGTGGCATGGCCAGCGGGTGCGGTTGCATTTCGGCGCGGTAGATTGGCGCTGCCAGGTGCTGGTGAATGGCCAGGCCATTGGGCAGCATCAGGGCGGTTATGACCCGTTTACTTTTGACGTCACCGACGCCTTGCGCGGGAATGGTGCGGAAGAACTTTCCGTTTGCGTGACGGACCCCACCGAAGGCGACCAACCACGCGGCAAACAATCGCGCAAGCCCGAAGGCATTTTTTACACTTCGACTTCCGGCATCTGGCAGACGGTCTGGCTGGAGCCTGTGCCGGAAGTGTGCATTGACCGCCTGAAAACGACGCCGGATGTGGACGCCAAAGATCTTCGCCTCAGGGTGGCGGTTAATAGTTTTTCCGACACCCTCCGGGTCCGGGCGGCGGCCTTGGTCAACGGCCAGGAAGTGGGCAGCGTCACGGGGCCGGCCAATGCCGGCCTGCTTTTAAATCTGCCGAATCCGCATCTGTGGTCGCCCGATGATCCCTTTCTTTACGACTTGAAAGTGACCTTGCTTGACGGCGACAAGCCGCTCGATTCTGTCGCCAGCTATTTTGGCATGAGAAAAATCGCCCTGGACAAAGACGATCAAGGCGTCACCCGGATGGCTCTCAACGACCAGTTTGTGTTTCAGGTCGGCATATTGGACCAGGGTTTCTGGCCGGATGGAATTTACACCGCGCCCACCGACGAGGCGCTGCGCTCGGACATCGAGTTTCTGAAAAAAAACGGATTCAATTTAATCCGCAAGCATGTGAAGGTGGAACCCGACCGCTGGTATTACTGGTGTGATAAATTAGGCATGCTGGTCTGGCAAGACATGCCCAGCGGTAACAACGCCACCGTGGAGGGCCAACGCGATTTTGAAAACGAACTCCGGCGCATGGTGGACAGTCTGGCGAATCATCCCGCCATTATTGTGTGGGTGCTGTTCAATGAAGGTTGGGGGCAGTATGACACGGAACAGTTGTCGCGTTGGGTCAAGGAACAGGACCCGTCGCGGTTGTTGAACGATGCCAGTGGTTGGACGGACATGCGCGTTGGCGATCTCACGGACCGGCACAATTATCCGGGCCCCGATACCCCGACGCCCGACCCGCACCGCGCCTCGGTGCTGGGCGAATACGGCGGCTTCGGGTTGGTCGTGGCAAATCACACCTGGTCCACCAATTGTTGGGGCTATGTCATGCTGCCGGATGGAAACGAGTTGACCGACCAATATGTCCGTGCGCTCAAACATGTATGGCGTCTGCACAGCTTCAGCGGCTTGAGCGCCGCAATCTATACACAGACCGCAGATGTGGAAACTGAATGCAACGGGCTGCAAACTTATGATCGCGCCGTCGCCAAGATTGCCCCGGATATTTTATTGGCTGTGAACCGTGCCAGCGCGTTTCTGCCACCCAAGAAGATTATTCTGGCGGACGCCTTGTTCGGGCGCACGGATTGGAAATATACGACGGACAAACCCGCTGGTGACTGGTATCAGCCCGGTTTTGATCCTGCCACTTGGAAAACTGGAACGGGTGGATTCGGCACCACCGGCACACCCGGCATCTATCTGAACACTTCCTGGGATACGGCCGACATCTGGTTGCGTCGGGAATTCACTTTGGAAGCGGAAGACCTGTCCAACTTGAAGCTCCAGATTTTTCATGATGAAGATGTGGAAGTGTATTTCAATGGCGTGCTGGCGGTGAAGCTGGCCGGATTCATCACTGACTATGATGATTTTGACATTGCCAAGGAAGCACTGGCCGCGCTTCACCCCGGCGAAAACACCATTGCGGTTCACTGCCATCAGACGACCGGCGGACAGGGTATTGATGTTGGCATCTTGTCGCCGCAGCCGGTCAAACCGCCAGACGAAAATAAAAAATAAATCAGTCGTTGCTCTCCGGCACGATGGGTCTTATCGGGGGAAGTTGTTCGATGGGCAACACGTTGCAGCGTTTGGCCCAGACATCGTATAGGCCTGACAATTCTTTCACTTTTTCAGGATGAGTTGCGGCCAGATCATTTTGTTCCGTCCGGTCCACCGCCACGTCATAAAGCTCCCATTGGTGTCCATGCTCGGCCACCAGTTTCCATTGATCCAATCGTACCGCACGATTGCCCTCGTGTTCCCAGAAAATCGGCGCGGGATGAGGACGCTTCTTGCCTTCGAAAATCGGCAGCAGGCTTGTTCCTTCCAACGGCTGGATGGGATGGCCTTCATACGAATCGGGATGTGCCGTTCCGGCAACATCCACGACCGTGGCCATGATGTCAGTGACGTGTCCGACTTGCCGCGACAAAGCGCCGCCATTCAGGATCACCGTCGGCCAGCGGACGATGAAGGGAGAGGCGATGCCGCCTTCGTGGGTAAAATGCTTGTATAACAAAAAGGGCGTGTCGCTGACGTTCGCCCAGGGGATGCCATAGCTCTGCCAGACATTTTCCGGCCCGGCGAACACCGAGTGATCTCCATTACCAACTTTGATTGTCTGGCCGGATCGCGTGCGGCTTGGAATGTCATACCATCCCGGTTGCAATACCTCGGCGCACGCGCCGTTGTCCGAAAAGAAAATAACGAGCGTGTTTGTCTCAATGCCCTTTTCCTTCAGCCGGTCGAGAATGCGCCCGATTCCTTGATCCATGCGCTCAACCATCGCCGCGTAGGTGGCCATCCGGTTTGCCTCCCAGGTTTTATCCTTCACTTGGTTCCAATCCGGCACGCGAGGGTCTCGCGGCGACAATGGCCAGGTTTTGTCAATGAGGCCAAGTGCTTGTTGCCGTTGATAACGGTTGGTGCGGATGAAGTCCCATCCGGCCAGATAGCGTTCGCGGTATTTGGCGATGTCCGCGTCGGGAGCCTGAAGCGGCCAATGCGGCGCGGTATAGGCGACGTATAAAAAAAACGGTTTGTCGCCGCCCGCGTATTTGTCAATGTCGGCAACGGCATGGTCGCTGATTACGTCAGTGTAATAAAAATTTGTGGTGCCGGGCTGGATCGGGACATTATCACGCACGAGCGAAAAAGGATCATAGTAACTGCTGACGCCGTGGATGGTGCCGTAGTATTCCTCGAAACCCCGCTGCAACGGCCAGCCTGCCTTGCTTTCCCAGAACGGCACGGCAGATTCATGATCCAACTGTTTCTTCCCGTCAAAATAAATGTGGCACAGATGCCATTTGCCGACCATCAAAGTATCGTAGTTTGTCCGGCGTAATTCTTCAGCGATGGTGATGCAGTTCCGGCTCAGTTCGCCGCGATAGCCGGGGACGCCGCGATCTTCCATCATTTCTCCGACACCCGTCTGCTGTGAATACAGTCCCGTGAGCAAGGATGCCCGGCTGGGGCAGCAACGGGGCGTGGTGTAAAACTGTGTCATTCGCATCCCTTGCGCCGCCAGCCGGTCCAAGTTGGGTGTTGAAATCTCGGAACCGAAACAGCCGAGGTCGGAATAGCCCAGATCATCAGCGAGAATCAGCAGGATGTTCGGACGCGGCGCACTGGTTTCGGCGGCGGCGCTACGCCATTTGATCATGCCGAGGGTGGCAACGACTGTTAAAACCAGCGCCCATCTGCAAAGGCTTAAAATTGTTTGCGCGGTTTTCATGGGATTTTCATTTTGAGATTATGGCGGTGCCACGAAATCTTCAATGGAAAAGCCCGTGGCCACTTTATGCCACATGACACTTTGGCAGGCGCGGCTTATTGTCATGACATGCCCCATAGTTTCAAGCGCAAGGCTTTGCCGTCGCATTGCGTCAGCAAGGCTTGTTCTTAATTCGGGCAGAATTTGTGCAAAGTCAAAAACCTACCAAACGCAAATGAAAACCTCAAAAACCCTGACAACCGCAAAACTTGGACGTTTTTCCCGGATAAAAGTGTTAACCTTGGCAGCCGCGCTGGTCGTGCCGGCGGCAACCGGATTGGCCCAGAACTATTGGAACGGAATAACCAATGGTTCCGCCGATTACAACATCGCCACAAACTGGGTCGGCAACGTCGTTCCCACCGGAGGATCCGCCAATCCGGCCAATGATAACGGCAGCAACAGCGTGATTTTGATCCAGGCCGGCGACCCCACCTGGTCGGTCAACAGCATTCGCGCTGGCTGGGAGAACAATGCCTCAGGCTCGTATCTCCAGACTGGCGGCACTGTGACCACGGCCCTCAAATACCGGCTGGGGGCGGGCAACACCGGCACGGCTAACAACTCCCCGAACAGCGGTTCGTTTGGCTTTTACACCTTGAGCAATGGCGTGATCAACTGCGGTAGCGACTTTAACATCGGTGAATTGGGCACGGCAGTTTTAAACGTCAACGGCGGTGCCATCAATATGGTCAACGGCAATTTTGGTGATAACAATTACAACGGCGCCGGAAACAGCGGGACCAATGCGGTGACCGATGTGGTGAACCAAACGGCGGGCATCATTTCGCTCACTGGCAGCGGCCAGCTATTTGTCGGTAACGGCGGGGCGGCTATCTACAATTTGAGCGGCGGCACCAATACCGTGAACAATTACATCGCGTTTGGTCGCAGCGGGGGCAATGGCACGGTCAACATGACCGGCGGTTTGCTCGTTCAAAATGGCGGGGGCAATTTGCTGGTCGGCACCGGTTTTCAAAATCCCGCCGGCGGTACTCCTTGGGGCGTGCTGAATCAAAGCGGGGGCACGATCAATTGCCTGGGCCAGTTTTTGTGTCCGGAAACTTCGCCGGCGACCGGCACCTACAACCTCAGTGGCACAGGCGCGCTGATTGTGAACAATTGGTTAGTGTTTGGACGCAGCGGGGGAAACGGGGTTCTTAACCTGACAAATGGGTCCATCACAAAGACGAGCAGCGGCAATAATTTTCTTATTGGCAGTGGTGCCACCGGCACGGTGAACCAATACGGCGGCAACATCACCAATACCGTGAGCCCCACCGATATTGGCGACGGCACTGGCACTGGCATTTGGAACTTATACGGCGGCAACGCCCATTTGGGCGTGGTTGACATCATCGATGCCGCAGGTGGTCACGGCACGTTGAATTTGAACGGCGGGGTGATGTCGTTGCAGGAGTTGACGACCGCCTATACCAGTGCCGTCAGTGTCCTGAACTTGAACGGCGGAACGCTTCAGGCTTCGGGCAATAACTCGACTTTCTTTCACGACATCCAATTGGTGAACATGGGAAGTGGCGGGGTCACTTTTGATTCGCAGAGCTACAACATCACGGTTTCGCAGGCTTTGCCGCTTGGTGGTGATGCCGGTGGCAATTTGACCAAGATAGGCACAGGCACGCTCACGTTGACCGGTGCTAACACCTACGCCGGCAACACGGTTGTCAGCAATGGCACATTGTTTGTCGACACAGGTTCGGGTGCTTCTGGTAACTATACGGTTGCTGACAATGCCGGTTTGGGCGTTCTGGTTCAATCCGCTGGTGCGCAGCTTGTCGCCCAGCAGAACCTCACGCTGGGCACCTCCACCGGAGCGTCGATCAATTTCAATATGGGCACTTTCGGAAATCCAAATTTGAGCCAGGCACCGTTGTATGTGAGCAGCGGCACATTCACCGTGAACGGAACCATCACGGTCAATGTCGCTGATGCGCTGCCGCAACTGGGCGAATTCCCGTTGGTGCAATATCAGCCCGGCGGACTCGCGGGTTCCGGCAGTTTCGTGGTTGGCTCCCTCCCGGTTGGAGTTATGGCAAACATTGTAACAAACAGTGGAAACAATTCCATTGATCTGAACATTACCGCGGTCAATCTGCCGCGTTGGGAGGGGTTGGCGGGCGGCAATTGGGACATTGGTGTGACCACCAACTGGATCAACATCGGCACCGGCCTGCCGACCACCTACGGGGATGGCAATGCGGTCGTGTTTAATGATAATGCCATCGGCACGACAAATGTGAACCTGGTGACAACCGTCAGTCCCTCCAGTGTTACGGCAAACAATAGCAGCTTGAACTACACTTTGGCTGGCTCGGGAAAAATTAGCGGTTCGACCGGTTTCACCAAAGAAGGCACCGGCACGTTCACCATCGTCAATACCGGTGGCAATAATTACACCGGCCCCACAGTGATTGGTGGCGGGACATTAAGTGTCACCAATCTGGCCAACGGCGGTTTGCCCAGCGCGATTGGCGCATCTTCATCCAATCCCACCAATCTCGTGCTGTCCACCGGCACTTTGAGCTACACTGGTCCGGCGGTATCCGTCAATCGTGGCTACTACCTTCAAACAACCAATGACACGATTGACGCGGAAAACAACCTGACGTTGAGCGGCCCGGTGATTTCCGATTCAACCGCTGATTTCACCAAGACTGGTCCGGCGCAACTCATCTATACCACGGTCGGCGTCAATGCGCTTTGCGGTTCGTCTTCCTTGGGCTATAGCATAATTCAAGGCACCACCGTGTTCAACGGTTCGAGTGGCGGCCAGACCAACAATATTCAGGGTCATTTCGGAGTTGGAGGCTTGGGCGGCACCAATGCGGCAGTGATTCTGACGAACACCACTTTGAACGTCACGGTTGGCGGTATCAATCTCGGTCAGAGCGGAGGTGCTGTGGGCACTCTATCAATGAACAGCGGCGCAGTATTGAATACAATCGCAGGGAACTTCGCCTTGGGGGATGGCGGGGGCATTGTGAGCACCGGCGTAGTGAACCAAGCGGGCGGCACTGTCAACGTCACTGGTCCGCAAATGTTTGTCGGTCAGAACATCGCGGGTGTTGGCAGTTACAACCTTAGCGGGGGCACGTTGAATATCAACAACTGGCTGGCGATTGGAAGGCAGGGGGGCACTGGAATCTTCACTTTGTCCGGGAGTGGTGTTCTTAACAAGACCGGCAGTGGCAATCTTGATATTGGCACCTCCGCCGGCGTCGGTGGTTTCGCTGGCACTGGCACCTTGATTCAAACGGGTGGCGCCATCACCAACGCCACGCAAACCTGGCTGGGTGAAGGCGCAAGCGGAGAACCCGCCGCAGGCATATGGACCATGTCCGGTGGCACAGCCCAGTTGGGAGAGGTGCACGTGGGCGTGGGCGGCACCGGCACGAATACGCTGAGCGTCAGCGGCACCGCCACCATCACCGAAAGTTACCTGCTCCTCGCCAATTATGATGCTAATACCATAGCCAATGTGAATATGGGTGACCCCTTAAACTCCGGCGGCACCGTAATCGTGAATGCTGACATGAATATAGGAGGGCAGGGCACGGCAAACTTGAACTTCCTGGCGAACGGTGGTGGTAAACTGACAGTGTCAGGAACCCTCTACCTGTCACGTTTCAGCCAGGTTGCCAATGGCACCGTGAACCTTAATGCCGGCGGCACCCTTGTTTCCGGTAATATCAACAACGGCTGGGCATTCAATCAGGGAACCAACTCACCGACGTTTAACCCGAATGCCTTTAACTTCAACGGCGGCACTTGGATGCCTTACGGCACGTATTCTTACATGTTCCCGAATATCAACGCCGTGGTTCAAGCTGGCGGCGCAATTATTAACGACAATGGCAATTCCGTCGAGGTGGGGACAGCGCTGGTGAACGGCGGGGGCGGCGGCGGCCTGACCAAGCTTGGCGCTGGAAAACTCGTGCTCGATGGTGTGAATACCTATACTGGCACAACGCTGGTGAGCTCTGGTGTTCTCGCAGTGGCACCGGGTGGTGTCATCGCCGGTCCGCTGAACGTCGCCTCGGGTGCCACGCTTGCCGGGGACAACGGGTCCATCGGTGCGCCATTCTCCATCAACAACACGTTGACCTTGTCGAACGGCTGCACGACCTTTATGCAAGTCACTCCCACCAGCAACGACCAGGTTATTGGCCTGACCAGTGTGAATTATGGCGGGGCTTTGGTGGTGACCAACACTGGCGGTGCACTCACAAGCGGGCAGCAATATACCTTGTTCAATGCCTCACTCGCCGGCAGCGGCAACTTCAGTTCGGTCACGATTTTGCCCAGCGGCTCTTACACCGGAACTTTTAACCCGGCCACAGGCATATTGACCATCGCGTCGGTCGCGCCCGGCACGGTCAGTACACCCACATTTTCTGGTGGCAGCATGACTGTAACAGGCAGCGGCTGGAATCCGGGCACCGGCTATACCTGGTTGTCCACTACAAACTTGGTGACTCCGATTGCATTGTGGACAACCAACACCACCGGCACGTTTAGTGCAACCGGGACATTCACCAACAGCTTCGCGGTGACCAATCCTCCGGCGCAGTTCTTCCGGTTGCGGTCGCCATAATTCAATGGGGTTGGCGGTGATCAAGGGCGTCCTTTCGGGGACGCCCTTTTTCTACCGCCCGGAAACATATCAACGAAAAAATGCGCGTCTGTGGCCAATTTATGCCACATGACGGAACACGGGTTTGAAAGTAAGTTGCACTCAACCCGGAGAAGCATTAGAACACTGGAACTGCGTTTGTCCATACGCTGTCTCTGTGTTTTTGTGACGGTAGCAATGCAACAACAATTGTCTGTGTATGAAAACGAGATCAAATAACAGGGGGGCCGGGCCGGCTCCCCGACAACCGGGAACCTGTTTCCGGGCATTCACCCTGATCGAGCTTTTGGTGGTGATTGCAATCATTGCAATCCTTGCCGCGATGCTTCTGCCGGCGCTTTCCAGGGCGAAACAAAAGGCCAAACAAGCCGGCTGTATCAACAACATGCGGCAGATCGGCATCGCGCTGGTCATGTATGCGGATGATTACAACCAGTATCCCAGTTGTCTTTGGTCTTCCGCTGCACCCGCGCCGTGGACGGGGAATGACATTTATGTATGGCAAACCCGGCTTTTGAGTTTGATGGGTAATAATCGCAATGCATTCAATTGTCCGGCGGCGCTTTCGCAAAGTTACTGGGATACCAATCTAAATAATACGCTCGCAGGCCCATCTGGAAATTTTGTGAAAGGTGAAAATGGTAAAATTGACAATTACGCCGTCCTGACCGGAGGTTCGGGTACGCAGGGCTCCCGTTTTTCTTTAGGTTACAATGATTGGGGCATAGACCGGAGCGGCTCGGTTCTGGGGATGGGCGCAGATGTTGGAACTACCCCGATAAAAGATACCGCAGTAAGGAGTCCGGCGAATATGATTTCGGTTGCAGATGTCCGGTCGGATACCCCTACGGGCCAAATTACATTTAGCGCCAACACCACCCCGCCAACTTCGTGGACTGCCACCCAGGATCCAACGTGGCATCCGCAAGTTCCCTGCAACAGGCACAACTACAACACGGATATTCTTTTCGCAGATGGCCACGAGGAAAGTCCTAAACGCAGTGACGTTATAGATCCGAACAATTCGAACTGGCGGGCGCGCTGGAACAATGACAACGATCCCCATCTAAACGTCACTTGGACGGTGCCAGCGAGTTACAGCGCGCTGGAACAATGAGCGTCTGATGGTTTCTATTTGTCGAGACACTTCTTAATTTTATTTCATGACGAAAACACACAAAGGGCGGCTAAATTATTTCATGGGCCTGGTTCTGCTTTTGGCCGGGACTTCAACGGCGACCCATGCCGAGACGTTGCGCCCGCCCGCGGTACCACTGGTGACGTTTGATCCCTATTTGAGCGTCTGGTCGGACACGGACACGCTGACGGAAAGAAACACAATTCACTGGACCCACCGCGATCATTCGCTGGTTAGTCTGATCCGGGTGGATGGCAAGACCTACCGGCTGATGGGTGCCGAGCCGAAAGGGGTGCCGGCATTTAACCAGGTTTCCCTCCAAGTATTGCCGACTCGCAGCCTCTATGAATTTGAAGCGGCGGGTGTTCACGTCACGCTGACCTTCATGACGGCGGCGCTGCCGCACGACTTGGATGTTTTTTCCCGCCCGCTAAGCTATATAACTTGGGACGTCCGTTCCATTGATGGTGGTTCGCATGAAGTTTCGATTTACGACAGCACCAGTTCGCAACTCGTGGTCAACGATAATGATGAATTGGTCGAGTGGTCGCGGGCTGCGGCCGGTAAATTGACCGCTTTGCGGGTCGGCACGCAAGCGCAGCCGATCCTTGGTTCCTCCGGTGACGATCATCGCATCAATTGGGGCTATCTTTATGCGGCGGCTTCAACCAAGCAATCGGTTGCAGCCATCGGTGCGGACCAGGCATTACAGGACAGTTTTATCCAATACGGCAGTCTGCCGGCGGCAGATGATTTGCAAATGCCGCGCGCAGTGAAAGTCAACACGCCGGTGCTGGCTTTTGTCTTCAAACTTGGTTCCGTGGGTGCGGCACCCGAGGAGAGGCAGGTCCTGGTGGCCTATGACGAAATCTACGCGATCAAATATTTCGGTAAAAACCTGCGCCCCTATTGGCGACGGAATGGCATGGAGCCGGCGGAATTATTGCAGACGGCCGCGAAAGAATTTCCGGCGCTGCTGAAACGGTGTGAACAATTTGATCAGGATCTCGTCGCGGATATGACGAAGGCGGGTGGCGATCGTTATGCGCAGGTTTGTGCGCTGGCATACCGCGAGTGCATCGCGGCTTGCGGGCTGGCGGCGGACGCGAACAATCAGCCGTTGTTCTTCACCAAGGAAAACACGAGCAATGGCGACATAGCCACGGTGGATGTCTTTTTCCCAATGGATCCCATTTGGGTCCTCCTGAGTCCGAGTCTGGCCAAGGCTACTTTGGTTCCCATCCTGTCTTATGCGGCTTCCAGTCATTGGAAATTTCCCAATGCGCCGCATGACTTGGGCACCTATCCCAACGCCCATGGCACGGATGACGGCGGCGAAGGCATGCCGGTGGAGGAGAGCGGCAATATGCTGATTCTCTGCGATGCCGTGGCCCAGTCGGAAGGCAATGGAGATTTTGTATCGCCGTGGTGGCCGCAACTGACCCAATGGGCGAAGTATTTGGAAAACTATGGCCTCGATCCAGAGGAGCAACTTTGCACGGATGATTTCATGGGGCATCTGGCTCACAACGCCAATCTTTCCGTGAAAGCCATTCTCGGCCTGGCCGCCTACGGTGATCTCTGCAAAATGCGCGGGGACACCGCCAATGCGGAAAGATACGCACAACTCGCCAAGGTGGATGCGGAACATTGGGTCAAAGTAGCTGCTGACGGTGATCATTTCCGGCTCGCTTTTGACAAGCCCGGCACGTGGAGCCAGAAATATAATTTGGTCTGGGACCGCATTCTAGGACTGAATGTTTTCCCGCCCTCGGTGGCGCAAATGGAGGTGGCCCATTACAAGAATGTCATGCAACGTTACGGCGTGCCTTTGGATTCACGCACGCATCTGACCAAAACAGATTGGTCGTTTTGGAGTGCGACGCTCGCGGATAATCAGGCGGATTTTGAAACCATCATTTCTCCCGCCTACGACTATATCAATCAAACCACCGTCCGCGATCCGGTCGCTGATTCTTACAGGACCGATGATGTTCATAGCGGCGGTATGCATGCGCGTCCGGTGGTCGGCGGCTTTTTCATCAAGATGCTGACGGACCGGGCGGTTTGGAAAAAATGGGCCACCGGCGACAAGGTGAAAGCAACCGGTTGGGCTCCATTGCCAACACCGCCGAAAATGACGGTGATTATTCCGGCCGCGGACAAACAAACAGCGACCTGGAGTTACACGACCGCCGAGCCTGCGGTGGGCTGGATGGGACAAGATTTTAATGATTCAGCGTGGAAGCAGGGCAACAGCGGGTTCGGTACAGCGGGCACGCCGGGGGCAATTATCGGCACCGTCTGGCAGACCGATGATATCTGGCTGCGCCGCGAAGTGAATTTGCCCATCCACGATTATGATGAACTTCAAGCCTGGCTTCATCACGATGAGGACGCCGAGGTTTATGTCAATGGAGTGCTGGCCCTCAAAGCCAGTGGTTTTATCTCTGGCTATGATGTTTTCCCATTCACGATGGAGGGAAGAGCTGCGTTCAGGCCTGGAAAGAATCTGATCGCCATTCATTGCCATCAAACGGTTGGTGGACAATATGTGGATTTTGGGTTGGTAGATATTCAAACCAACTAGCCTGCGTGAGAGGAACGATTTGGATCATTACGGCGGCGTGGCTGGCAGGAATTATTTTTGCTGCCGCCTATGCGCAGGGGTTCCCATCCGCGACCAATCTTCCGCCCACCGTCATCGCAACCAATCGAGCGCCGTTATCGGCAGTGCCATTCACCGCACTGCCTTTGGGTAGTATCCAACCAGGAGGCTGGCTACTTACACAATGTCAGATGCAGCGGGATGGTCTCACGGGCAACGCCGAAGCCGTTTATGCCAGCGACCTCGGAACCAATAGTGGCTGGCTAGGGGGCACCGGTGACAATTGGGAGCGTAGTCCGTATTACTACAAAGGTCTCATCCCGCTGGCCTATGAGCTGAATGACGCCGGCCTTAAACAGAAGGCACAAAAATGGATGGACTGGCTGCTGAACAACCAGGGTTCCAACGGCTACATCGGGCCGGCCTCCAATAACGACTGGTGGCCGCGTATGTTGGCCACATATGCGCTACGTGATTATTACGAAGCCACCGCTGACGCCCGCGTTCCGACCGTATTGAGCAATTACTTTCACTATATGCTGGTGAATTTGCCGGTTCGACCGCTGACAGCCTGGGGCAAGGCGCGCGCTGGCGATGAAATGGATGTCGCGCTCTGGCTCTACAACCGGAATGGTGACACCAACCTGCTGTCACTTGTCAACCTGCTGCACCAGCAGGCCTATGACTGGGCCGGCATTTATACGAGCAACAGCTTTGACCTCTACGGCAACGATTTTCAGCCCAAGCACAATGTGAACGTGGAACAGGCGCTCAAAATGCCCGGGGTTTACTATCAACTCTCGGAACAGCCCGGCGATGTCAACGCGCTGGAGCTGGGCTGGGACAATTTGATGCGCGAACACGGATTGTCGTGCGGCATCAATAGCGGCACGGAATTTATCGCCGGAAATTCGAGCGTTCAGGGCGTTGAATTGTGCGCGATTGTCGAGGCGATGTTGAGTTTGGAAACCAACATCCGCATCACGGGTAACCCGGTTCTGGCTGACCGGCTGGAAACCATTTCTTTCAACGCGCTGCCTGCCGCGCTGGCGAACAAAATCAAAGGCATCCAATACTATACGCTGCCGAACAATGTGATCGCCATCAATGGCAGGCACGGTTTCAACCAGGATTATGCCAACGCCACGCTGCCTGGCCCGGCTTCCGGCTATCCCTGTTGCCGCTACAATTTTCACATGGGCTGGCCGAAATTTGTCCAGAATTCTTGGGCGGCCACGCCGGAGGGCGGACTGGCCGTGATCGCCTACTGCCCGACGGTCGTCAACGCCTTGCGCAACGGGCAGCAGGTACAGATCACGGAGAATACCGGCTATCCGTTTGAAGAACAGGTGCGGCTGGCCGTCTCCGTGAGCAACCCGGTGGCCTTTCCGTTGGTACTGCGCATCCCCGGCTGGTGCAGCAACGCCACCATCACGGTCAACGGCCAGCTTCAGACCGGAATTTCTCCCGCGTCGTTCTTTCGCATTCAACGTACTTGGACCAACGGCGACCGGGTGGTCGTCAATCTGCCCATGCCCATTCAAACTTTGACCGGGCCGAGCCGGTCGTTGGCCATTAATCGCGGGCCGATCGTTTATTCATTGAAAATTGGTGAAGAGTGGAAGGTTCGCACACCCGATCCTTTGGGGCTCGGCTTTGATGAATTTCAAGTCCGATCCACGACGCCGTGGGCTTACGCATTGCAATTAAATGCAACGAATCTCGAGAGTTCACTTCTATTCAAAAGCCATCCCACTCCAATGAATCCGTTTGATGCGGCGGAGCCTTCCGTTGAATTGATCGCCCAAGCGAGGCAACTGTCGGATTGGACGATTGGCTGGCGCGGCACGCATGCCTTTGAACCCCCCGTTAGCCCGGTGGCTTCGACCCATTTGCCGGAGACCGTCACCTTGGTGCCGTTCGGAGCACAACACCTGCGGATCAGCTGGTTTCCTTATCTGGGCGTGCCGTCCCCGCCTGCGGGTTCCTTTAATGAAAATTTTGATTCCACTTGGAGTCAGCGGTGGACGGTTTTTGGCGGCAACTGGACAGCGCGCAATGGCGCTTTAAGCACGGTGCCAGCTTCCGCTAATGGCGCAAAGGCGCTGGCAATGGCCACCGCCTTCACGAACTTTACGTACGAGGCCGATGTGCAGGTCTGCTCCAACGGCAATGCCGGGTTGGTGTTCCGGGCCAGCAAGCCCGACATTGGTCCGAATGCCTATTGTGGCTATTACGTCGGGATAGGTGCGAGAGAATCTAATTTGCAATTCGGTTATGTGTCGAACGCCTGGAATGTGATTACCAATGTGCCGATGACCATTGCGGCAAACACTTTCTATCATCTGAAAGTCCAGGCGGTGGGCTCGCGGTTAAAAATTTATGTGGGCGGGAGCAGCCAGCCGGTGGTGGACGTCGAGGACAAGCATCTGTCCAGCGGGATGATCGGGGTGCGCGATTATTGCATCTCTGAGAGCCAGTCGTTTTCCAGCTATTCGAACCTGGTCGCGACGGAGCTTGTCCGCGACCCCGGAGGGAAATCGTTTTGAGGTTGCGCTTTTTTATTGTATTAGTGCTGTCAGGCCTGAATCTGGTGCGGGCGACGGGTCTTATCTGGCCGGCCAATCAACTGCTGCCGGCCTTTTCCACGCCGACGCCGGTCTTGGACAGCATTGATATCAGCTCCGCCAGCAGTGCGGAGATTGACCTCTTCACTTCGCTCGAAGGCATTGTAAACCGCACCCAGCCGCGCGTTGTCTGCGTTAGTACGGTGAATGGGGAAGGCGAGTTTACCTGGTTGAACCTTCACAATCTATCCACCAACCCGATTACCGGTTATAACGCCATTCTCAAATACCAGACCAATTTCACCGGCTTGGTGGTGACAGATCCCAATCAACCCGACACGTTGAATTTGGCGACCACGATGGCCGGGGTGAACAACGAACTGATTTGCAATCCAAGCTTGTTGCCAACCTTGACCAACAGTCCCTATAATCTTCCGATTACTGATGACCTGCGCGGGCGGTTTGCCAACAAATATGGAGTGTATGGCTATCTTTACACCAACTACTGGCCGCAATGCAGCCATCGCATCCTGGCCGGCCTGGAAACCAATCTCGATGGCAATCTCCGCGATTACCTGGTGGCCACGAAGACGGCCACGGTCTGGCTGGATCCGGGGTCGGTTTCGCAGGACGCCGCGATGATGTCGTTATTTACCTCCCAAATGACCCCGGCCAATAGTGTTTACATTGGCTGGGTACCCAACGAGGGGAACGATGTGCCCTGGCTGGCCACCTATGGAATTCCCGTTGTCGCCAGTGATTTTTTTGTCAATGGCTCGGTGTTCAGCGGGGTCACTAGCCCCATCAACATTCCTGCCATTCCGCCGCCCCCGCCGCTTCAAAACAAGGTTTATGTCGCGCTGCTCCTCAGCGATGGAGATAACGCCCAATACATGCAGCATGCGATGAAGATAAACTGGGAGAATGCCAGCCGCGGCTCGGTTCCCATCGGCTGGACCGTTGACGCGCTGGCGGCCAATCTTGACCCGGTCATGCTCAATTACTATTGGAGTACCGCCACCACCAATGACTGTCTGATCTCTGGACCGTCGGGAGCGGGTTATGGCCGTATGGAGCACTGGAGCGGCGCCAACCTGGCCGCCTTTGCGAACATCGCCGATGGTTACCTCCAACGTAGCGGCCTCCGTGTCATCACGGTCTGGGATAGTGTCAACAGCGGCATTGCTCAGGCTTACGCGACGAACTGTCCGTCGTTGCTGGGTCTAACCGATCAAAACGGAACTTACAACGCGGTGAATCTGGGGCTGCGGACGATTGCCGAAACGCCGACTTATGCCTCCACGGTCGCGCAAATGACGAACGCCATCGTCAGTGCCGCTGCGAGTTGGAACGGCACGGCGCCGGTTTTCGTTGTGGCCCAAGCCGACGCCTGGAATCTGGTCCCGTCGGATTTGCTCAACATCGCTAAAGTTTTTGCCACGAACGAATATGTCTTCGTACGCCCGGATCAGTTGTTCATGCTTGCCAATCAGGTTTACGGAACTCCCCTCGCCGTGACGCAGCCGCCCGCTGGAATTGCTGCCGGTAGCGCGACGCTCCAAGGGGTTGTGATTCCCAAAGCCGCGAATGCCGGTGCCTGGCTGGAATGGGGAACCAATACCAGTTACGGATCCAGAAGTGCGATGGCCAGTGTCGCAGGTAATTCGCTCGTACCCGTCAGCGCCACAGTGGCCGGGCTGGTTCCGGGAACGATTTATCACTATCGCGCGGCGGTGAGCAATGCCGTGGGAATGGCTTGGGGAGCGGATAAAATGTTCAACCTCGGTGGCCGATTGAAAGCTTGGGGAGACGACAGCCTGGGCCAGACCAATGTACCGGCCGGGTTGACCAATGTGTTTGCCATCAGCTGCGGCGCATATCACGGACTGGCCCTGAAAAATGACGGCACGGTCACGGCCTGGGGCTATGATTCGTACAATCAGACCAACGTGCCAACGGGTTTGGCAAACGTTGTTGAAGTGGCAGGAGGCGTTCAGCACAGTCTCGCTTTACAGTCGAACGGCCTGGTCGCCGCGTGGGGTGACAATTCGTATGGCCAGACCGATGTGCCGGCGGGTTTGAGCAATGTGGTGGCGATTGCCGCCGGCGGTTATCACAATCTCGCTTTGAAGAACAACGGAACCGTCACGGCTTGGGGATATAATTTATATGGACAAACGAACGTGCCCGCCGGATTGAGCAATACCGTGGCCGTGGCCGCTGGCAAATATCACAGCCTCGCGTTAAAGTCGGATGGGACGGTCACGGTCTGGGGTAATAATAATTACGGGCAGACTAATGCACCGGCCGGCTTGAATCAGGTGGTGGCCATTTCTGCCGGGGACTATCATTCTCTGGCGCTCAAGGCAAATGGCATCGCTTCGCCCGGTCTGCTGCCGGCCTGCCGCTGGGTCGCGGACAGTCTCACCGGCACCAGCGGAACACCCGTGAGCAGTTGGAACGATAGCGTCCAAGGCAAAAGTGCCACCCAGAATTCCACCGGCAGCCAGCCACAACTCTACACGAATGCGTTCGCCGGCCATAACGTGGTTCGGTTTGCCAGCGCCGGCAGCCAGTATTTGACGGTCGCAGCGGTGGATAGTTCGATTTCCGGCGCCGGGGATTTCACCATGGTGGTGGTGTTCCGGACTTCCACGCCGGGCAATGCATCGTCTTCGTTTTACTTGAACACCGGCTTGTTGGGTGCTGATCTGCCCGGGGCCGCTGCGGACTGGTCGTTGGTCATCAATGGCAGTCAACTGGGCGCTGGCCTCGGCGACGGGGCCGGCGGCTGCAGTTCCGATTTTAGCCTCTACGGCGGGAATGTAACCGACGGCAGTCCGCACATCGGCATGTATGTGCGGGCCGGCAACACCATCCGGTTGTATGTGGATGGCGTCATCGTCGCGGAACAAACCTCTCTGTGCACTGCGGCGCGTAGCAGCGAACCTTTCGAGATTGGAGCGATGACCACCGCCCCTTATTTTTTCAACGGTGACATTGCGGAAATCCAGCTTTACACCCGGGCGCTGAATTCGTTTGAAATTGTAAGCGACGATAATGCCCTGGCCAACGCCTATGGCATGAGCGGCATCGCCGGGGTGCCCAGGTGCCGATGGGTGGCGGACAATCTTCCGGGTGCCTCCGGTTCCTCCGTGAGCAATTGGACGGATAACCTCGGCGGAAAAAATGCCACCCAGCCGAGCGCCGGGAACCAGCCTAAAGTTTATTCCAATGTGCTGAACGGGCACAAGACGGTGCGTTTCTCCGGCAGCAGCCAGTATCTGACCGTGGCGGCGGTGGACAGCCCGATTTCCGCCGCGGGAAGTTTCACCATGGAGGTGGTGTTCAGGACTTCGACGCCAGGAAACGCTTCATCTTCATTCTACCTGAACACCGGCCTGCTTGGCGCGGATCTGCCCGGGGTTGTCCATGACTGGTCGTTTGTCATCAACGGCAGTCAATTGGGAGCCGGGTTGGGAGCAGGCGCCAACGAATGCGGTTCGGATTTCAGCCTCTATGGCGGGAATGTGACGGATGGTTATCCCCACATTGGCATGTATGTGCGGGCTGGCGACACCATAACGCTTTACGTGGACGGTGCCGTCGTGGCGTCACAAAACACGCTCTGCGCCGATGCGCGCGTGGACTGTCCTTTCGAGATTGGAGCAATGACCACCGCCCCCTATTACTTCAATGGCGACATTGCGGAAATCCAGCTTTACAACCGGGCGTTGAATCCGTTGGAGGTCATGAATGACAATGAACAACTCGCCGCTACCTTTGGCATCGGCGGCGGCGTGGCGCTCAACGTGGTGGTCTGGGGCAACAATGCCAGCGGCCAGACCAATGTGCCGGCCGGCTTGACGAATGTCTTGGCCGTCGCCAGCGGCAGCGCCTTTAATCTTGCCTTGCAGGCAGGCGGGACGGTGACCGGCTGGGGCAACAACGGCCAGGGCCAGCTTACCTTGCCGTCTGGCCTGACTAATGTGGTCGCGATTGCCGGGGGCACGAACTTTACACTGGCGATTGCGGATGAAATTCCTCAGGCCATCAGCACCAATGTTGCGGGCTATGTGAATCACGATCTCGCGTTTGCGTTGCCGGCCACCAGCCCCGACGGGCTGCCGTTGAATTTCCACCTCCTGTCATTGCCGGCGTCCGGGGCGCTTTACCAATACTCCGCCGGGGGGCGCGGACTCCCCATCAGCGCGCCCAACACGCTGGTAAGCGACCCGAACGGCCAGCTCATTTTCGCACCTGCGCCGGGAGGAACTGGAAATCCGTATGCAGTTTTCAGCTTCATGGTTGATGATGGAACTTACAGTTCCGGCCAGGCCCAGATGACGGTCAACATCGTGCTTCCCGCCGCGCCGCAGTTCACGGGTTTCGCGTGGAACCCGGCAAGCTCTGCGGCCGGAAGCTTCGAGTTGAATTTTTCCGGCTCCACCAATGCGGCCTACACTGTGTGGGCAACTACCAACCTGTTGAACTGGGTCAACCTCGGGACGGCGACCGAATCCTCGCCCGGCCAATTTCAGTTCATTGACCAGACAGTTCCTGATTGGTCGCAAAAATTTTACCGGCTTTCGGCTCCGTGAGTTTGTCGTAAACTGATTGAACCAGACTATAAATGGAAATAATATTCACACATATAAAATTGAAGCGAATAATTGCAACCGTCCTGGTTTCTGTCCTGACCGCTGGCGTTTCTCTATTGGCCGGGGAAATTACGTCGTCGTTTGCTACGGACACCAATCAGGCTCTCGAACGCACCTGTTTTCAGACCGAAAAATCTTGGAGCCCGCGCACGGATTTGCGTTCGGATGTCGCCATCGCTTACGGCATTGATACCAATCTCCCTGCGCGCATCGCCACGTGGCGCGACCATGGTTACCGGGTCCATGTCATGACTGGCGCTGCCTGGGGAAAATATCAGGATTATCTCTATGGTCGTTTCGACGGCATCAATCACGAAGACGAGGCGCAAATGGATCGCGACGGCCATAAAATCGGACATGGCGGCGATGTTTACTATATGTGTCCCGGCACGAACTACGGAAAATTCCTGTGCGTTGGTGTTCAACGCGCGCTTGATGCCGGTGCCGAGGCTGTCCATCTCGAGGAACCCGAATTTTGGGATCGGGCCGGATATTCCGAGGGCTTCAAGCGCGAGTGGAAAGCCTGCTACCACGAGGACTGGCAGGCACCCGATAGTTCCGTGGACGCCCGCTGGCGCGCCGGCAAGTTGAAGTATTACCTCTACCGCCGCGCTTTGCAGCAGGTCTTCGATTACGTACAGGCATATAACCAACGCACCGGCCGCCATGTCCGATGCTACGTACCTACACACAGTCTTTTGAACTATGCCCAATGGTGCATCGTCAGTCCCGAATCCAGCCTCGCCCAACTCAACGGCTGCGATGGTTACATCGCCCAGGTTTGGACCGGTACCTCCCGTGAACCGAATCGTTATCGTGGCGATGTGCGGTCCCGCACTTTCGAGACCGCATTCCTCGAATATGGCGCCATGCAAAATCTGGTTCGCGCCACTGGCCGCTCTGTCTGGTATCTAAATGACCCTATCGAAGACAACCCGAACCACGATTGGAATGATTACCGTGAGAATTGGCAGTCCACTCTCACAGCCTCGCTGTTCCAGCCGGACGTCTCGCAATATGAAGTGGCGCCCTGGCCGGAACGCATTTTCAACGGCCACTACCCGCGCTCGGCGGCACCAGAAGACCGGCAACCGATTCCGCCTGCCTACGCCACCGAATTGCAGCTTGTTTTCAATTCGCTCACGGATATGAAGCAGTCGCGCGTCGCCTGGGAATGTGGCACGCCCGGCATCGGCGTGATGATTAGTGATTCGTTGATGTTTCAGCGCGGCCAACCGACCCCGAGCGATCCGTATCTGGGAAATGTTTACGGCTTGGCCATGCCCCTGGTCATGCACGGATTGCCGGTCACGCCCGTGCAATTGGAAAATGTCACAGTGCCCCATTATCTCGATAGTTTTCACGTCCTGTTCCTGAGCTACGATGGGCAGAAACCCCTGACGCCGGAAGTCCACGCACCGCTGGCCGATTGGGTCAAGCAGGGTGGGGTGCTCGTGTTTTGCGATGCCGACGCCGATCCCTATCTCAAGGTGCGCGAGTGGTGGAACAGTGATGGGAAAAATTACGTCACACCGCGCCAACACCTGTTCGAGCTGCTCGGCTTGAATGATGCTCTTACACCCGATGGATTCCATGCCGTCGGCAAGGGCGGCGTGATCTGGCTTCGCCAACGGCCGGTTAACTATTCCCTCAACGCCGACAGTGCGGATCAGGTTATTGCCGCCGCCAAGCTCGCCGCCAGTCACGCCAATCTTAAGTGGCGTGAATCCAATTACCTCCTGCTCCGGCGCGGACCGTACGTGATTGCCTCCGGACTGGATGAATCTTTCGATGCGCCGCCACACGGTTTGCATGGTCGTTTCGTGGATCTGTTCGATGCCGATCTGAAAGTGCGCACCGACATCTCTATCATCCCGGGCACTCGCTGGTTCCTGCTCGATCTGGATGCCGCCGCTACCGGACAAACGCATCTGCTTGCCTCCGCCTGCAAGGCCTTGCCGCAGGAACAAACCGCCAAACACATCACTTTCACGACCGAAGGCGTGGAAGGAACTCCTGCCATCATGCTGCTGGAATCAACCATCGCTCCCACCGCCGTGATGCTGGATGGCATTCCCATCTCCACCTTTGAATATTCCGCCCGAAATAAATTGTTGTGGATCCATTTCGAGAACAAGGCGCAACCTCAACAGATTATGGTCAATTTTTGAACTATGAATCGTCGAGAATTCATCCGTAACACCACGTTTGCCGCACCCGCTGTCGTTCATCGTCCCGATGGTTGTTTATGCAATTGGATGAATGTTCGACTCGAATCAGTTTGAAAAAATTCAATCGTTGTTCCGCCATGGCAGTGCAACCACGGTGTCAATCGCATCCAATGGCCGGGCTGGCAACTGGATGGTGGCGACGCCGTCGCTGGAAGTTCTCACAGTTACGTGCAGGTTTGGATCGGCCAGAAAGTATCCGGCTGCTGCCTTGATTTGTTCGTTGTTGATCACCAGCTTGCCGCCGGCCGGCCAATCGAAGATGTGCAGGTAAAGTGTGCCGTCTTTTTGAGTTATACGTCCCCAGCCCGGTTGTTGTTTGAACGGATTCGCACTCGTACCGTAAATGGATCCGCCATTGGTTTTCATCCAGACGCCGATGGCATTCAGATCCGTGACCGCACCCTGCGGAATGATTCCTTCACCGGTCGGGCCGACGTTGAGGAGATAATTTCCGCCCTTGCTGATGATATCCACCAGGTTGTGGATCACCACCTCGGGGGATTTCCACTTTTCATCCCCGAGAAAATATCCCCAGTGCCCGTTAAGCGTCATGCATGTCTCCCACGGCTTGACGTCCGCTGTGCCGGGAATCTTTTGCTCGGAAACGACGTAGTCGCCGAGATTATGGCCGACGCGTGAATTGACGATGCAATTCGGTTGCAGCTTGCGGATGAGCGCGAGCAGTTCCTTGCTTTCGTCCGCGGAGATTTCCTCCGGCGTGTCGAACCACAAGATCGCCGGATGATACTTTGTCAGCAGTTCCGTGACCTGCGGCTTCACCTTCCGCTCGAAATATTTTGCGAACACCTTGCTCTTTTCATCCGGATAATCCCAGGTGTTGCTGCGATAGCCATCTTTCGTCGGGCAATCCGGATCTTCCCAGTCACGGCCAAGCGAGTAATAAACGCCGAACTTCAACCCCTGTTTCCGGCACGCCGCGTCCAGTTCCGCCACCGGGTCACGATGCCACGGGGTGCGTTTGACGATGTTGTAATCGCTGCACGCGCTGTCATACATCGCAAAGCCGTCGTGGTGCTTGGAGGTGATGACGACGTATTTCATACCGGCGTTTTTGGCGATGGCCACCCATTCATCGGCGTTGAAATTGGTCGGGTCAAAAGCGTCCGTGATTTTGGCGTATTCCTTCAGCGGAATCTGCAGGTGCAGCATCATGTGCTCGCTGCCGCCGCTGACGAGCGTGCCGTTTGTATCGGGATAGTGGCAGCCCCACTGGGAATATAGTCCCCAGTGGATGAACATTCCAAACCGGGCATCGCTCCACCATGCGAGCCGCGCGGTTTCCTCGGGGGTGTTTTCCTGGACGATTTTGTGCCCTTCATTCGGGTCGCCGGTGTCCGGCTGGCCGTTGGTCAGCACCTGCGCGGAGGAGAATGCACCGGCCAGCCCGGCGGTGGCACAAACTGCGAAAAGAAGACTTTTCATTTATGGCGATTTATTCGATTTCTGGACTGCCCTTGATCTTCAGGACGATTGTTGAGGAAAACTTGTCGGGTGCGCTTTTGGGGACGGAAATCACCACGCCCCCGGCGTCCTCGGCAGTCTGCAAGCTTTTGTGCGAGCCAAAAGCGCCCGGCTTCATAAATTGCGCCGACAGGATTTTATTCTTCAAACCGGGCAAGGCAAGTTTTCCGTCCTCGGGCCACGAGTCGTCAAAGACATGCAAATAAAGCGTCGTGTCGCCGGTCCCGATTTTTTTGGTCACTCGACCCCAGGGCAGTTGCGTCGGGAAAGGGCTGGCGGTCGTGCCGTAAATTGCTTCGCCATTAATATCCATCCATTGGCCGACTTCCGCGAGGCGTTCGACGCTGGGCTGCGGGATTTCGCCGAGCGAATCCGGCCCGACGTTGAGCAGAAAATTCCCGCCCTTGCTGGCGATGTCCACCAGGTTCGTCACGAGCGTTTCGGCGGATTTCCAGTTATTGTCGTTTTTCTTGAAGCCCCAGGTCCGGTTCATCGTCATGCATGTTTCCCAATCTTTGCCGGGAATTCCGGTTGACGGGATCTTCTGTTCCGGCGTCTCAAAATCGCCGGTCAATTTTTTGGAATCCAGCCGGTTGTTGACGATGAGGTCCGGCTGCATCTTCAAGACGGGCAGGATTTTTTCCGCGCGTTCCGTGTTCATGCCCACCGGGGTGTCAAACCACAACACCGCCGGCACGCCTGGCCCGTAATTCGACAGCAGTTCCTTGATCTGCGGCACGGCGACCTTGTCCAGATAGTCGTCCATGCTGCCTTCCTGCGCGACGTCCCAGTGATTTTGTTTGTCCACGACCGGCTGGCCGCTCTTGCTGCCAGCGGCTGCGCCGCCGGGATGGTTCCAGTCCTGCGCCTGCGAATAATAAAACCCGAGCCGGATGCCGTTCTTGCGGCAGGCGTCCGCCAGTTCCTGCAACGGATCACGCTTGAACGGCGTGGCGTCGTAGATGTTGAACGGGTCGGCGGAATGAAACATCGCAAAGCCGTCGTGATGCTTCGCCGTGATGACGATGTATTTCATGCCCGCGTTCTTCGCGATCTTCACCCATTGCGCGGCGTCGAAATTCACCGGGTTGAATTCCTTCGTGAAATTCTGGTAGTCCGCCAACGGAATCCGTCCGCGGTTCATGATCCATTCGCCACCGCTTTGGTTCACGGGCTGGCCCTGCCAGAAACCGGCCGGCACGGAATAAACGCCCCAATGGATGAACATCCCGAACCGCGCCGCACGCCACCACGTCATGCGTTCATCGTGCGACGCACCGAACTCGTCGTTCCACATCTGCAACTCGGGTGTCGGCGCGTTGGTTTCCGTCGTCATGGAAAACGAGGGCGCGGGATCGCTGGATTGCGCCAGGGTGCGGATGGCAAAGGCTAAAATTGCGGCGGTCGTCGCCAAAAATAGGGGTAATCGTTTCATTTGATGGTGTGAGTCCATGTTGACGACGCGCGGCCCGGGGTCAAGGTTTCCAATCCTGAACGTTTGTTCAATATTTCAGGCCGGTGCGATTGAACGAGGCCGCCGAATATGAGGTTTTCATCATCTACCTCATGCGGGAAAACTGTGGCGGCGAATTCACTGTGAGTCTGTGCCACCAATTTTGAAGGGCAGGGGCAGATCCGGTGGCGAGCAGACCGTTTCGCCGGGAAATTTTGAGATCAAGGTTGCCGCCGAAAACATTTCGGGTGAAGAATTGTTCCGTCTGCGCCGGCTCGAATTAAAACCGGTTGGAAAAGAGTGGTTTTCCCATGCGGTGCAATGCGCTGTGGCGACGTTGAACAAACGTTCTATGGATGCGGCTTATGGTTGCAGTTAGATTTGTTCAATTCCAACTCATGAAGATGAACACAAATTACTTTCACCGTGTCTCGCGGGGTTTCACGCTGATTGAGCTTCTGGTGGTCATCGCGATCATCGCCATCCTGGCCGCCATGTTGTTGCCGGCCCTGGCCAAGGCCAGGCTCAAGGCGACCGAAGCGAGCTGTTTGAGCAATGAAAAGCAGATGGGTTTGGCGTTCTCGTTATATTCGACCGATAACAATGAAAGCACCTTGAATGACACCCCGCCGTCCGGATATAAAAATGCCGGCGGATATTGGAATCTGGATAATGGGGCTCCCGGTAACTGGACATCGGAGGCGGTTGCCCTGGCTCACGTGCAGAGCAACTTGCGCACAAACAATCTCCTGTTTCAATTCGCTCCGAGCGTCGGGGTTTATCATTGCCCCGGCGACACGCGGTTCAATTTGTCCATCGGCTCGGGCAACAAGGTCGGCTGGGCCTATGACAGTTACGCCGCAACCAAGAACGTAAACGGAACCAATGTGCAAAACGCGACCCAGTATTCCAAAGTCACCCAGATCCGGCGCGTTTCCGACTGCATGGTTTTTGTGGAACAGGAGGATTCCCGAGGTTATGATGCCGGGAATTTCGGGTCAGGCGCCACCCCCACTTCATTTTCGTTTGAGGATTTGTTCGCTATTTTTCACGGCAATGTGAGCACATTGTGCTTCGCGGACGGTCATGCCGAAGCGAAGAAGTGGACGGATCCGCAGATCCTCGGCGCAGCAATGACGGCCTTGCAACCGGGTCAGGCGGAATTCGCATACAACGGCACAGCCGGTTCCACGCCGGTGTTCAGCCCCACTGGAAATCCCTCGGCCAATCCTGCCTACGACGCGCCATATCTCATCCAGCACTGGGTCAACCCGTCCAATCCTTGACATTGGTCATGCCGGTCTAAATTTAGACGAAGACTTCCCCGGCCCGCTTCAAAAGCGCGTCTTCTGTCACCGGCTTTTCTCTGTGTCATCCATCCCGTTTTCATTTGAAGTAAAAACTGGCGCGCCGGGCGTTCGTCTCATGTTTTCGCGGATGATTTAGCTGGCGTGTTGTAAAGTGGTGTGAATTGCATTTTGACGGCATCCATGACACACTGGCATTGCACTTGTGAGGGCCATCGCGCTCTCCCGGTCATTTTAAAACTGCCGACAGGTGCTTATCCGGCTGTTAATTCAGGCTTTATTGCTGACGACGGGCTTCTGGTTCAAGAGGGTGGCGAGCGCCTTGTCCAAGGATTCCATGCGTACCGGTTTGGTGAGATGAGAAACAAATCCGGCTTTTTGGCTGCGGGCGATATCCTGTTCCATGCCGTAACCGGTCAGGGCTATGCCTTGCAGAGCGAACCGCTTTCCCAATTCTTCCATCAAATCATAACCGTTGCCGTCCGGCAGGCCGATGTCGGAGATCAACAGGTTAAAGCTCCGCTTATCCGCGATGGCAAGAGCCTCGGAGATGGAGGCGGCGGTCACCACGGTGTAACGGCGACGTTCCAATAGATGCGCCAGGGTGGTACGGGTAGGCCCATGATCTTCCACCAGCAATATGTGGATGCCTTTTCCCGACGGCGCATCCGGCAAGGGGGTGGCCGTATCCGGGTCATCAATTTCATCATTTTTGGCCGCCGGGGCCAGTGGTAATTCGACAACAAAGGTTGAACCTTGATTGCGGCCCTCGCTGGTAGCGTAGATTTTTCCCGAATGAAGTTCCGCCAGTTTTTGGGCGATCGCCAGGCCCAGGCCCAGGCCGCCAAACTGGTGCGTCTTGCCGCTTTGAGCATGACTGCCTTGCGTGAATGCGGTGAAGATGCTGGCGGTTTCCCCGGGCAGCAATCCAATGCCGGTGTCCGTGATCTTGATGGCCAGCCGGTCAGCCTCATGGCTGCTCGTGATTGTGATCTTTCCCCCCGCAGGCGTGAACTTCACCGCGTTTTTGAGCAGGTTGAGAAAAATTTGCTGCAGTCTCGCCGCGTCACCGAACACCGTGTGTCGGGTGGAGTCTAATTTTGAATTCAAGCCGATCTGTTTATTGTCAAATTCTTCCTGGAGATTGTCGATGGCGTCCTCCAGGACTTGAAAGATATCGAGGGAATTTTTTTCCAAGATGATCTTTCCGCGGGCGATGCGGGTCAGATCCAGCAGGTCGTCAATCAGCCGCGCTTCCAATTCCACGTTCTTGCGGATGGCGGCGAAATCCATCCGAGTCCGCGGCGGCAATTCGCGGTCATTCGCCGCTTCGCTGGCGATCAACAGGACGGGATTCAGCGGCGTGCGCAATTCATGGCTCAGGGTGGCCAGAAAATCATCCTTCGCACGCAAGGCGGCGGCGATCTCGTCGTTGGCGCGCTTCAATTCCGCCTCGGCCTGTTTGCTGACGGTGATATCACGGGCGATTTTTGAGGCCCCGATGATATTGCCGGCGACATCCTTCATCGGTGAAACCGTCAGTGAAATATTCAGGAGCCGGCCATCCTTATGACGGCGGATCGTTTCGTAGTGATCGATCGACATCCCTTTGCGTATGCGTCCGAGAATTTCCGGCTCCTCGTCCAGGCGTTCCGGGGGAATCAAAATCGAGATGGGTTTCCCGAGCACTTCCGCCGCACCGTAGCCAAAAAGCAGTTCCGCGCCCCGGTTCCAACTGTTGATGATCCCGTTGATGTCTTTGCTGATGATCGCATCATCGGATGATTCCACGATCGAGGCCAGCTGCCACTTCATCTTTTGACCGGTGCTCTCCAAATCTTTATTGATCACACGCAACGCCTCTTCGGCCTGTTTCCGCTGGGCGATCTCCGCCTCCAAGGCATTGTTCGCCAGCGCGAGGGCATGTGTGGTCCGGAACAGATCCACGAAGACCCCGACCTTGGATTTGAGGATTTGAGGATTGATCGGCTTGGTCAGATAGTCCACCGCCCCGACGCCATAGCCCTCCAAGATGTCCTTTTCGTCCAAAAAATATGCGGTCAGAAAAATGATGGGAATGCTCTGGTTGCGTTTGCGCGTTTTAATGAGGCGCGCCAGTTCAAGCCCGCTCATCCCCGGCATGTGGATGTCGAGCACGATGCAGGCAAACTCTCCATGGACCAGCGCCAGCAAGGCCTCCTCGGGACTGGTCGCGCGGACGAACCGGAGATCCATGTTTCCCAGAATGCTTTCCAGCACATCCAGGTTCCGGATTTCATCATCCACCAACAAGATGCCGGTGGTTTCCGCCATCCTGGTCCCGGCATTTTTTTCTTCGGCGGAGTTTTTCATGTTCAACGGTAAAGCCATACACGGAGCAATGACACAAGCTGCTCGGTATTAACCGGTTTGGCAATATAATCCGATGCCCCGGCTTCCAGGCATTTTTCACGGTCACCCTTCATGGCCTTGGCCGTGAGCGCGAGAATGGGCAACGCACGGAACTCGGGGATTTTCCGGATTTCACGCAAGGTTTCGTAGCCATCCATTTCCGGCATCATGATGTCCATCAGCACGACCCCCAGGTCGGGATCATTCTTGATGATTTCGATGGCCTGCCGTCCGTTGGTGGCGCTGACCACTTCCATCTCGTGATTTTCGAGCAGCGTGGTCAGGGCAAAGATGTTGCGCGCGTCATCATCCACCACCAGCGCCTTCCGGCCGCGCAAGGCCTCGTTTGAACTGTGCAGACGAGTGAGGATTTTTTGCTTGGCCTCCGGGAGGTTGGCGACGACGCGATGCAGGAACAGGGCGGTCTCATCGAACAACCGGTCGGGCGACTGGACATCCTTGATCACGATGCTCTTGGCCAGCGAGCGTAATTGCTTTTCCTCCCCGGCATCCAATTCTTTGCCGGTAAAGACCACGACCGGCAGCTCGCGCAGGTTTGGTTCCGTCTGCATCTTTTCCAACAAGGCATAGCCGCTCATGTCCGGCAGGCGCAAGTCGAGCACGCAGCAATCATACGGACGGTCGAGCAACACCTGAAAGGCCTCCGCGCCGGTGCCGACCGTGTCGATCTCGATGTCATCGTGTTTGAGCAATTCGACGACGCTGTCGCGTTCCACCGCATTATCCTCGACCACGAGCAGGCGCTTGGTGCGCGGTCCGACAAATTGCTTGATGCGGTCAAAGCACTGAACCAGGCCTTCCGTGGTGGCCGGCTTGATCGTATAAGAAAAGGCCCCATGGGACAGCCCGTGCTGGCGCTCTTCCTCGATGGATATGATCTGGACCGGAATATGCTGTGTGGCGGGGTCAAGCTTGAGGTTGTTCAACACCGTCCAACCCAGCATGTCCGGCAGGAAAATATCCAGCGTGATGGCCGTCGGGAGGAACTGCCGCGCGAGGGCAAGGGCGGCCGCGCCGCGCGTGGCGGCGAGGGTCTTGAAGCCGCGGTCGCGCGCCAGACCCACCAGCACCCGCGCATAATGCGGATCATCCTCGACGATCAACAGCACTTGATCTCCCGGGAGGATGGTCTGCCGGTCATCGGGAATATTTTCTTCGCGTGGCGCCGGCAGGATGATGGGGGTCGTGGAGCTTTGACGGGTAATGGCAGCGGTCACGCCCGGGAACGTTATCGGCAGGTAAAGGGTGAAAGTGCTGCCCTCGCCGGGCAGGCTGTTCAAGCGGATTTCACCGCCGAGCAGGTTCGCCAGTTCGCGGGAAATCGCCAGACCAAGCCCCGTGCCGCCATATTTGCGGCTCGTGCCGGCATCGGCCTGCTGGAAGGCTTCAAAAATGAGCTTTTGTTTTTCCGGCGCAATGCCGATGCCGGTGTCACGGATCTCAAAATAAATGACGCCCTGGGCGCGGCTCAAGAACGGATGCTCCGTGGTCCAGCCCGCGGAGGCAACGCCGACGCGGATGGTGACATGGCCGTGCGCGGTGAATTTAAAGGCGTTGGACAACAGGTTTTTCAAAATCTGTTGCAGCCGTTTTGGATCCGTCGTCATGGTGCGCGGCAGCAGCGGGTCAAATTCGACGTGGAAGGGGAGGGTTTTTTGATCGGCGATATGCCGGAAGTTGCGTTCCACGGAGTCGCGCAGGGAGATGAACCCCATCTCCTCCGCCTCGACGGTGACCGTGCCGGATTCGATCTTGGACAAATCCAGGATGTCCGTGATGAGGTTCAGCAGATCCGAGCCGGAAGAGTAAATGTTTCGCGCGAACTCCGTCTGTTTCACGGTAAGATTTCCGCCGGTATTTTCCGCGAGCTGCTGGCCGAGGATGAGGATGGAATTGAGCGGCGTGCGCAATTCGTGCGACATGTTGGCCAGGAATTCCGACTTGTATTTCGAAGTAAGCGCAAGTTCCGCGGCCTTTTCCTCGAGGGCGCGGCGGGCCTGTTCCACTTCCTGGCTTTTGCGCTCGACCTCGACGTTTTGTTCGGCGAGCTGGCGGGCTTTTTGCGCCAGCTCCTCGTTGGTCTGTTGCAATTCCTTCTGTTGGGATTGCAATTCACCGGTGAGCTGCTGTGATTGTTGCAGCAGATTTTCCGTGCGCATCGTGGCCTCGATGGTATTGAGCACGACGCCGATGGACTGGGTAAGCTGCTCCAAAAATGTCAAATGGGTGATGCTGAAGGATTCCAGCGAAGCCAGTTCGATCACGGCCTTGGTCTCGCCTTCAAACAGAAGTGGCAGCACGACGATGCTCTGTGGCCGGGCACTGGCCAGACTGGATTTGATATGGGTATAGTCGGAGTTGATCTCCTTGAGCAAGATGCGTTTCTTTTCCACTGCGCACTGGCCGACGAGGCCCTCGCCGACGGGAATGCGTTGAAGCTGGTCCGGCCGCTGGGCATAACCGGCGAGCAGGCGAAGCGTCCATCTTTTATCTTCGCCGGCTTCCATCTGGTAGATCGTGCCTTGTTGGGCGCCCACCAGCGGCGCGAGCTCGGAAAGCAGCATCTTGCCGACGGTGAACAGATCGCGCTGCCCCTGCAACATGCCCGTGAATTTTGCGAGGTTGGTTTTCAACCAGTCCTGTTCCTGGTTGGATTCCGTGGTCACGCGCAGGTTGAAGATCATCGTGTTGATGTTGTCCTTCAATTCAGCGACTTCGCCCCGGGTTTCGACCTGCACCGAGCGGGTCAAATCGCCTTTCGTCACGGCGGTGGCGACCTCGGCGATGGCGCGCACCTGGGTGGTCAGGTTGGCGGCGAGCAAGTTTACGTTGCCGGTCAAATCTTTCCACGTACCGGAGGCGCCGGGCACGTTGGCCTGGCCGCCGAGACGACCTTCGACACCGACCTCGCGGGCGACGTTGGTCACCTGTTCGGCAAAGGTCGCCAACGTGTCCGTCATGTCATTGATCGTTTCAGCGAGCGCGGCGACTTCGCCTTTCGCTTCCACCGTCAGCTTCTGGCGCAGATTGCCGTTGGCCACCGCCGTCACCACCTTCACGATGCCGCGCACCTGGTCGGTGAGGTTGGCCGCCATGAAATTCACGTTGTCCGTCAAATCTTTCCAGGTACCACCGACGCCGGGCACCTGCGCCTGGCCGCCGAGTTTGCCTTCGGTGCCGACTTCGCGCGCCACGCGGCTCACTTCGGAGGCGAATGAATTCAACTGGTCCACCATCGTGTTGATGGTGTTTTTGAGTTCGAGAATTTCACCCTTAACGTCCACGGTGATCTTGCGGGAAAGGTCGCCGCGCGCCACGGCGGTCGTCACGTCGGCGATGTTACGCACCTGGGCCGTGAGGTTGGCGCCCATCGCGTTGACCGAGTCGGTCAAATCTTTCCAGGTACCGGCCACACCGGGCACGACGGCCTGCACGCCCAAGCGGCCTTCGGTGCCGACTTCGCGCGCCACGCGCGTCACTTCGGAGGCGAACGAACGCAACTGCTCCACCATCGTATTGATGGTTTCTTTCAACTGGAGAATTTCGCCGCGCACGTCCACGGTGATCTTACGGGAGAGGTCGCCGTTGGCCACGGCGATGGTCACTTCCGCGATGTTGCGGACCTGGCCGGTGAGGTTGGAGGCCATCGAGTTGACGTTGTCGGTCAAATCCTTCCAGGTGCCGGCCACGCCCGGCACCAATGCCTGACCGCCGAGTTTGCCTTCGGTACCGACTTCGCGCGCCACGCGGCTGACTTCGGAGGCGAACGAGTTCAACTGGTCCACCATGACGTTGATGGTGTTTTTGAGTTCGAGAATTTCGCCCTTCACGTCCACGGTGATCTTGCGGGAAAGGTCGCCTTTGGCCACGGCGGTGGTCACGTCCGCGATGTTACGGACCTGGCCGGTGAGGTTGGAGGCCATCGAGTTGACGTTGTCTGTCAAATCCTTCCACGTGCCGGCCACGTCAGGCACGGCGGCCTGGCCGCCGAGTTTGCCTTCGGTGCCGACTTCGCGCGCCACGCGGCTGACTTCCGAGGCGAACGAGTTCAACTGGTCCACCATCGTGTTGATGGTGTTTTTGAGTTCGAGAATTTCGCCCTTAACGTCCACGGTGATCTTGCGGGAGAGGTCGCCTTTGGCCACGGCGGTGGTCACGTCCGCGATGTTGCGGACCTGGCCGGTGAGGTTGGCCGCCATCAGGTTGACGTTGTCGGTCAAGTCCTTCCACGTGCCCGCCACGCCTTGCACCGTCGCTTGACCGCCCAATTTTCCGTCAGTTCCAACTTCGCGGGCGACTCGCGTTACTTCTGCTGCGAAC
>DATHOG010000086.1:0-70693 GCA_035485115.1 Candidatus Sulfotelmatobacter sp. | reverse complement strand
CGCCAAATTGAAATCGAAAAAAAGCCCGCCAGCAGAAATCCGCAGGTTTTATATGGCCCAAACCACAGTCAGAAAAAACTTAACCGGACAGTAGTGGAAACGAACCCAAGTTTTCTTCGAAAAAGCCAATGAAACCGCAATTTTGTCCCAAAAAAACGAACCCAAAAAAGCCAAAATAAACCCACCGGCGAGGCCGGTCTTATCAGAAAACGAGCGAATCCGACCAAATTAAACCTGATTGAACCAAAAGGTTTATTATACGGCATAATTTGCCGGTTGAAAGGCTAAACTATGATTGGGCTTGCCAAAAATTTGGGATTAGGTAGACTCTTTCTGTCTGTGAGAGAACTAATCCTTTCGAACATGGTGAATCTGCAAGTGAACTTCGTTCAGTGTTGATTTGAAACCCGGCGGTCGGGAACAGTCCGTAGAGCGGTTGCTTGAACAGCACATTAAAATGAACAACAAACTGTTTGTAGGAAATCTCTCCTTCAACACCACTGAAAACGACCTGCACGACGCCTTTGCGGCCTTCGGCAGCGTCACGGAAGCGAACATCATGATGGACCGCATGAGCGGCCGTTCCCGTGGTTTCGCCTTTGTCACCATGTCCTCGGCTGAAGAAGCGCAGAAGGCCATTGATGGATTGCACGGCAAGCAGCTCGACAACCGCGAGCTCACCGTGAACATCGCCCGTCCGAAGGAAGAGCGCGCCCCGCGTAGCGGCGGCGGCGACCGCGGTCCGCGCCGGGATTTCCGCGGCGGCGGCGGCGGCGGCGGTGAACGCGGCGGTTATCAGGGCGGCGGCGGGCGTGACCGTTACTAAGATTTAACATATCCGGCGGGCGACGTTTCTTGAAACGCCGCCCGCCGTTTTGCTACCTTTTTTCAATCCTTCTTTTTTAGCATGGAAGAACATATTGAAGTCGAAGGCAAAATCATCACCGTGCTTGCGGGCACGATGTTCCGCATCGAACTGGACAACAAGCATCAGGTGCTGGCGACGATTTCCGGCAAGATGCGGAAGAAGTTCGTGAAGCTCACCGCCGGCGACCGTGTGAAGATGGAAATGTCGCCGTACGATCTCAACAAGGCGCGCATCGTTTGGCGCATCGGTTGAACGAATAACAATTTAGCTGGGACCGGATGACGAAAGTTGTCCGGTTTTTTCCTTTTCATCGGTGGCAATATCTGCGAAAAAGGTTGCAAACAAGGTTTAGAGATTATGAATCGTTTGCTCGCTGTCGCGCTCTGTGCTGTCGTCATGCCGTGCCTGTCCCAGACACCGGTCTGGACGCAATTCCCGAATTCACCCGTCGGCAGCGGTAATTATCGCAACGACGATATCAGCTTCACCGACCTCACCAACGGCTGGAGCGCGCGCGGCATTGACGGCATCTATCGTACGACGAATTGCGGGCAGGCGTGGTTCTCCACGACTCCGCACATCGTGACGAATGTGGCGCATTTTCGTTCGATCGGTTTTGCCACGCCATTGCACGGCTGGATCGGCAACCTCGGCCCCGGTTCCTATGACTCCCTCGTGACCGATACAAACCTGCTTTACGAAACGTTCGACGGTGGAAATACGTGGACCATCAATCAGACGATCAATGACTCCGGCATGGCGGGTTTTTGCGCGATGCACATCCCGGATTCGCAGACGATTTATGGCGCAGGGCGTGTGCGCGGGCCGGCTTATTTCGTGAAATCCACCAATGCCGGCACGTCATGGTATATAACCAACCTCACCGCCGCGGGGGTGATGGGCGGGCTGATGGATGTGCATTTCGTGAACACGAATCTCGGCTTTGTCGTGGGCATGAATACCAATTCGTTTTATTCGCCGCCTTACTTCGCGAGTATTGCGCGCACGACGAACGGCGGTTTGACCTGGCAAGTGGTCGCCAATGCCCATGTGACGAACAGCTATTTCTGGAAGATGTCATGGCCGACGACGAACGTCTGCTATGTTTCGCTGCAACAGAACAATTCGTATACTTCGTTCGTTTTTTACAAGACCACCGACGGCGGCAACACATGGACTTCCAACGGCATTCCGCTTACGGCCATCGGTTCACCGGCGTCGTTTGAATTGCAGGGGGTCGGTTTCGTCAGCACGAACGAAGGCTGGTTGGGCGGCGGTTCGTTGAGTCCACCATATAACATGATCCACACGACTGATGGTGGCCAGACCTGGACGGCGATGGGGTACAACAATGCGAACAACTTGAACCGCTTCCGGTTTGTCAGCCCCACGCTCGGTTATTTGTCCGGCATCGAGCTGCACGTCTATCACGTTCCGCTGGCCGCGACCGTCTCGCCAGCGAGTGCCAGCGTACCCGTCGGCTCAAACTTCACTTTCACCGCCACGGCCTATGGAACCGCGCCGATGACTTTTCAATGGCAGTTGAACGGCACCAACATTTCCGGCGGCACCACCAACGGATTTTCGGTGACGAACGCACAGCCCGGCAATGTCGGTAGTTATACGTTGGTGCTTTCCGATTTCACCGGCAGCGTCACCAGCTCCGTTGCCAGCCTCACGCTCAGCGGCGTACCCGTCGCCCCGACCATCACGTCCCAGCCGCAGAGTGTCGTCGTGAACACGGGTTCCAATGCCGTGTTCTCCGTCACCGCCGCCGGCACGTCGCCGCTTTATTATCAATGGCATTTCAATGGAACAAATCTTCCGGCCGCGACCAACAGCAGCTATTCCATTTCCGCCGCGACCACGAATAATGTCGGCGGTTACTTTGTGGTCGTCACCAACGTCGCCGGCAGGGTCACCAGTTCCGTGGCCGTTCTCGCGTTCGGATTTTTCGATAATTTTGACGCCTATATCACACCCATCATCATCACGAACAACGCCACGACCAACGGCTACAAGATCTTTTTCAGCGCTGCGTCCGGCGGCTATGATTTCACCGCCATCTTCGGTTTTGATTATTCCACCGTAGGCTTTCCAACCATTATCCCGCCAGCGCCGCATTCTATCGGTGGCAGCACGCTCGGTCTTTACCTCACCTGCAACAAGAACGATGCGAATGGCGCCGTTGCCGCCGTGAACCTTTATCCCGTCGGCATCAGCTACACGAATAACTACGCGCTCAAGTTCGATTTATGGATGAATTGGGGCAATCTCAATACCACGGAACATGCGCTCTTCGGTCTCAATTGCTCCGGCAACGTAACCAACCGCATTGGGCAAAACACGAGCGATGGCGTCTGGTTTGCAATGGACGGCGACGGCGGTGTTTCTGCGACATCCGCCAGCATCCGTGATTACTCCGTGTTTCTTGGCGGCGGTCCGGGGAATGCGCCCATTTTGAAGACCAGCAACTTTGGCCCGACCGCCCCGCTGGGCGCGAACTTTGACAATGCTGATGCCGGCTTTGTCAGCCTCTTTCCATTCGAGGTGCTTCCGGGTTTCGGCACGACTCCCGCCGGTGTCTCGGGTTTGCGCTGGGTTTCGGTGGAAGTGCGGCAGGAGGGCAATCTTATCACGTGGCTGTTGGACAACGTGGCGGTTGCGCAGTTCACCAACACGACCAGTTACACCGGCGGCAACATCCTGATAGGATATAACGACGACTTCGCATCGATCGGCGACGCAAATAACTTTGCCGTTATCGACAATGTAAGCGTCGAAGGCATCACCTATACTCCGCCGCAAATTGTTGCGCCGCTATGGAACAGTTCCGGTTTTTCCTTCGAGTTCGGCACCGACGCTTATGAAAGTTATACTGTGCAATGGACGACGAATCTTCTTTCCGGCAATTGGAACACCTACACCAATTTCTATGCCGATGGCACGACCAACACCATCGCCGTGCCGCTTTCGGGGAATGCCGCGCAATTCTTTCGCGTAACGCGGCCATGAGCCGTCCGTGTGCGAAGGGGATCCGTTTCAGAAATGGTATTCCACCTGCGCGGAGATCTCGTGAATTTCGGCGCGGGTCAAAAATGCTTCATAGCTATAGGCCAGGCGGAAAAGGAGGAGATGGTTGGATTGATTCAGGAGCTTGGCCGTGAGTCCGGCGCCAAAAAACGCCCAGTCCCGGTCGGGTCCGGCATGTTCCGCATAAATGTTATGTACCCACGTGGCGGAGATGTCGAGATAGACGTTGCGGGTGAGGCCGGCATCCATCCGTCCGAGCAGGGAAAAGTTGCCGGAGCGTTCCAAGCCCAAGGGCGTTTGGTAGTAGTAATAGGTGTAGGCCGGATTCAGAGTAAAGCTGACGCGGCCGGGCGCGCCATCCGGCCAGTCAACCAGGCTGCGGATGTAAACGAGTGAGGGACCGAAAACATAGTCGTTATAACCCAAACCGGTCGCAGCACCGGGGGCATCCACACTGCTGACCGATCGGGTGTAGGAAAAATTACCGCCGAGCAAAAGTGAATTGCGGGTGGTGTCCACCCGCGGGAGGAAGTGGAGCAGTTCCTCGTCAGCGTAAACAAACGGCGTATAATCATCAAAGGTTTGGGAGGTGGTGCTGCCAATCGTCGAAATGTCCTCATGCAAATAATCAAAGCCGGCGGTGACGAGCAGGTTCGAGCGGATGACGAATAAAACCGACGGTACGGTATTATAACCGTTGATCTTCGTGATCATCTCCGGAGCCGTATAGCCCCCGCCCGGAGTCGTCATCTGAAACCATTGGCGGGCGTAGATGTAATCAAATTCCAGGGAGACATCGCTGGCGGTGATAAAGGGCATGGCTGCAGATGCATTGGTATCGCTGGAAAGGTTTTTGAGTCTTGGCGGCTGGAGATCGTAAACACGTTCGGTGATGAGGTTGTTCAACGGCGTGCTGACCGGAACAATTTGAGCCCGGGCGCAAAAACCCAAAAGACCTGCCGTAAGCAGGACAAGACAAAATGCGGCTCTTTGCATGGAGTATGAATTAACCAAAACGGGCTGGGATTTCAACTTTCATCCGTTTCGAGGTAAAAAAGTGTTTCCACCCTCAGGATAAATTTTATCATACCCTCGGATGGACGGGCTGCGGCCCGGTCAAGCCGCGGGGGTTTATGCCGATGAAAACAATTTATCCATGGTTGGTCGTTGCCATACTGACAGTGGCGGCTGTGGCGGAAGCCCATGAGTCCACCAACGAAGTCAAACCGGATATCGCCCCGCCTTCGAACTGGGTCAAGCCGCAGTTCTTCGACCGGAATGCGCTGGCGTATGTGCCGCCGGACAGCATTGACCAGCACTGGCTGTTGTTAGAGCGGCAGATCAATGTCGCCTCCAACGAAACCTTTATTCACGGCATGCGGCAGGTCCTTTCAGTGTCCGGGGTGCAGAATGGTTCCGACCTGAAAATTGATTTCAACCCCGTCTATCAAAAGCTGACCCTGCACTGGGTGCGGCTTTGGCGCGGAACCAACCACCTAAACCAGCTCACGGCGGATAAGATCCGCATGGTACGGCAGGAGCGCGGACTGGACGACGAGCAGATCATCGACGGCAAACAGACGGCGGTGCTGTTGATGGAAGATGTGCGTGCGGGGGACATCGTGGATTATGCGTATTCCGTAACGGGGGACAATCCCGTGTTGGGTGGAAAGTTTTCGACAATTTTCCATCTCCAGGGGGATGATCCGATTGACCGGCTGATGACCCGCGTTGTGTGGCCGGCCACGCGGCGGTTGTATCCCAAAACCTTTGGCGATGCCAGCCAGCCGTTGATCGTCAGGAAAGATAACCAGATCGAATGCGTCTGGGACGAAAGACAGTTACCGGGCATGGTGCAAGAGGACATGTTGCCCGTCTGGTTTGATCCGTTGCCATGGCTGCAACTCACCGAGAGCACAAGCTGGGCGGAAGTGGACCAGTGGGCCTGGCGGTTGTTTCAGACTCCGGTCAAGTTGTCGCCGGACCTGAACCAGAAAATTCTTTTATGGCAACAATTGCCTGATCGGGAGCAACAGGTGCTGGCGGCCCTGCGCTTTGTGCAGGACGAAGTGCGGTACTTTGGCGTGGAAATCGGCGAAAGCGCCGAGCGACCCACGGACCCGGCAACCGTGGCCGCGCGCCGTTTTGGCGACTGCAAGGACAAGTCGCTGTTGTTCGTCACGCTGCTGCACGCCATGGGCATCGAGGCGTATCCGGTGCTGGTGAACACGCAGATGCGACAGACGATTGCGGACTGCCTGCCGTCGGCAAATTTGTTCGATCATTGCATCGCGGTGGTCTGTCTCAACGGCCGGAACTGGTGGCTTGATCCAACGGCCGGTTACCAGCGCGGAGCCCTGGACGCGCATTTTTTGTCCGCGTACGGATGGGGACTGGTCATTACGCCCCGAACCACCGCCCTGGCGCCGATCCAACCGGGACAGGGCCAGCCGCTGACCACGACGACGGAATATTTTGACCTCGGCAAACGAAAGGGGACGACCGATCTGAATGTGGTTACGCTCGCCGAAGGCCGGGATGCGGATGAACTTCGCGGGTTGTTCGCCACCACCAAGCGCAGCGAACTGGAGCGGACCTACCTGCATTATTACTCCGAGGCTTATCCGGGCACCGAAATCGCGTCGCCGCTGGAGATCAGCGACGACGAGGCGCAGAACCATTTCCAGATCACGGAACATTACACCGTTGGCGAAGCCTGGGTAAAATCGGATCGCGATGGCCGGTATCGCTGTGATTTCTATCCCTCCGCGCTGGCAAACTATCTCAAGAAACCGGCGGACACCCAACGCAAACAGCCGCTGGCCATTGGGTTTCCCGAGCATCAGATTTTGCACACGGAAATAACCGTGCCCATAGACTGGGATTTGCACCTCGAAAACAAGACGGTGAATGATCCCGCTTTTTATTTCCACAAGCAAAGCGAACGCTCCGGCAACAAACTCATCCTGCAATATGAATACCAATCGCTGGCCGACAGCGTGCCCCCCGAACGCGCCGATGATTACCTGCAGAATCTTGACACCGCCGTGAAATCCCTCGGCGACGGATTTGTGTGGCGATAAAACTAACTTGGCTAAAATTAAAAATAACTGGATTTAGTTGGATTTACTCCCTGCCAAAATTGGGGCGAATCAGGCTGAATCCGACCAAATCCGACGAAATCAAACCTGATCCAGAGTCGAGGACGACGACGAGGATGAGGAGGATTCCCCCTTGCTCCCGTATTGAGGAATCTGTTTTTTGGCAAAGCTGCAATACTACTTGTCATTTGGCGGATGATTCATTGACTCCGTTTGCTCGTCTGGTATTTTCACTGCTCGTTTTCATGCAATATCTGACTAACTGATTCGATTTTATATGGCCAAAGCTAAATCCAACAAATACGTCTATACCTGGGGCAACAAAAAAGCCGATGGCGACGGTTCGATGAAACCGTTGCTCGGCGGAAAAGGCGCCAATCTCGCGGAAATGACCCGCATCGGCCTGCCTGTGCCTCCCGGTTTCACCATCACGACCGAGGTCTGCACTTATTTCTACGCGCACAAGAAGACTTATCCGAAGGAACTTCAGGCGCAGATGGAAGCCGGCATTGCGAACATGGAAAAGATCATGGGCACGAAGTTCGGTGCGACCAGCGGCATGCCGTTGCTCGTGGCGGTGCGTTCCGGCGCGCGCGATTCGATGCCGGGCATGATGGATACGATCTTGAACCTGGGCCTCAATGACCAGTCGGTGGTCGCCCTGGCAAATGCGACTAAGAATCCGCGTTTCGCGTGGGATTGCTACCGCCGGTTCATCCAGATGTATGGCGACGTGGTCATCGGCGTGCAGAAGCGCGCGAACGAAGATCATGAGCCGTTTGAAACGGTCATCCACGAATTCAAGCACGAGAAGTATCACAAGGACATCGTTGACTCCGAGTTGACCGCTGAAGACCAGGCCGAGCTCGTCAAGCGTTTCAAGGCGCTGGTCAAGGAACGCACGGGCAAAGATTTCCCGACGAATCCGTGGGACCAGTTGCGCGGCGCGGCCGGCGCGGTGTTCGGTTCCTGGATGAACGATCGCGCGATCGTGTATCGCCGCAAATATAATATTCCTGCCGAATGGGGTACGGCGGTCAACGTGCAGGCGATGGTGTTCGGCAACACGGGCGACAAGTCCGGTTCCGGCGTGGCTTTCACGCGCAATCCGGCGAACGGCACGAATGAATTCTATGGAGAATTTCTCATCAATGCGCAGGGTGAAGACGTGGTCGCCGGCGTGCGCACGCCCGAACCTGTCATCAAGCTCAAGGCGCAGATGCCGGCGAGCTACGCGGAATTGATGAGCGTCCGCAAGACCCTGGAAAAGCATTTCAAGGACGTGCAGGATATCGAGTTCACCGTGCAGGAAGGCAAGCTGTTCATGCTCCAGACGCGCAACGGCAAACGTACCGCCGCCGCCGCGCTGAAGTTCGCCTCTGACATGGTGAAGGAAAAACTCATCGACTGGGAAACGGCCATTCTCCGCAACCCGGCCGACCAGCTCGAACAATTGCTCGCGCCGATTTTTGACTTGAGCGAAGTGAAGAAGGCGAAGGTCATCGCGACCGGTCTGCCCGCCGGTCCCGGCGCGGCCACCGGCAAGATTTATTTCAACGCCGATCGCGCGGTGCAGGCCGCCGAGAAGAACGAGAAAGTTTTGCTCGTGCGCATCGAGACGTCGCCGGAAGACTTGCGCGGCATGATCGCGGCGGAAGGCATTCTCACGGCGCGCGGTGGTGTCAGCTCGCACGCGGCACTCGTCGCCCGTCAGATGGGCAAGGTTTGCGTCTGCGGCGCCGCCGGCGTGAACATTGATTACGACAAGAAGACGACCACGATCGACGGCCAGACCTTCAAGGAAGGCGATTTCCTGTCCATCGACGGCACCTCCGGCCTGGTTTACGCGGGCCAGATCAAAACCGCACCGTCGGAAATCATCACCGGTTTGCTCCACGACGACAAAGTCGCGCAGAAGACCGAGAAGTATAAGAATTACGTGCAATTGATGAACTGGTGCTCGAAGGCCACGCGCCTGAGCGTCCGCACCAATGCCGATACGCCCGAGCAGACCGCGCAGGCCATCGCGTTCGGCGCGGTGGGCATCGGTCTGACCCGCACGGAACACATGTTCTTTGAAGGCGACCGCATCGACGCAATGCGCGAGATGATTCTGGCCGACAACCTCGAGTCCCGTGAAGAGGCCCTCGCGAAGTTGCTGCCTTACCAGCGCGACGACTTCCACGGCATCTTCAAGGCCTTGAAAGGTTATCCCGCGACGATCCGTTTCCTGGATCCGCCGCTGCACGAGTTCCTGCCGAACACGAAGGAAGCACAGTTGGACCTCGCCAAGAAGCTTAATGTGCCCGTCGAGAAGATCATCCATCGCGTGCACGAACTGCATGAGTTCAATCCCATGCTTGGTTTCCGCGGCTGCCGCCTCGGCATCAAGTATCCGGAAATCACCCGTATGCAGGCCCGCGCGGTGCTCGAAGCTGCGGCGATCGCGCAGAAGGAAGGTTTCAAACCGAAACCCGAAATCATGATCCCGCTCGTGGGCTTCAAAAAAGAATTGGATTTGCAGGTTGCCATCGTTCACGAAGTCGCTGCCCTCGTGCAGAAGGAAAAGAAGATCAAGATTAATTACAGCGTCGGCACGATGATCGAAATTCCCCGGGGCGCGCTCACGGCGGACGAGATCGCGCAGACGGCGGAATTCTTCAGCTTCGGCACGAACGACCTCACGCAGACCTGCCTTGGCATGAGCCGCGACGACTCCGGTTCGTTCCTCGGTGCCTACACCGAGAATGAGATTGTGAAGAAGAATCCGTTCGCGTCCATCGACCAGACCGGCGTCGGTCAACTCATCCAGATCGCGGCGGAGAGGGGCAACAAGACCCGTCCCGGCATCAAGCTCGGCATCTGCGGCGAACACGGCGGCGATCCCGACTCCGTGAAGTTCTGCCATCGCGTCGGGCTCACCTATGTGAGCTGCTCGCCGTATCGCGTGCCCGTCGCGCGTCTCGCGGCGGCGCAGGCGGCCATCGAAGAGAAGCGCAAGGCGAAGAAGAAGTAAGGCACTAGCGTGCCGGCCACCGGTTAAAGAATTCACAAAGCCGCTCCGGGCAACTGGAGCGGCTTTTGCTTTTCCAAAACGAACAAACCAATTTGACTATTCAATGACTGCGTGGAAGTGTCCCCATTGTCGGTTGTTGGCATTGAAGTTAAATGGTCATTTTTATCATGCAAATCTTGAGTTGGCGGAGAGTGGTCCCAGGCTGGTCATTCATTTTGGCGGGTGGCATCGTTGCCGTCCTGTTTGAAGCTCTACCAGCGAATGCCCAGGTCAACATCACGCAGCACAACAATCATCTTTCACGCGACGGGCTATACATTGATCCTGCCTTTACGCCAGCGAGTGCGGCCAGTCTGGCGCGGGATACGAATTTTGACGGCAGCATTGTCGGCAACACCTATGCCCAACCGCTTTATATTGAAGGCGGCCCGCGAGGCCGGGCGGTGATCATTGCCGTGACGGAATCAAATAATGTTTACGCACTTGATGCCACCAGCGGCAGCATCGTGTGGCAAACCAACTTGGCCCCGCCGGCACCGTCCGCGGCTTTTTCCTGTGGCAATCTATCCCCATGCGGTATCACGGGTACGCCAGTCGTGGACTTGCCGTCGCGTTCTCTCTTCCTGAATGCCGTCACTACGAATCGTGTCACAGGCCTCCCGGACAATCTCATCTATTCGCTGAACGTTGATACGGGAACCGTTAATTCCGGCTGGCCGGTGGTGGTGTCATCCAACATCGTTTCCGGGGCTTCCGTGTTCAACCCGAAAACCCAGGGCGAGCGGGGTGCGCTCGCTGTCATCGGCACCAACCTTTATGTGCCATACGGAGGCCGCTCCGGCGATTGTCTGCCGTATTACGGCTGGGTGGTGAGCGTGCCGATAAATAATCCATCGCATGTGACAGCTTGGGCTACCACGGCGGAAGGCGGCGGTGTTTGGGCCGTCGGCGGAGTGGCAAGTGAC
Source organism: Candidatus Sulfotelmatobacter sp. (assembly GCA_035485115.1). GTDB lineage: Bacteria > Verrucomicrobiota > Verrucomicrobiia > Limisphaerales > UBA11358 > UBA11358. The sequence goes on along the minus strand of DATHOG010000086.1, from coordinate 59,710 downwards.
GGCGTGGATCCGTTCATCGCCACGGGCAATACTTTCAATACCTCCATCTGGGGTGGCGGTGAGGCGATTTTGCATTTCAGCCCCGGCCTCGTATTGCCCGGTGGAACGACCAATTATTGGGTAGCGACCAACTGGACCTCATTGGATGCGCAAGACCTCGACATCGGCGGCTCAGGTCCATTGCTTGTGGATGTGCCGGGAGCCACGCCGTCCCAGCTAGTTGTTGCGCTAGGCAAGGATCAGTACTTTTATTTGCTCAATCGCACCAATTTGGGCGGGATCACCGCATCACTGGCTAAATTCCATGCGACCAGCAGTTCCATCATTCAATCGGCGGCCACCTATCGAACGTCAAAAGGCACCTATGTGGTTTTGGCCAACAATAATAATCTCTATTCCATGCGTATCACCGCCAGCAGTCCGCCGACCGTAACCGCTGTCTGGACGAACTCTGAAAACGGGCGAGGCTCGCCTTTTGTCACGTCCACGGACGGCACCAACAACGTCATCGTCTGGGGCATCGGCTCCGAGAGCGATAATCGTTTGCATGGGTTCGATGGCGATACGGGCACGAACATTTATACCGGCGGCGGCGCCAATGAGTTGATGACCGGCACGCGCCGCTTCAATACCGGCATCATGGCGCGTCGTCACTTTTATGTGGCAAACGACAACAAGGTTTATGCCTTTACACTACCGGGGCAAAATGTGACATCGATCACATTGACGAATATGAGTCCGTTGGTGAATGGCGAATATAGATTCGCATTTACCAATTTGCCCGGTGCGTTGTTCAACGTCTTTGGCACGACAAACTTGACTGTACCATTCACCAACTGGCTCTGGCTGGGAGAAGCCACGGAAATTTCGTCAGGCCAATTCCAATTCACGGATATGCGAACCAATTCTGCACGTTTCTATCGCGTCAGTTCACCCGGGTTATACTAAATTCCGCCGGCAAAAGGGCAGGGGATTTGTCTTTCTTTTACGGGTGCGGAAGGTATTTTGACGCGCATTCATTTTACTTTGAGAATTTCCCGATCCCGGGTGTCCAAAAGCCGGAAAATATGACATTGCTCCGCTGGTTCATTTCGCAGACCGTGCGCAACGCGTGCGCGGCGCACAAGCATTACCGCCGTCTGCTCGCGGCCCATGCCGACCTGCTCAAGCCGGATGCCGTCACGGCGGTGCAGGGGAAGCTGGATGCGTTGGACGACGCCATCCGTGCCGGCAACACGGAACAGATGAAGACGACCGGCGACGAATTGCTGGCGGCCGCGGAAAAGAACATTCCGGCGTACCCGAGCGCCTCGTTGCGCGAAAATGTGGAAGTGCTGCTGGTGGCGCTGGCGGTGGCGATGGGCATCCGCACGTTTTTTCTGCAGCCGTTCAAGATCCCGACCGGGTCGATGCAGCCGACCCTGTTCGGCGTGAATTCAGAAAACCTATTGGGCGATACGAATTTCAAGATGCCAACCGGCTGGCAGCACGTAAAGGAATGGTTCGGGGGCATTTCCTATGTCCATGTGGTCGCCCAAGCGGATGGACCGCTTCGCGTAGACAAGCCATTTCAAATTCTAATCTTTAACATCTGGCAAAACCTTTGGATCGGCGACACGAAACAAACGATCTGGTTTCCGCCAGACATGGGGGAAGGCCAGTACGACCGGCTTAATAATTACATTGAACCGCTCATCATCCGTGGACGTTTGCATATCGGTGATGGCTATGTTTATCACAAGGGTGAAGAAGTCGTGAATTTGCGTGTGAGCGCGGGTGACCATCTGTTTGTGGACCGGATGAGCTATAATTTCCGCAAACCCGCGCGCGGCGATACGATTGTTTTTGAGACCGAAGGTATTCCCGAGGAACAACGCAGCAAGTGGAACATTCCCGCGGACCAATTTTACATTAAACGTCTGGTCGGCCTGCCCGGAGAAAGAGTTTCCATCGGCGACGACCGCCATTTGCGCATCAATGGCGTCCGCCTCGACGCGAGCACGCCGCATTTTGAGAATGTGTACGGGTTTGATCCCGACAAACCACCGCGCGAAAGCCATTGGAGCGGACACTTGAACTACACTGAAGCACAGACATATCAGTTGTCCAACATGGGCTATCTGCCGTTTTTCCCCGACGAGGAAACGGTTTACCAAGTCCCGCCGGATTCCTGCCTGCCTATGGGCGACAACACCTGCAACAGCCTCGATTCGCGTTACTGGGGAGCAATCCCTGAAAAGTATGTCATCGGCCGGTCTTTCTTCGTTTACTGGCCGCTGACCGACCGTTTCGGCTGGGGCACCCGCTGATTTACTAATGAACACCGAAACAGTCCTGGTCACCGGCGCCTCTTCCGGCATCGGGCTTGAACTGGCGAAATGTTTCGCGGCGGAAAAATGCGATCTGATCCTGACCGCCCGCAATCGCGATGCCTTGGAAAAACTGGCGGTCGAATTGCGCCGCGAACATGGCATCAAAGTTGAAATCATCATCGCCGATCTATCGCAGCCCGAATCACCGCAGAAAATAATTTCAGAAATAAAGGGCAGGGGAATCAGCGTGGACGTGCTCGTGAACAATGCGGGATTCGGTCTGCACGGCGCGTTTTCCGAACTGCCCTTGAAGCGGCAACTAGAGATCGTCCAGGTCAACATCGCCGCGCTCGTCGAACTAACCGGATTGTTCCTGCCGGACATGCTGCGGCGTAATCGTGGCGGCATTTTGAATGTCGGCTCGGTTGCAGGCTTTGTGCCCGGCCCGCATATGGCGGTTTATTACGCGAGCAAGGCGTTCGTGCTGTCCTTCAGCGAATCGTTGCACGAGGAATTGCGCGGAACAAAAATCCAAGTCACGAATCTTTGTCCCGGACCGACGGAATCGAATTTTTCCAATGTCGCCCGCAGCCATCGTGCCCGCCAGGCACAGGCCAAAAAGATGTCCGCCGCCGAGGTGGCGCGCATTGGTCACAGGGATTTTCGCGCCGGCGTCCACATCAGCCTGCCGGGCGTGATTAATAAGATTTCCGCCTTCGCCCCAAGAGTTTTTCCACGCGGCGTGGTCCGCCGTCTGATCGGCCGTTACAACAAATTGAAATAAACCCTGTTCAAGGCAGGATGTGAACCGGACTCACGGAACTTCCCAATGAACATGCCGGTATGGCCCCGACCGAATTCAAGGTGTAGTTACCGCCGGCGGGACACGGCGGGATCTGGTTCGCACCGTTGAGTTTGATATATGGCGTGAGATCCTGCGGATAGTTCAACGGATCACCGGTCTTCTTGCCTTGCTCCAGTGCGAAATCGCAAGCGGCATCGTCAATCTTGAGCAAGGTATTGATACAGAGATTTGCCTGCGTACTGGCGGTTTGCCGGACGTAATAGGGAACTGCGATGGAAACCAACAGACCAAGGATTGCCGACACAATCATGATTTCAACCAGCGTAAACGCTTGTCTATGGGAAGAGAGTTTTTTAAGACGACAAATCTGCATCAATTGTTAAATCGTCAAAAGTCACGAGATACTTGAATGATTTAATAATGATACACAATGTTTGTAAGCATCTACAAATCAACGAAATAAAAATTGTTGACAGGCTTTTTTCCGAATTTCCCGACTTATTCACCGGCAAATCACAAGTTGCCCACAAACAAAAGGGATTATTGTGAATATCCGCCGATTTTAAACCAACAATTTTAAATTGATTTTACGAATTTTTGACTCTACAACGAGCGGCGATGAAAAAAATCTTTTTACTCGCGCTCTTGGCCATGGTCGGATGCGTGTCCGGCTCGCACATAGTGACCGGCAAAATTCACCCGGCAATTTCAGTCGAAGCGGTAAAAATCTACATTGAACCGCCCACAAATAACTTTGAAAAAATTGGCGTTGTCACAGCCACAACAGGCGGGGTTAATCAAATGGCCATGGACAGAGCTTTGAACGAAATTAAAAGCCAAGCCGGGCAAATCGGAGCAAACGGCATTTTCCTAACGCCTCCAAATAATCAGCAAACAACAACCATGATTTACACCGGCTACGGATTCGTTCCCGTCCAAGGGGATCAAACCGTTTTGTCAGGCACGGCAATTTTCATCGCGCCCTAGCGCACCGGCCAACGGCCCGCCCGCTGCCAATCGCCTACAAGCCCCAGCACGCGCAGCACAGGGGCAGACGGGCAACCGAGAGCCGCCCGCATTGCGGCATTTTCTGCCCGCAGCTTTTCAAGCTCAAAAATCCTCTTTAGATTTTCGTTTTCCAAAACTTTCACGGCAGGGCAGGGGACGGCACTTAGACTTGGAGGATTGGCACGCCGACGATCCAACAAATGAAGTGCCGCCGCTGGCAACCAAAACCAGCGACGGCATCCCCCAGTATGCGCGGCATCACTCACGCACGAAGTTACTCGCAAAAGCCCGGCACGTTGCGCGGGTCAAGCTCAGTCGTCTTAAGGTGTTCGCCCACGAGGACGGCATTTGCCTTTTGCGCCGGGGTCAATTTTGACCAGACGGCAAACTCAATCCCGGCAGTTTCGGACGCGGCCTTGTCAGCAGCAACGGCCTTTGCCTCGTTTTCAGCGAACGCGGCAGCAGCCTTTGCAGTGGCAGCGTCCTCAGCGGCTTTGACCGCAGCAGCGGCAGCGGCAGCGTCACGCGCAGCTTGAGCAGTGGCAGTGGCCTCAGCAGCGGCCCTGTCAGCGGCAGCAGCCTCAGCCGCCTTGATTGCAGCAGCGTCCTCAGCGGCCCTTGCAGCGGCAGCGGCAGCCACGGCGCCCGCATTGGCATCCAAAGCCAGGTCTTTGGCATCGCCTAGGACCGGCGGATTGGCAGCATCAGTTTCGACAGGTTCAAACCCATCCATCTTGGTTACATTTTCAGGATTCATAGATTTTTTCCGGGATTTGAAACGATGCTATTTGCCCGTCGTGATCGTTTGCTCATGCGGGTTATTCTTTTGCAAAGACCCGGATTGCCCCGTCAAAATTAAAGTCTGGTCAAACCCACCCGCAGCCAAGGCCGCGCCGTCGTTTGTTGAAACCGCCGTCGCCGTGACATTGGCCTTGCCTATTGTGCTTTGCGAAATCGCGACAGACGGGGCACCTATGACACCGTTTGTCATTGTCGGCTGGATAATGGTTGAATCCTTGTAGACTCCAATGCTGAGAGTCGCGTCCAAAAGACTTTCCGTGCCGCCGCTCATTGGGATCGGAATTTTCGCCGTCAGCTTTGCGCCCGTGCCGCTGCCCGCGTTGATTATTTGCTCAGACTTGCAGCCAGTGAAACAGCAGACGCACAGACCGGCCAGCAAAATCACCGCCGTTGCGTGATGGCTGAAAACGGATTTTAACATATTGAAAAACCCGCCGGTCTTAAACGCTTTGACGTATTGACCAATCAACGCGAACGCGCCCAAAACGGAAAAAACGGTTATGACGAGCGGCTTGTATTTCGGCGGCACAAACGACAAAACCGAATTGAGGGTATTGTCCGCGCTGGCAACCTCACCCGGCGTCAGACCTGGCTGACTGGCACTTGCGCCGGCCGCATTGGCACTTACGGCCGGCGAACTGGCGGTTGCACCCGGCGAATTGGCGGTTGCACCCGGCGAATTGGAGTCTTGAGCGTGGACGCAGCCGACGCAGAGGACGGCAGCACAGAGGGAGAGGATCAATGTTTTCATTTTTCGTTTACTATGTTTTGGGGTTGCATGGTTTTTAACTGCTCTTTGACCGCCGCGATTTCGACCGTTATTCCCGAAACCGCAGTTTTCAAATCAACTACCGTGAGCATTGTCCAACCGCAGACGGTTAGAATTGCGCCTAGAATCACGGCTAAAATTGTCAGAGGGATTTTCATCGGGCACGGGGCAGGACACCCATCACAATTCTGTAAACGATGTAAAGTCCGCAAGCGATTGCGGCATAAACAACCAAAGTGCCCGCAGCACCCGACACCTTACTTGCCAGCGTGCCGACGGCAGGGACAGCACTACCGCCGCCCAGCAAATTGTTTACTTGCTCGCCCGCAAGATTCCCGACTTGCCCCTCCCAATAATCTGCAATGAGACTTGCAGAGGCACTTGGCGAAGGATTTTGAGCAACGAACGCATCCCAAGCCGACGTATCCGCCGGGGGAGTGCCCAAGTCCTGATTCAACCGCGCCAACTCAGCAGCGGCATCGGGATTGCCGGGCGCAATCGTAAAAGGCTGACCGTCGAAACCGATTGCGGTTTGACTGTTCACAGACGGATCGGATACGAGTCCGAAAGCGTTGCCCTCAGCCGTGCTTGTCAAATCGTCAAATGCGTCCATAAATCAAGGCTTAGTTGTCCATGTCACAATCCCATTGGTGACGTGCCCGAAGGCTTGAACGATGTTGTTTGTCGCGGTGACAGTTGGAACGATCCCGTTGCTCGTGGTCAACGTCGTGGCGTCAAAGTTTTGGGAAACGGTGTAGGTGCCGTTATTGTTGCCGCCGATGTTCAAAGCGAACAAATCGCCTAGGCCGTCGTTGTTGCCGTCCCAAATCGAAAGACCGTTAAACGTCGGGATACCGTAGGCGACATACATTAGTTGCGGATTGCTCACGGCGAGCGGGTTTCCGTCCGCACGGGCGCAAGCGTTCATAATTAAATTCGTCGGGTCATTCCCGGAATAACTAGGGCCACCCAAATTTAAATCAAAGTTTCCCGCCAGCGGGGGCAAATCAAAAATACAGGCGTTGCAGACAATTCTTTCCGCTGGCGAGGGGCCAGATTGCGGAAAACTAATGCCCTGAATATGTCCGACGCCATTGGTGATGGAACGGCCTTTCAAATAACACCCGGAAACGAGCGTAAAGCCGCCGTTGCCGTACATTTGAAAGCATTGCCCGCCCCCCCATTGGTTTTGTGACGTTGACGCGTGCAACGTCACCTTGCAGGAAACAAAGCTCAAATTAAAATTAGTCGTGTAAAGCGGATTGCCCCCGTAATAGGCTGGCGTGATTCCGTCCCAATCGCCGTTAAAATCGCAGCTTTCAAAATTGACGCTGTAGCTGTTGGTACATTGAAAGAAAACGATGTCACAGTTTGAATAAGTGTAAATGCTGTGGAAATAGCAGTTGGACACCGCGAGCGAGGTCGGGATCAATCCAATGGCCGCGCAAACATTCGTATATCCGTCGCACGCAATTCCCATCCCGCTAAAATCTTCGCCGCTGGCAGGTTCAATGCAAGGCACCGAATTAAGTACGCTCCTCACCGCGTTTGTGAAGTGCCATATCGTGTTATATTTCCCCGCCCCAATCACAGTCACATTGGGCGAACAGCGAACATCGTTCCACGGACTATAATACTGCCCCGGCGACACCCAAACCGTGTCAAACGGTTGAGCATTTGTGTAAGCAAAATTTAAATTGTTTGTGCAAATCGCGCCGGGCATAGACACGCCATTTGTCGATACAAACCAGAATTTTCCGAAGAAAACATTCTGGTAGGGATAAAGTTGAGTAGTGAAAGACCCGCTTCCCGGCGTGCCGTTTTGACCGACAACGAAATCATTTGTCCCGAACGTCGACGCCACGGGATAACCGTTCATTGAACCGGCAAACACCCGCCCGACCAGGAGGATTGGCACAAGGACTATCGCGAGAAGTTTTTTCATGTCATGGTTATCGTTGGCAAATTCGCCGTGCCGTCGTCTTGCACTAAAACAAAATCCCAATCCGCCGCGAACATTGAGCCGTCATAGTTGAATTGAATTTCGTTTTCCGAAATCCACACCACCGGGTAACTAATTGACGAGTCCGGCAGCATCACCGTTTCGTCCCCGTTGTTTGTAAACCCGCCCCCGTAAATCGTGACAACTTGCGGATTTGCCGCCGGGAAATTCTGAGGATCAACGGACGTAATCACCAGCACGCCCGAATCATCGTTGACCATTCCCTCAACCACCGGGGACGGCTCGCAAAATATGTTTGTCACGCCAAACATTTCAGTTTGAAAGAACGTAATTTCCCTCGTCGTCAAGCACCGGGTTTCCGTTGCCGTCAAGCATCGCGTTTGCGGGCACACCGCCACCGCCGCCACCATTGCCGCCGATAGGATCAAGCAGCACAGGTGTCGGCTCGCAAAAAATGTTGCAACTTTCAAACACACAAATTTATTGATTCAAGAAACTTTCCCACACGGCCACCAACGGGGGATTTCCCGCCGACGAGTCGTTTTTCAAAATCACATCTATGTTTTCTTGCAGGACGACGATTGCGTTTGCCACGCCCGTCGGCGCATTGATAAACAAAAGCAGATTGCCCGCCGTGCCGCCCGCGCCCGTGGTGTCATAGATCAACAAACCGCTGCCACCATTCGGCTTCACCGTGATTTTCATTTGCTGTCGAGCGTGCCCGTTATTCGTGCCCTTAAGCGTCAGACCATTGGGGAAATTTCCCGCCGAAAGCGTGATGAAACCCTGACTGTTTAAACGACCGTCGCCGGTTGCAATGCCGCCGTTTGCGAACGGGAAAGTGAGCGCGTTTGAAACCGCGTTGCTCGCCGGGGTAAATGTCGAGATCGTGTCCCCGATTGCATAAGTGACAGTGATCGCCGTCGAGTTCGGGTTTTTGATTGCCACCGATTTCCAAGGCGTACTGTAGCCACTGCCCGCAGTCGCGTTATTTGTGATCCCGCCGTCAAAAATCAGTTGCAGCGGCAGCGTCGTCGAGATAACCGTGAAAGCATTTGCCCCGGTATTATCCAGAGTAATTCCACCCGCCGGGATCGTGACAGTGACATTTTGCAGGTTCATATTTTTTTGCCGTATTTTTTCCAGAGCCAATAAACCAGACCGGCCAAACCGCCATAAATTAAATAAGTCGCCCACGGTGTTCCGCTCGTCGCCGCCGGGATCGCCGTCCCGTCAAGCGTCGGGTTTGGATCGTAATTTTGCGTTGCCGTGATTGCGTCGCTCGTTTCATTTGCCGCAACATCGGCCCCCGCCAGCGTGGACACACTCGCCGCGTAATTCGCGCCCGCCGCCGTCTCCGCCGTGTCTTCGCCCTCAGTTTCGGCACCCGACAGGCTTTGCTCTAGCTGGGCCGTTTGCTGAGCCTCAGCGATTGTGCCGTTGTAACTCGTGTTTGCATTGCCGTTGCCATAACTGCCGCCGCCATTAACATTCGTTCCCAGCGCAATCGCCGCGTTGTACGCCGCCCGGTTCGCATAAGTCCCCATGCCCGCAGTCACGACCGTCCCGCCCTTTTGCGAAACGATTTTCCACGGCCCGACTAATGTGCTTGGTGCACTCATTTTTTTCGTAAAAACACGAACAGGACGACCGCTCCGGCCCCCAGCAAAACATAAGTTTGCGCCTGTTTTTCTTGCGCCAGTTGCGCCTCTAAAGTTTGTTCCTGAGCCGCGTCCTGAGAAATCTCAGCTTGCAAATTCGCAATGACTTTGGACTGAGCCGCCGACGCGCCCGCCGACGCGCCCGCCGCGCTCGGTTTATCAACAAGGGAATAGACCTCGCCACCGATGCCAGTCAGCCCCGCAGCAATACCGACCGCCGCCGCAATTTCGCCAATCGTGAAACCAGCGAACCCGCCCCGGCGATTAGCCCGCGAGAGATTCGAGTTTTTGCTTGGTTGAATTTTCACTTAAAATTTTCTCCGACATTTGCATGATGATTTCCCCGGCGTCGTCCACCATGGAGAACGGAAACAACATTTCCGCCTCAGCTTGCTCGTGGTTTTTCGCGCCAGTTTCAAAAATGTTTGCGCCCTCAATATCCGACAGCACTACGCCGATTCTTTGACGGCCCGGCGGGGTTATTTCCGAATATGGCGCATTGATCACGCGCACGCCGTTGTCCGCATCCCAAACCGCCACCGAGCCACGGTAGAGAGTGAAAATGTTTCTCGCCCGATGCTTAAACCCGATGATTACTTGTCCCGCCTTTACGCGTCCCGTGCGGGTATAAACCCCCGCCGTCAGAGTGTGCGTAACGTCCATAAAATTTGCGTCATATCGCGCCAAAGCCGCGTTGATTGCCGCGACCTTTTCCGTCCGACTTAGGACCGGCGGATTGGCTTGCGAGCCGGCTGGATTGGCACTCGCGGCGGCCGCATTGGCACCCGGACCAGGAGGATTGGCATCGCTGGAATTTTCCGCACTCACTTTTTGTAAAAAAACGACCGAGACACGAGCACGATCAAAAGGACAACCGCAATCAACGGCAGAAACCTCGACAGACTTCCCAGCCCCGACGCCGCAGCCGCCGGTTGAGCCGCAGCAGTCGCAGCCGTGCCCGTGACCGGATCGTCCGCGCTCGTTTTTTTCGTGCTGGTAGCTTTCGCGCTCACTTTTTGTGCCCCCCGGTAAATGCCCGAAACAGAAACACGACCACGAGTCCAATAAGGATTAACGGCAGAAACGACGTGACGCCGCTTGTAAGCTGCCGCGCCAGCCCCGATACAGTGCCCGCCACACCGCCCGCCGGACTGCCCACAATGACCGCCTGGGGAGTGCCATTGACCGCCCGCGCAACATTCGACACGGCACTGCCGACGCTTGAAATCAAACTATTCACACCCCCCAGCGTGGACGACGTTGAGCCTGAGCCAACCGGGACAACCGCGCTTGAGTAAGTCGGCAAGGTCAAATCGCCAAGTGAGAACTCCGGCGAGCCATAGACGTAAGACGACGTTGACCCGCCCACGTTCAAGCTGTTTACCGTCGGGTCAGGTGTCAGCCCCAGCGACAAGGCCGAAGCAGTGCCCGCGACTGGAAAATCCTGAGAAAAATAGTCTTCATCCATAATTTTAAAAAGAAAGGCGGACGCGGCCTAGACCACGCCCGCCGTTAATCTTCACAGACGATCAATCCAGCGGGCCGATACGCTCAACCAGAGCAATCACGTTGCCGCTCGCCGCCGTGTTATAGTCCAGATGCAGCCAGAGCGAATCCTGCGACGTTAGCGGCAGGGCCGAGAGCAGCGGATCATCAGCATCAAGCACGATGTCATAACCGAACGCGCCGGTTGACTGCGAGCTTGCCGGGTTGAGGCCGAGATTGGTCAAGTCGGCAACATTGTCTTGCTGGTTGACCGTATCGAAAATAATCACGCCGTTTTTCTTGAGCGTCGCCTGTTTGACATAGCCCGCGCCGGACGGATTCTTGAGACAGATCGTCTGGTATGCGTCGCGCTCGTCGAGCGTCGTGACATCGTTGCTCAGACCCGAAGCCGGAATTTGTACGCGGTAAACTTTCCTGACGCCCTGAGCCGCCACACCTTTGGGCAGGGCTTGCACGGCATCCACACGCGCCCAAACTTGCAGCGTCGCCGTTGACGGGATCGTCGCGATCAATGTGCCCTTGACCTGAAATGTCTTGAACCCATTCGCCGGAGACACGTTCCACGCCATGGCGTCAGTGTCCGCCTTGGATTTGCGCCACGGCTCAGCGAGAAACATCGTCTGAGTCTGACGCATCGCCGCGCCCGTGCCGACTTGCTGCCGCTGGTACTGCGAACCGTTGAGCCCGTTAAGGTGATCCATTTCCAGAGCCGTATGAGTACGGGCCGGAACACCGTTACGGAAGGCGACCAAGTCACCCACCAAATTCAGAAAATCCGTCGGCGAACTGCCGCCGTCCGTGTACACGAAATAAATTTCGTGGTAACGATAGTTGAGCGGGAAATCCACAGTGAATTGCGTCCCCGCTAGCGCACCCGGCGTAAAATTCGAGACGGCGGGCACCTGCAATTTGTATTTCGTCATATTTTGCCTTGGTTAAGGTTGCGGTTTGGTGACGAATTACTGTACGTACTTGCCCACGACGGGAACTTTTTGGGCGAAGGGCCGGACGAACGGCCAAATGATGATTGCGAGAAAGGCAATCAAAAGACCTTTGCCGACAGTTTTCAGAGTTGGATTCATATTATTTTTTTGCGCGTTGTTTTTGCGTGCCCCTACAAAACCACGATCCAACTTTTTAAAATAGCTGGGCTTTTACCTAGGTACGCGAACATGGGCATTTTTCGGCGGATTTTTCGGACTTGAAAACGACCTCAAGAAAACAATTTCGCCACGACCTGAGCGAAATTTGAACAGCACATTTTGAAGAAGATATTTTTGACGTGAAACTCAACCGTTCGACACGAAACACCGATTGCGCTCGCCGCCATTTTCCACGAGTCACCACGACAGAGCAGGGCGACAACCTGAGTCTCACGCACCGTCAGCCGGTACTTTTTACCGGCCCTGACCAGGCGGACTGGCACGTCAAAGCCCGGCGAGATTGCGACGGCTATTTTTTGGCTCGAAAGCCTTGCCGCCCGTGTTCGTTTCTCCGGTGATAACGTTTTTGTAAATCCATTCGCCATTTTTGAGAGAGAGTATTTTTTGAACCTCGAAACCTTTTTCTTCAAACCACTTTGCCCCGGCCTCGTCGCCTTGACGGAACGCAAAAATTTCCGTGATTTGCTTTCTGACTTGGTTATTTATCCCGTTGACCGCCGCCGCCGCAAAAAAGCAGTCCATTTGATAAGTCCGGCCCTCGTCTAAAATCTTGAGCAGACCGTCCGGCTTTGAATAAACGTCCACGAGGGATTGCAATTCGTCCGCCACAAAGTTTTTTTTGCCGCGAATTTCCTGCCCAATTTCCCAATACCACGACGCAAAAAAATCAAAGCCCCTTTCCTTTTCCCCGGCGAAGTCCCGCGACGGGTTATAAATGACCAGACCTCCACGAGCAACGGCCCGCTCTAGCTCATCTACCGTGAAGCACGGACGGACACCATACCGCCGTGCGAAGTCACCGTTTTTGTGATCGTAAATGAAAGTCCACCGGGCACGCTCGCGCTTGAGCAATTTTTCAAGCAGCGTCGTTTTTCCGGTGCCCGAAATTCCCGCGACGAGGACTTTCGTTGAGGGGTGATCCTGTTTTTGAACACTCACGCGGTTTCAAATTCCGGCAAAATGTTTTTGCAGATTTCCAAAACCCCGGCGTCAAATTGCCGCCCGTAACGACGATCAAGCCGCGTGATCGTGACCGGGAAAAACGCAGCTTCAAGCTCAGTCCGCAACGGGTCAGGATATTTCACCGCGACACACCCGGCACAAAGGCCGACCGTCGGGTTTAATTGCGGACTCACTCGACACTGCCAGCAGAGCGGGCCGGGGAAAGTTGTAAATTTGTCCATGATTTTAATTCCCCGAATTTTTGCGCCGTTCAATTTCCTTTTTAAATTCCAACCAGACGAGCGCGTAAGGAGCCATCAGCCGCCCCGTCGTCATAGCGAGGCAAGCCCACTCGCCGCCCTCCTTGATTTGCGGACGATGCTTTTTAACGACCAGATCAACCGCCGCCGAGAAGTCCGCCAGCGCATCCGGCTCAGGCTTTGCCGACGCCAAAGTTTTTTCCGTAAATTCGGGGGAAATTCCCGCTTGGTTTGCCAGAATTTTCGTGACGAAATTGCAGCCCTCAGTCACCCCTTTGGCCGAGCTTGCAACGCACCGACGAAAAAGCTCGTCAATTTCCTGCTTAAAATCCGGCATATTTTCGGCAGCAGCCACAGCAGGATCGGAAATATCAGCCGCCGGACTACCACCGCCCGGCCCGGCCTCCAAATTTTCCGGTTGAACCACGTCAGATTTTTTGGGCGATCCGTCATTTCGTGGACGGCCGCGTCCCCGGCGTACGACATTGAATTTTTCGACAGCCGCGCTACCAGCGAGCCGGATTTTTTCAATAATGCCAGCTTGAGCAGAAATATCCTTTGTTGGCTCGTGTTCATTTTCGGGGATTTCCGGCAATGCGGCCGGCGGATTGGTTTCAGTGGTTTCCGTCGGATTTTCCGACGCTGTTTTATCGGGGGAAGGATTTTCGAGCATATTTTAATGCTCGCCCGTCTAAAGTGGAATTTCAGCAGCGGTTTATTTTTGCAGCATAACCCGAATTTTTTCAACCTCTATTTTTCGCGGCTTTGCCCTGGCAAATATCCACTTTTTGGCCCTTACCTGCCAAATCCACCAGCCCAGCGTGATATATCGCGGCTCTTTCGGAATTTCAAACAGTGATTTTAATTTTTTCATGGATTTAATTTAAAGCCACACACCGCCGCGATTGTCCAAGATGCCTCAATTCCCGTTTCGGCAACGCCATCAGCCGCAGCCGGGCACGCTCAACCTCGAATTTGCACGGAGGGTCAGGCGGCAGGACAAAATCCCCGTCGTCAATTTTCATTTCACGGAGAATTTCAGAAAACTCCCTCATCCGCGAAGCGGATTTTTTGACGTGTTTTTCGCAGTGAAGCATCAACTCCCGCCGGGCACACTCCCGCGTCGGGAAATCCCACTGAATAAACGGCACCGGCCTATCATCAATTTTTTGCCAGACCCCCGAAATGTGAAAGGCCCAGCGCGGCCCCATGACCTCAGCGCAATCCTCCCGCGACTCACAAAAGATCAAGGCCGCACACTCGCGGGTTTTTGCCCGCCACGCCCGCGCCCGCTCGGTTGCCCACGAAAATTCATTCGGCTTGATTTGCGCCTTGTGCCAGCCAATGTAACGCACCAATTTTTTCCGCTTGTCGTCCGAAAGCCGGTTGCAGATATTTTTTTCAATATATTTCGAGACGTACGCCGCGACAGCCTCAGCGGTTTTGCGGATCGGTAAAAGCTCGTGACGACCAAACCCGTAAACCGGCAGCGTATCGCGCAGCATGGCCCACAGAGCGCGAAGGGCAGGGGATGCCGAACGATAGTCCCGATTTTTCAGAGCTTCAAAATTTAAACCCGTCCGAATATCCGCGCCGGATGCCAGCCGACCAATCAGGTGAAAATGAATTGCCTTGTCCTTGTGCCGCTCAGTGACCGCCACGGCCCGCGAAAAAATTGTCTGTATCACGCGCCGGTTTAAATTATTAAAGCGCCGGTTTGCCTCGTCGCTATCGTGAATTTTTTCAAAGTGCATCCGGTTTCCGCACAGGGGGCAAAAATTCTTTTCATCAGGGATTTTTTTTCCGTGGAAATTGCAAAAATAATCCCCGGCAGTGAGCGTTAAAAATCCGGTTGAGTTTAAAAATTCCGGCTCAAGACACCGCCAGAATTTCCGGCCCGTCGTCGGATCGTCCGCCAATTCGCCCCGGCCATTGCCGCAGACCAGCTTTTCAATGTTCAACCGGAGCGCGTAAGCGGTTTTCGCTTGCGACCCGTTGAGCATGGACACGAGAAATTCCGTCTGCCCTGGCGGGGCAGGGGACGGCAAAATCTCAGTGGAAATTTCAGCAGCGGCAGACATTTTTTAAGTTACGGCGACCGCGTTGGCATAATCCGGATGCTTTGGCACGGCGCCCGCATTGGCACTCAGACCAGGGGGATTGGCAAGACGTGCGATTTGGCAAAGCCACTCAGCGAACGGACGGACAGACCGCGAACGGCCAAAGGACGAAAGACCCGGCGAATTGGGCGGCGAGGGCTTGACCAGGCGGAACGGCACCTCAGGGATCGAGCTAATTGGCACGCCGCACACGAGCAACCAGGTTGCCTTTTTTGAACCGTAGCCGAACCATGATTGCTCAACGTAAAGCGTAAAACACCCGTCTGCGGACCGCTCATTTGGCACGGGCAGATTCATTTCGGCCCACAGGTGACTTCCCGCCGGTTGCTCGACCACGCCGCCGGTTTTTTTTACAGTCCGCACCGCCCAGCGGCCAAGCTCCATTTCCGCTTCTCTGTCCGGCGATTTGGCCTGATGCCTCAAAAATTTCGACCAGTGACGGCACGGCGGATGCGCTACGGCCGGCGTGTTGGCAGGAAACGACAAAGCACCCCGCAGACGGTCATAGGCGACGACGCCTGGCAGATGCTTATAGATTGACCGGCCCGACACGAAAAGGGCAGCAACCTCCCGCACAGAGCTCGCGCTTTGGCCAAAGCCAGGCCTTTGGCATGGCAGGGGGGAAATTTTGTTGTCTGAATTGTGACTCATTGACAAGGAAGGGGATTAGTGCCCGTCCACGAAGTAACACCATACCGGCGCAGTCGGATGCTCAAGACGCCAAACATGGAAATTGAACCAATACCCGGCGACGATCAAAA
Source organism: Candidatus Sulfotelmatobacter sp. (assembly GCA_035485115.1). Lineage (GTDB taxonomy): Bacteria > Verrucomicrobiota > Verrucomicrobiia > Limisphaerales > UBA11358 > UBA11358. The sequence continues at coordinate 43,639 of DATHOG010000086.1, read as the reverse complement.
CCGCCGTGCCTACGACACAAATAAAAGCTTTCATTGCGTGACGGTTAGCAGGTTAGTGTCAGCCACCGCGAGCGCGTCCAAATCGGCCCGCAGCTTGCCTAGCGTGTCCGCCACGGTCAGAGATTGCACGTGTGCCGTCCGCAGCCTTGCCCGCGCTTCCGTCGCATCATTGAACAGCTTGAAATTCATCACGAGGGACGCAGCCAATAAAAAACAGAGTGTAATTCTCATAAATAGTTAATGATTAAACGGCAAAGTCCGCCTCAACTTGTGGCGTGCCATGGATTAGATTTAAAACGTCCGGCTTGATTTCCGGCATGATGCCCGGCGGCGCGTCCGCGACCTCCCACGAGCCAGCCAGAAAGAAACGGAAGCCAAAGCCCGCAGAGCGTTGCGGATAGCTGACAGAGCCGATGCAATCCCCGACCTTACGGCCCCGCGAAAAAAAGACATAACGCCGCCAGTCGCCACCCCGCATAATTTCCCGACCATTTGAGAGCGTGAGCGGTTGCGCTTTCATCTGCAAAACTATGATTCGAGAATTCACGACGCACCGCCTTTCGCCCGTGTTGTCGCCGCCTTTTGAGCCTGCAATTGTCGCCACAGTTTGGCATTGCGTTTTTTTTCATCCTCGACAGCTTGAATCGCACATCGTGGACAGATCACAAAACCGGCAGCGACAGCGAACAACTCAGATTTTTCGACAGCCCAAAACAGGCCGCAGACTCCGCAGCGATGATGCACCAAAATAATCTCCCATCCGTGCTTTGATTCTACATTCAGTATCATTTTTCCTTTCTATCCGCGTCCGCCGCCCCAGCCGTTGTTTGACAGCGGATTTTTAAGCGACGGACGCGGAAATTTTTTCAGGGTTTGACGTGTTTTTTTGCCCAATCAAATAACCGAGGCGCGAACGGTTTTCCGCGCAGCAATTCGCAAGCGCGTTGCCAGTCGCCGTCCGTCGCCATCAAGCAGTAAATCGTTTCCCGCACCGGCTCGTAATCAAAACGCACCGGCACCCGGCAGAGAATCTTTTGCCAGCGGGGAAGGTGACAGCAGCGGTGCCAGTGACGAAGCAGACAGCAGAGCAGGGTGAACTGGCGGGTTTTGGCGAACGGACGGCGGGACCAGGAGGATTGGCACGGCCTCACGACGCACCGCCTTTCTTTTTCAAGTAGTGATCCCGCGCACGGGTAGTCGATTCGGCAAGTTCCATTCCCAACCGGGACAAATTCGCAAGTTGACGATACGACTCAGCACGCCCCGCAAAGAAATCGTCTCGAGCTTTTGAAACCCCGTCAAAATACTCCGCCCAACCCTCAAGAATTTCCACACTTGGAGTTTTCACGATTCACCCCTTTCCTCACTCTGCAAAAATTGCGTTAATTCCCCGTCCCTCAAGATCAAACCGGCAAGTAAGTCCAGACGGCCCACGATGCTTTTGAATTGCTCGTCGCGGGAATTTAAAAAAGCCGGGGCACGATGTTCCTTGCGCGTAATTTCCGCCACGGCAGACCAGTCCGCGAGCGTGACGGGATACATGAGTTGTTTGCCGGACAAACGGCTTTCTGGGGATTCGGCGAATGTGTGCCGACAGTGAAAGTCCGCGAGAGCCTGCCAGTCGTCCAAACGCGCCATGTGCCCCGGCATGGCGTGCGCCGGGCACTCTGACACGTCCACGACGATCCGGCGGCATTGACGCCGCAGCAAGTCCGCTAACAGCTTAATCGGGGGTACAGAGCCAACCCCGGCGGGCTTGAGTTTGAAAACGTCGCCGAGATCGCGACGGAGTTCATTGAGTGAATCGCCCTGATTTGGGCGAACGGTAAGACGGAGTGATTTTTGTTTTAGCATGGCGACTGTTTATCGCCATGCTTGTGGTTTCAGAAAGTTGCCGGTTGCGGTTTCCACTCCGCAACCGGCGTCGCTTTGCTGAAATCCACCGTGGACGCACGGCGAGATGCCGTGACTTTATATGCCTGTGAATAATTTAGGCTCCACAATGTTTGTTATATTTAATTCATTTAAGTATTTTGCTGTAAACGCTGATGTATTCGTTGACGGTCTTTTCCCATGAATAATCCACCCTCATCGCATTGCGCTGAAATTTCCGCATCAAGGCCGGTTCTTTGTATACTGCCAACGCCTTGCGGATGGCTTTCGACAGCGCCAGCGGCGTGTAGTCATAAAATTTCACGCCGTTTGCGGTCGTAGTTGATTCGGAATAGTCCGTGACGCTGTCGTCCAGGCCGCCGGTGGCGCGGACGATGGGAATGGTTCCGTAGCGCAGGCTGTACATCTGGTTCAAGCCACAAGGCTCGAACCGTGATGGCATCAGGAAGAAATCACAGCCGGCCTCGATCCGGTGGGAAAGTTTCTCATTGTAGCCAAACCGGACGGCGACCTTGTGCGGAAAACGCGCCGCCAGTTCACGGTAGCCTTCTTCAAATTCCGGCGAGCCGCTGCCGAGCTGCACGAACTGGATATTGGAATTTAACATTTCCGCGAGCGCGCCGAGCTGGATATCCACGCCTTTTTGTTCCGCCAGGCGCGAGATGTTGCCAAAGAGCGGTATTTTATCATCAACGGGCAGGGCGACCATGCGTTGCAGTTCTGCCTTGTTGGCCTTTTTGCCGGCCATGCGGGTGACGGAGTATGGCGCAAAAAGATGTGGATTTTTCGCCGTGTTCCATTCCTGATAATCCACGCCGTTCAGGATGCCGTACAAACTCGCCTGGCGTTTTCGTAAAAGTCCATCGAGGCTGCAGCCGAATTCCTCCGTCATGATTTCCCGCGCGTAACGCGGACTGACGGTCGTGATGACATCGGCGAGCGCGATGCCGGCTTTCAGACAATTCAACATGCCGAAATATTCCGCGGCCTCCGGTGTGAAAAAATCGAGTGACAGGTTTGTGAGGTCGAACGATTTGCCGGGGAAAAGGCCTTGATAGGCGAGGTTATGGATCGTGAGGCAGGTCGGCGGCGGGTTCCCCCACCCTTCCCGCTTTTGTTGCTGCATCAACGCCGGCACCAGCGCCACCTGCCAGTCGTGGACATGGACCATGTCCGGACCCCACGGGAGCCAGCGCGCGAGATGCACGACGCACTTGGAGAAAAAGATATAACGCGCGTCGTTGTCCGGGTAACTGAGGTTTTTTTCGAGGTAAATTCCGGCCCGATCGAAAAATTCCGCCTGCTCGATGAAATAAATTTTCAGGCCCGGTTCCGGCTCCAGCGACCAGAGGCTGCCGTGATACCACTCCGCCCCGAGCGGGATGTGGAATTCCCAGTTCTCGCGTTTGATCGCCGGGAACTTTTCGCGGATGCCGCGATACAGCGGCGTGACCGCCCGGGCTTCGTGGCCCGCCTGCGCCAGCGCCCGGGCCAGCGCGCCGACCATGTCCGCCAGCCCGCCCGTTTTTGAAAACGGAAACAATTCGCTGCTGGCGAGAAGAATTCTCATGGATTTACGATTTACGATTTACGATTTACGATTTACGCACCGCAAAGACTAAACCGCGTAAACCGTATATCGTAAATTGGTTTAATTATGCAACGATGCGGTCCGTCTTCAAGTATGGCTGCAATGCCTCGGGAATCTTCACGCTGCCGTCGGCCTGCTGGTGCGTTTCGATGAGCGCGACGAACAAGCGCGCCAGGGCCGTGCCGCTGCCGTTGAGGATGTGTGGGAATTTGTTTTCGCCGGTCTCCGTCTTGAAACGCAAATTCATCCGGCGCGACTGGAAATCTTCGCAGTTCGAGCAGCTTGAAACTTCGAGATAACTCCCCTGTCCCGGCGCCCAGACCTCGATATCATAAGTCTTCGCACTGCCAAAACCCATGTCGCCCGTGCAGAGCATGATGACGCGGTAATGCAGGCCGAGCAGTTGCAGGACCTTCTCCGCATTCCCGACCATCTTTTCGAGTTCGGCGTAACCGTCCTCCGGCTTCACGATCTTGATCAGTTCAACCTTGTCGAACTGATGCACGCGGATCATGCCACGCGTGCCGACACCGGCCGCGCCCGCTTCGCCACGGAAACACGGCGTGTAGGCGCAATAAAATTTTGGTAAATCTTTCGCCGGCAAAATTTCCTCACGATGGATGTTCGCCACGGGGGTTTCGGCGGTGGGAATCAGATAAAGTTTTCCCAATTCATCCGCACGGCCGCCTTCGGCCACGCCGTAGTATTGGTCCTTGAATTTCGGAAACTGTCCGACGCCGACCATGCACTGTTCGCCAACCATGTACGGCGGCGAGACTTCGGTATAGCCATGCTGCGTGATGTGCAGGTCGAGCAGGAACTGGATCAAGGCACGTTCCAGCCGCGCACCCCAATTCGTGTAGAGCAAAAATCCACTGCCCGATAATTTGGCCGCGCGCGCAAAATCCACCAGCTTCAACGATTCGCACAAATCAACGTGCGATTTCGGCTTGAAGGCGAAGTCCACCTTTGCGCCGTGAACGCGGATCTCCGGGTTGTCCTCCGCGGATTTGCCTTGGGCGACCGATTCATGCGGCAGGTTCGGCAGTTGCAGCATCGCGGTGTGGATGCCGGTTTCCGTTTCCGCAACCTGCGTTTCCAGCTTGGAAATTTTGTCACCGAGTTCGCGGGTCTCGGTTTTTTTTGCTTCCGCCTCGGCGGCTTTCTTTTGCGCCATGAGCGCGCCGATCTCCTTGGAAACCTTGTTGCGCGTGGCCTTCATCGCCTCCAGCTCCGTGAGCAATTTACGGCGCGATTCATCCAGGGATAGGATGTGGTCAATCTGCTGTTCGTCCCCTGCCCCGCGCGTGGCGAGGCGTTGTTTGACAAAATCCGGTTTTTCGCGAATCAATTTGATGTCGAGCACATGCCAATTTAAGAAATGCGCTTTGTTCCGGCAAGAATGAAGCCGGTGAAGCTTTGGTTCAACAGAAGGAAACAAAGGAAACGAAGAATCTCGGAAAATCTCCGATCCACTTCGTCGACTTCGTTCCCTTCTGTAAAAATCCAGAAGCTGTTCAAGCCTTCAGGCTCAAGGCCGGTTCGGCTGCGGGATTTTTCTCAATGATGACGTGCTTTACGAGTTGAGCGGCGGTGAAGGCGAGAAAAACCAGCGCGCAAAGATTCAAATAAAGCGTTTCGCGGTCGTTGTCCATTCCGGCCAGGCACGGATACACGATGCTGAAGAGAAGGAATTGCGGCGCGAGCCATTTGCCGGCCTGCGGCGCGACCCGGCGCAGGAGGTACGCCAGTAGCAGAAACAGCGGCAGCACGACGAACAGGGCCGTGAGCCAGAAACCGAATAACAGGTCGCTGAAGCCGGCGAGCAATCCGTAACCGAATGCCGTTGCTGTGGCGAATAGCAGCGTCAGCAGCGGCGCATGGCGGACTTCCGCGAGCGTAAAGGTCAACGCGAGCAGCGCGAATACGAACAGCCATGCGCCATCCACCTGCCCCAGCACGGCGCGGGTCGTTGCCCCCGGTTGCGGCAGTTGCGGCAATGCAATGCCCATGCCCTTGTCCGTGAGGGCATGGTCGAGGCGATAGGTCAACACCGTCCCCAGATTATCCTTCGTCGGCTCCACTGTCGTCGGCGTCATGCAACCATCGGGATAATTCAATTTCGTCTTCGGCAAATCCGGCAGGTTTAGCGTGAGGGTGAAATCGCGGATTTCGCGCGGCTCGCGCACCTGAAAATACCAATACGAAAGCCCGCGGCTTTTGAAGGCGATGTGGAAATTCATTTCCTCATCCGGCTGCATGGCACGTTCAAGAACCAGGTTGCCGTCCTTGATCTCCATCTGCGGCAATACGTCCTTGCGATCGAGCGTGGCCGACAGCCCGTCATACATCGCGCCGGTGGCGGGCAATGGAAACGTCAGCCGGCAAATCTGGTTGGTGTCCGAGGGATTGCGGAGTTTCCAACCGAAGCTGCAGGCCGTTTCGTAGCCATCGTAAAAGGCGGAACCTTTCTTGCGCGGGCTCTGTTTGAGGGTCACCTCGTGGACCGCCGACAGGAACGGATTCCCGGTGGCCGATTGGTGAACTGTCTTCTTGTGTATCACATCCGGCTTGGACGGATCCTCGGATTCGACGCGCTCGGTCACCTCCTCATCGTGATAAACGTCCACGTTCAACTCGTTCTGGATCTGCTCCGCGCCCCAGATGGTTTCGACGGCGTTGTAATTCGCCTGCGTGACGCGGCCGTGCGTGCGCTGAAAGTCATTCACCGTCTGCCGCAGGTACGAGCGCAAAACGTTGATGCTCCCCGCCAGCAGCAGAATCAGCAACACGGCCCAGGTCAGTCGCGACAGGTGGTGATATAAAGTCCAGAGCAGACTTTGATTGGGCGCGTCCTTGACGGAGGCGGATTTGGGGAAGAGCGCCGCTAGAAAGACGGCGAGCAACGCCGCGCCGAGAAACAACGCGACCAGCGGTTGGACATCGGCGAGTTCGCTCGCCCGGGACAGGAGACGGGATAGTAGGAGGTTCATGGCGGATCATTTTCTTTAAAGAGCATTTATTCAAACGCTCTAGTGTTTATGGTTTTGCCGCCACGCGTCGAAAATCAACGGACTGGTCTGGGACGCGGGTACGGCATAGCGCAGCAAAGTCCACAAGGACTTGCCGGGTAAGATGAGGAACCGCCGGCCGAGGATTGCCGACCTGCTCATCAAAGTTCATCCGTGAAGTATTGTCCAGAAAAAAGTGCGAAGTCCGAGCCGGACGGGCTTGTATTAACCATGAATGGACACGGATTCGCGCGGATGCTGACATTTCAGTTTTCAGAACGCGCCATCAATCGAGTCGTCAATCGTGTGATGCGCGAGCCACGAACCGGCGGGCAGATACAGAGCGATTATCGGCAGTCATCACCGAAGATGGCATCGCTTGTGAGCATCCGAAGCGACAACGAGAGTTTATTCGGTGGTCAGATGTCACAGAGATTTCGGTTCGCACGACATCAGACGGCCCGTGGTTGCCAGATGTGTGGGTTTTATTTGTTGGTGAAACCGGAGGTTGTTCCATCCCGACGGAAGCTGTCGGCTTTGAAGCTGTCCATGAGTCACTCAAGCGTTTTCACGGGTTTGACTTTGGATGTTTTTTGAAAGGAGGCACAAATGACGCATTGCATATTGGCTGGAAGAAGTCTGAATCATACGCCTAACTATCCGCCGGCTTGTCCGCCATTTAGTCCACCATAGCTTTAGCGAAGGTGGAAGTCTCGACGACGGCGGAAGCCTTGGCGAAGGAGGATGGCGCTTTCGATCGATCGAGAAGCCCCTCCGCGCAATCAGAAAACCGGTTCCTCCTCAATACAAGATCACCCGATAGTACGCCTGGCTGCCGAAAAGGCTGAAATCGGCATTCGCACCGCAGGCTGTCCCGGTTCCCGCCTGCCACATATACCAGTTCTGTAAATCAAACGAATAATCCAGTTCCCAGTCCGCCGTGAGGCTCCAGTTTGCTGTCATTTCCAGAATTAAAGGATTCCCGTTCTCGTCCCGGTCAACGGTATATTGTATCACGGGCGGCGGCAGGACTGGCACGGTGTAGGAAATTTCCTGGGACAAGGCGCTGACCGTGCCGTTGGTGTTCACCGCCGCGACCGCAAAATAATAGGTCTGCCCCAGTATCAATCCGGGGATCAAATCGCCGTTGGGATAATAGGAAATATCTGAAGAGGTATAGTTGTGGCTGCTGGTGCCATAATAAACCTGATAGGCGATGACACCTTCGCTTGGGTCCGGCGTGTTCCAGGACAGCCAGATGGTTTCCTCCCCCAACGCGCTCGTGATGCCAAAGTGAAGCAGAAATAATAAAAACCCCCGCAGTAAAAAGCTTTTACGGGTGAGCACAAACCAGCTCTGGGAACGAATGGCGGGCAACACACCGGAAGTATCCCACACCTCAAAAAAACCGCAAGTACACAGGCGATTATGAACATATCATTAAATCAAGATGCGTTGATTATTTGATATTGAATTATTCCCGGTTTGGTTTATCTTGCCCGCGATGTCGAACCATGCCGAACTTCTGAAGCAGGCCCTGCGCGATCGCATCGTCATCATTGACGGTGCGATGGGCACCACCATCCGTGCCTACGGCCTGGATGAAAAGGACATCCGCGGCGAACGCTTCAAGGACGCCAAAAAGGACCTGAAGAACAACGGCGACCTGTATTCGCTCACCAGCCCCGCTGTGATTTGCGATATCCACCGGCGCTTTCTTGAGGCCGGTGCCGACATCATCGAGACCAACACCTTTTCCGCCACGAGCATCGGCCAGAGTGAATTCTTCGTGGACGACCCGCGTGAACACGGCGGCCGGAAAAATCCGGCGTTTTATCAAACGGTCATCGAGAACAAATTCCTCAATGACCTCGCCTGGGAAATCAATGAACAATCCGCCCGGCAATGCCGCGAGTGGGCCGACCGAATCGCGAACCAGACCGGCCGCCCCCGTTTCGTCGCCGGTGCCATCGGGCCGCTGACCGTTTCGCTCTCCAATTCCCCCGATGCGGATGACGCGGGATTCCGCGTCTGTACCTTTGACCAGGTCAAGACCGCGTACATCAACCAGGTGCGTGCGCTCATCGCGGGCGGGTCGGATATTTTGCTCGTCGAGACCATTTTCGATTCCTTGAACGCCAAGGCCGCGCTCGTCGCTATCCAGGAAGTGTTTGAGCAGGACAAAAAAATCCTGCCCATCATCATTTCCGCCGCCGTCGGCCGCGGGGGCGAGACGATGATTTCCGCGCAAACCATCGAGGCGTACTGGAATGCCATGAAGCACGTCAAGCCGATCGCCATCGGCCTGAACTGCTCGCTCGGTCCGGATCTTATGCGCCCGTTCCTCGCGGAACTGGCGGAGAAATCCAGCACCGCGATTTCCTGTTATCCCAATGCCGGCCTGCCCAATCCCCTGTCGCCGACGGGCTTTGATTTGACCCCGGAAGACATGGGCCGGTTCCTGGGCGACTTTGCCGCCGACGGCCTGGTGAACATCGCCGGCGGTTGCTGCGGCAATACTCCCGAGCATATCGCGGCGATTTCCAAGGCCCTGGCGGGGAAGCATCCGCGCGAATTTGCCGAATCAAAAAGCAATCGCACAATCTTCCCCGGCAAAACTGCGGCAGTCTCCGGCCCGACCAATTCACGGATCGGCGGAATCAATCAACCGCTGTCCCCTCTCCCAGCGGGAGAGGGTCATGGTGAGGGAGAACGCGCCGCATCACCCACGACACCCGTTACTCCCCTGCCCCTTCGCTTGTCCGGCTCCCAGCCCTTCACGCAGCAGATCGGCAGCTTTATCATGATCGGCGAACGCACGAATGTCGCCGGTTCGCCGAAATTCGCCAAGCTCGTCAAGGAAAACAAATACGACGAGGCGGTTGCCATCGCGCGCCAGCAGGTGGAGAACGGCGCGAACATCATCGATATCTGCATGGATGAAGGGATGATCGACGGCGTCAGTGCGATGACACGCTTTTTGCAACTCCTCGGCAGCGAGCCGGAGGTCGCCAAAGTCCCTTTCATGGTGGATTCATCGAAGTGGGAAGTCATCGAAGCCGGCCTGAAATGTCTTCAGGGCAAGGGCATCGTCAATTCCATTTCGCTCAAGGCGGGCGAGGAGGAATTCAAACGTCAGGCGCGCGCGGTTATAAAATACGGCGCGGCGGTCGTGGTGATGGCTTTCGATGAAAACGGCCAGGCCGCGACCTACGCCGAAAAAATCCGCATTTGCGAACGCGCGTACAAAATTCTCGTGGACGAGGTCGGTTTCCCGCCCGAGGACATCATTTTCGATCCGAACATCCTCACCGTCGGCACAGGGATTGAGGAACACAACAACTATGCCGTGGACTTCATCAATGCCACGCGCTGGATCAAGCAAAACCTGCCGCACGCCAAGGTCAGCGGCGGATTGTCGAATGTTTCGTTCAGCTATCGCGGCAACAACCCCGTGCGCGAGGCGATGCACAGTGCCTTCCTGTATCACGCCATCCAGGCCGGCATGGACATGGCCATTGTGAACGCCGGCATGTTGGAAGTTTACGAGGAGATCGAGCCGGAGCTGAAGGAATTGGTCGAAGACGTCCTGCTCAATCGCCGTCCGGACGCCACCGAACGGCTCGTGACCTTCGGTGAAAAACTGAAGGCCGCCAGCGCCGGCACGACTGCCAGCGACAAAAAGATTGAGGAAGAATGGCGCAAAGGCACGATCGAAGCACGGCTTTCACACGCGCTCGTCAAGGGCATTGACCTGTATGTTGATGCCGACACCGCTGAAGCGTTGCAAAAATACGGCCGGCCTCTCACCGTCATAGAAGGCCCGTTGATGGCGGGCATGAGCGTGGTCGGCGATCTGTTTGGCGCAGGCAAAATGTTCCTGCCGCAGGTCGTCAAGTCCGCGCGCGTGATGAAAAAATCCGTGGCTTATCTCACGCCCTACATGGAGGCCGAGAAGGCCGCCATGGCCGCGCGCGGTGAAGTCGTGAAGACGCAGGGTAAAATCGTCATGGCCACCGTCAAGGGCGACGTGCATGACATCGGCAAGAACATCGTCGGCGTCGTGCTCGCCTGCAATAACTACGAGGTCATTGACCTCGGCGTGATGGTGCCGTGCGAAAAAATCCTGGAGACCGCCAAAAAGGAAAAGGCCGACATCATCGGCCTGAGCGGTCTGATCACGCCCTCGCTCGATGAGATGACCCACGTCGCGCGCGAGATGGAACGCACCGGTTTCAAACTGCCGCTGCTCATCGGCGGCGCGACCACCAGCAAGGCGCACACGGCCATAAAGATCGCGCCGCATTATCACGAACCGGTGGTCCATGTCCTCGACGCCAGCCGCGCCGTGCCCGTGGTGACCAGCTTGTTGAGCACGGAAAACAAGGCCGCGTTCGTCAAACAGCACCGCGAGGAATACGAAAAATTACGCGCCTCGCACAGCGCGCGAGTGGAAAAATTGCTGACGCTGACGGCTGCCCGCGCTAACGCACCGAAACTGAAGTATGATGACGTGCCGAAACCAGAATTCACCGGCGTCCGCACGCTTTCATCGGCGTCATTCAATTCCGGCGTGTGCGATTGCGGTTCATCTCACGGTCATGCCGGTGCTTTCGGTGTGAAACTGGAAGACGTCGTGCCATTCATTGACTGGACGCCGTTTTTTCACACCTGGGAATTGCGCGGGGTTTATCCCAAGATTCTTCAGCACGAAAAGCACGGGGAAGAAGCGACCAAGCTTTTCCACGATGCCCAGGAACTTCTGGCCGATATCGTCGCCAAAAAGTCCCTGACGCTTCGGGCCGCGTATGGTTTGTTCGCGGCGAATGCCGTCGGGGACGACGTGGAAGTCTATACCAATGGCTCGCGCAAACATTTGCGCACCACGTTCCATTTCCTCCGCCAACAGATTGAAAAAGGCGACGGCACACCGAACTGGTGCCTGGCGGATTTCATCGCTCCCAAATCACCCGCGCCGGCCGCTGATCATATCGGCGTCTTCGCCGTCACCTCGGGCATCGGCCTGCCGGAGATTGTAGAACGCTTCAAAGCGCAGCACGATGACTACAATGCCATCATGGCCGAGGCGATTGCGGACCGCCTGGCCGAGGCGTTCGCCGAATATCTGCACAAACGCGTCCGCGATGAGTGGGGTTTTGGCCGGAGCGAAAATCTGTCGAGCGACGACTTGATCGCTGAAAAATATCGGGGCATCCGGCCCGCGCCCGGTTATCCCGCCTGTCCGGACCACACGGAAAAGGCAACTCTTTGGGATTTGCTCGATGCGGAAAAACACACCGGCATCCGGCTGACCGAAAGTTTCGCCATGTATCCTGGCGCAAGTGTCAGCGGGCTTTATTTTGCGCATCCCGAATCCAAATACTTTGCCGTCGGCAAACTGGGCCGGGATCAGGTGGAAAATATTGCTGCCCGCAAGGGAAAGACAAATTCTGAGATGGAACGCTGGCTGGGTCCGTGGTTAAACTACGCGACCGAATGAATTCAACGGCAACCTGGTGGCGTTTCACGCGCACGGAAAAAATCTGGATCGCGGTCGCACTGGCCGCTTTCCTCGCTTTCGGGTTTTTGCTCGAAAAACGCACCGCTCTGCGGCACGAACCGATGACCGATATCGGCGTTTTCTGCATCGCCTCCGGTGCCATCTGGAGCGGATTGAATCCTTACAACATTCCCGACTGGCATGGCTGGCACTACCAGTATCCGCCCGCGCTCGCGATTTTGTTTTTTCCGTTTATCGAACCCGTGCCGCCCGAGCTGCCCGTGCTGGCGCCCGGCGAAAAACGGACCGCCGCCAACACCCCGTATGGATTTCATGTGAGCGGCGGCAGTTATTACGGGCTGCATCAGGACAACTTGCATTTCTTTATCACCGTGGCCGTCTGGTACCTGTTGAGCACTCTGGGAATCCTGCTTTCCGCGCATCTGCTGGGTTGTGCTCTGGAGCAAAAGGATTGGCGCGAACCGCCGCCGGAGCAATGTCCTGAACGCCGGCGCTGGTGGTTGCGGAGGCTGGTTCCGATTTTGGTCTGCGCGACGTCCCTTGGTACCGATCTGTCGCGCGGACAGGCGGATATCTTGATGCTGGTGGCGATTGCGGCAGGCATTTATCTGGTGGGCCGGCGCAAAAATTTCCAGGCCGGTCTTTGGTTGGCATTCCCGGCGGCCATAAAATTAGTTCCGCCGGTGCTGATCGTGTATCCGTTTCTCCGCCGGCAATGGCGGATGGCTTTTGGGGTCATCGCCGGGCTGTTTATCTTTCTCCTCGTTCTGCCCGCCGCGACGCTGGGGGTTCAGCGGACAAAGGAACTTTACCAATGCTGGATTGAAGTCCTGGTCAAGCCGGCCCTCGGAAAAGGGACGGACACCTCCCGTTTGACTGAACTGACCGGGATGGGCAACACGGACAATCAATCCATTTTGACAGCTTTGCACTCCTGGGCTTATTTCAAAAATCCCGCTGAACGTCCGGTTACCGCCTCGCCCGTGGAGCGTGGCACGGCTTCAGCCATCGGCATCGGATTGTCGTTGGTTGCATTTTACTTCATCGGTTTCCGGCGGAGTGATTCCCCGCACGAACTGGAGGTGATCGTCGGGGTATTGATCGCCCTTGGCCTGCTGGTCAGTCCGATCATACATAATTTTTACTTCCTGCTTATGCTGCCGCTGGTAAGCGCGCTCTTTGATTTCGGGCTGTCACAAAGGGATAAAAAAGTGCCTGCCCTGGTTTTTCTTCTTCCGATCGTTTTCTTTTTCGCCGTGGATATTCTTACCCGGATGCCGGTCATTGGCGATGAATTGCGGAAATGGGGCGTGGCCACGGCCAGCCTGCTCTGGCTCACGGCCGCCGGCGTCATTTTCCTCGTACGGCAAAAGAAAGCGCGTGCCGCCTCAAACTGACGGCACGAACCCGCTCGACATTTTCCTCGCGCCGCGCAAAATATCCTCGTGAACAAGGTGCAGGCAGTAATGCCGCTTTTTATTTTGCTGGTCATCACGGGCTGTAAAACCATGCCCGCATCCGACCATTCGCAATCGAGCCGGTTTGTCGCCGTCACCGTTTTTTCAAATTTTTCACCATCAGAAAACCCTGACGGGTCGACCACCCTGCTCTCTCCCAAGATCAAGGCGCCGATCCAGTGGAACCAATTGGTGTTGTCATGGAACACATCCGCCAGTCCGGGAACTTTCCTGAAGGTCGAGGCCCGCGCCATCCGGCCCCTGCACCGGTCCAAATTCTTTTCCTGGGGCACCTGGTCGCCGGACGACAAAATTTTCCAGCGCAGCAGCGTGACCAACCAAAAAGATTCCGATGGCGACGTGCGCGCCGATACGCTCGCCTTGAACCGGCTCGCCAATGCCGTCCAGATCCGGCTGACGCTTGGCGGGACTAATTTCCTGCCGACACAGTTAAAACTTCTCGGTATTTCCTTTTGCAATACCCGGATCAAACCGGAAGTTTTGCCTCCCAACCGGGCGGCTTGGGGAAAGGAAATTCCCGTCGTCGAACGCTCGCAGCAATCGTATGCCGGCGGCAATGGCTGGTGTAGCCCGACGTCGCTTTCGATGGCGCTGGCGCATTGGGGCAGCGTTTCCAACCGTGCGGACTGGAATTTGGACGCGCCGGAAGTCGCGGCGGGCGTGGCGGATCACGGTTTCAAATTCCTCACAGGCAACTGGTCTTACAATACCGCCTTCGCCGGCAGCCTCAACGGCATGCGCGCTTATGTCACACGTTTCAGCGATGTTTCCGAGATCGAAGACTGGATTGCCGCCGGCATCCCCGTCATCATTTCCGCGCGCTACGATTTATTGCAGGACGGACGGGCGGATGATTTCAGCGGTCACCTGACGATTTGCCACGGCTTTACCCGGCACGGCGACCTGATCATTAACGATCCCTGGACGGATCTGAAAGTGGAGAGCGTTCGGCACATCTACAAACGTGCCAACGTCATCCGGGCCTGGGCGACCTCCCATGATACAGTCTATCTTGTGTATCCGGAAAATTTAACCGTCCCCGCCGACCGTTTTGGTCATTGGACAACCAAATGAAAATTAAAAACCATATCTCCACCGCAGCCATTCTTCTGGTCACGGTAATTTTGTGCGGATGCAAAAGTCTTTCCCTCACCCGCCAAAGCGAATTCAGCCGCTTCAAGGGAATTGAAGATTTTTCAAAATTTAAATGCTCGACGAATCAAAACGGTGAAACCGTCCTGCTCTCGCCTAAAATCAGATCGCACATCTGCTGGAACGAACTCATCGCTTCCTGGAACGCTGATGCGCTGGACGGAACTTTCGTAAAAGTCGAGGCGAGTGCAATTTTGCCCGGCCACGCGACAAAATTTTACACGCTGGCCGAATGGTCGCCCGATGGAAAAATCTTCCCGCGCACAAGCGTTCGCGGTCAGAAAGATGCCGATGGCAATGTGGACACGGACACCTTGATCTTGAACCAGGCCGCGAACGCCGCGCAGTTCCGCGTGACACTAGGCGGCACGAATGGTGCGATGCCGGCGCTGAAGTTCCTCGGTATTTCTTTCTCCAACACCAAAATCCCCGTAGCCCGGCGCGAGCCAAATCATGCTGCTTGGGGAAAGATCATTGCAACGCCGGAACATTCACAACACGGTCCGTGGACAGACAAGGGCTGGTGCAGCCCGACCTCGCTTTCGATGGCCTTGTCGCGCTGGGCCGGAATCTTGCAACGACCCGAGATGGATCTCGCCGTGCCACAAGTCGCGGCGAAGGTTTATGATTCCGACCGGTCCGGCACCGGCAACTGGCCGTTCAATACCGCCTTCGCCGGAAGTTTCGCGGGCATGAGAAGCTATGTCACGCGACTCGACGATCTTTCCGAGGTGGAGGACTGGATCGCGGCGGGCATACCGGTGATTATATCTGCGCGGTGGGACTGGCTTCGCCCGGGCCGGCCAACGGATGCCGACGGTCATCTCATCGTCTGCATCGGCTTCACAGAAGACGGGGATTTGGTCATCAACGATCCGGCGGCGCGGCCGGAACGCGGCATTTTCGTGCGACAAATCTATAAACGCGCGGATGTCATCCACGCATGGACCAAATCACACAATACAGTCTATCTCGTCTATCCCGTCGGCGCGAAGATTCCGGCGGATAAATACCGGCACTGGGAAAAATGACCTTACTCTTCGCGTCCGGCCTCGTGGACGCGAATTTGCCTGCGCAATACAAATAATCCCAGCGGTGCGATGCTCGCCGCGATGGCCACATAGAGCCACATGGTGGCCGAATGCCGTTCCCCGGTCGCCGGGCAATACTTTGCCAGCAGCATTCCAGAAAAAGTGCCCACCAGCAATTTCGCCAGCAGAAACGGAATGTACGACAGCGCGCTGTACGAAGCTTCCTGTCCTTTGGGGGCGATGGCAGCGGCGTATTCATAGACGCGTGGCGAGTAAAACGCCTCGCCAAATGACAATACGATGACAAACAGCGCAATCATCACGTAATACGGATGCACTGCGCCGGTCAGGCCGAGATACCAATGTCCGATGAAGTCGCCGAACCAGCCCCCGGCCAACGGTTGAAACCACACCACCGGCAGCGCCATGATGAAAATGGAAGCCGCCGTGAGACAACCGCCGATGATCACCCCGCGATAAGCGGAAAACCGTTGTGTCAGCACGCCGACCAACGGCGCGAGAAAGATGATCAACCAGTTGTTAATGGCCATGAGATGTCCCGCCGGCGCGCCCGGGCCCAGTTCGCGGATGCAAAATTTTGGAAACGCGGCGTCCATCAATTTGAAGATCAATTTTAAAAGCGCGACGAGCAGCAAAAAAACCAGCAACCGGTAAAAGCTCTGCTGCCGCAACAGCTCGACAAAGAACCGCATGGTATTAACGGCGCTGTCGCGCACCGTCAGCCAGAACGCGATGAAAATATTTTGATGCAGTGCGGCCGGGCTGGCGACGGTTTTGATTCCCTCTTCAGTCACTTCCGTGTTGGGCCGGATGAACCACATCAACGGCAATTGCAGGAGCGTCAAAACCCAGCTCACGAGAAACAACGTGCGGTAGGTCGTGAGCGTTTGCCCGAACAATGGAAGCGTCCAATGCCCGTTTTCGCCGAGTCCCGCGCGTACCCAGTCAAAGATGTAGTTTGCCGCGAGAAAGCCGACGTTCATCATCGCGTAAATTATGGAGAACGAAAAGGAACGCTGTTTGGCATTCGAATATTTGCGTCCGGCCGCGACGAGCACCGGCCCGCCCAGCGCCTCGCCGATGGCCAGCGGAAACATCCCCAGCGCCAGCGCCATCCCTGGCGTGGCCGCAAAAATCATCACCGCGCGCGCCACGACGCAAATCCAGGCGCCGAGAAAAAATGTCCGGCGCATCCCCAGCGCGTCGGTCAACGAACCCACCAGCACGTTGCCAATCGTCATCGTCAACGCCCACGCCCCAAATAGTGCCGAGGCCTTTTCATCGCTGTACCCGAAGTCGGCCGAAAGCCAGAGCACGATGGTCGAGGTCGTGACGGAATAGGCGGCGATGTTGAGGAATTTTAATATGAAGGCAATCCATAGCTCGCGCGCCGCGCCGTTGAGCACGGTGAACTTGCTAATAAAATTGCCAACGGGCGTCTGAATGACGGACATGATTGCTCCTAGTGGCGGCAGGTTAAACAGATTTGCCCGCGGATGAAAGTGTTTTGCATGGACTTGTCATTTTCCGTTTGCGGCTTAAACTGGCATTGTGAAATCTGAAGTCGTTCCAGTCCAAATCCGGGGCATCCTTCCGGCCAACAACAATTGCGCGTTGTTCGTGGGCAACGAAGAAAAGGTTTTTGTCATCCAGGTCGAGCCGGCCATGGGCGCGGTCATCGGCATGTTTCTGCGCGGCACGCCCAAGGAACGGCCCCTCACCCACGACCTCATCAACCGCGTCTTCCAAGGCTTTGGCATCAGCGTCGAGCGGGTCATCATCACCGACCTGAAGAATTCCACCTATTACGCGCGCCTGATTCTGCAGCAGCAAAACGAGCTGCACACCGAGCGGAAAATTGTCGAACTCGACGCGCGTCCCAGCGATTGCCTGGCGCTGGCGGCGGCGCAAAAAAAGCCGGTGTTCGTTTCCGCAAAACTCTTCGAGCAGGTCGAGGACATGAGTGCGGTGCTGGACAAAATGAACGAATCCGGCGAGAGTGACGAGTGATCGTGACGAACGACAGGTAAACGCACGGATCCGTCAAAATGCCCAAGCCATCAATTGTCACCCCTAACGCGCCCCTTTTTTTGATTTGCGGCGACGACGACCTCGCAGTCAAACAACGGGCAAAGCAGATCTTCAACGACTGGTCCGCCGAGCTTGGCGGCATGGACCATGAAACCATCGAAGCCACCGCGAGCAACAGCGGGGACGCGCTCGCCATCATCGGGCGCCTGCGCGAGGCATTGAACACCCTGCCCTTTTTTGGCGGCGGCAAGGTCGTCTGGCTGCGCGATTGCAATTTCCTCGGCGAAGATCGGACCGCTTCCACCGCCGCGGTGACGGAGACCCTGGCTTCATTGGCGGATGAACTCAAAACCTTTCAATGGCAGAACGTCCGCCTGCTCATCAGCGCGGGCAAGGTGGATAAGCGTAAAACTTTTTACAAGACGCTCGACAAGCTCGGCACGGTGGAAGCCTTTTCCGCGTGGTCGCTGGATGACAAGGATTGGGCGGAACGCGCCCAAATCGCCGCCCGCAACGCGCTCAAGGCCCGGCAAAAGGAGATTTCCCGCGAGGGCTTGATGGAGTTGATGCAACGCGCCGGCAGCAGCGCCCGTCAACTGGAGAATGAAGTCGAGAAGCTTTGCGTATCGGTCGGTGACCGGGCGAAAATCGAATTGGCGGACGTGACCCGCATCTGTCCCCTGAACAAATCCGCCCGGGCGTTTGCGCTGGGCGATGCCTTGGGCGACCGCAACCTGCCGGCGTTGTTGAAATGCCTCGACGAGGAGCTTTGGGAAATCCGCGCCAAAGTGGACAAGGACAAGTCGGAAATCGGCCTGCTCTACGGCCTGACCGGCAAGATCCGCGCCCTGCTTTTTTTGAAGGAGATGATGCGCGAGGGCTGGATCAAGGAACCGCGCGACTACAATTCGTTCAAGACTCAACTCGAGCGCGTGCCCGCCGATAAATTGCCCGCGGAGAAGAAGTTTAACCCGCTCGCGATCAATCCGTATGTGCTTTACAAAGCCCTGCCGCAGGTCAAAAAATATAGCTCGGCAGAGCTGGTGGTGGCACTGGAAGTGCTCCTTCGTTGTAACCAAAAACTCGTCAGCAGCCAGCTCGACGAAGCTCTGGTATTGCAGCAGGCCTTGGTGCAGATTGTGACGCCACAGACGGTGGCGGCTTGAATCAAATTTAAAATGGCAAACGCAAACATTTCAGTGCTGGTCGGAAAGAAAACGGCGTGCCTCCGGGTCACGGGCCGGGCGAATTTCGCGTGCAGCCCCGATTTCAAGACACTGTTGAACGAACTCTGCGTGAAGGGCTACCGGCATTTCATCATCGACCTCACCGATTGCGTGTTGATGGACAGCACTTTTCTCGGCGTACTCTGCGGTTTCGGCATGAAGCTGAACCCTAAGGGCGTAACGGACCCCGGGCAGGGCATTGAACTTGTCAACATGACCGCGCGCGTGGCGGAACTTCTGGAGAATCTCGGCGCGGCCCACCTGTTTCATATGAAGACCGGCCCGGTGGAACTGCCTGTGAATGCGCAAGTTTGCGAGCCGGAGTCCATCAACCCCACGCACGAACAGGTCACGCGCACCTGCCTCGAAGCGCATGAGACCTTGATGGCCATGAACCCCGAAAATGTCGCGCGGTTCAAGGATGTCGCCCAATTTCTTGCCGAAGACCTAAAAAATCTGGACAAAACGACCGGTTGATTATGAAGGTAGGGATAGCGCGCTACGCTGTCCCCGGCGGTAAAGCCGCCGGAAGAAACTGCCAAAGCGTGGGTCTTACCACGTTCGTTGCGCCCGCTATACGGGCGCGGACGGCGCAGCGCGCCGTCCCTACCAAATTGACCCACTACACGTTTCTGACTTGTGTAGATACCAATGCCCAGCGGGAGAGGGTCAGGGTGAGAATTCCCCGACAACTTCGCGCATTGAACCCCTGAACCATCCGGTGCATTCCCAAACACAGCGAGCGGATTCCTTCTCCCCCTCGGGGGAGAAGGTGAGGATGAGGGGGCCAAACCACCCGAGGCATTCCAACGCCAAGACGCTGCGAGCGTTTCCCCCTCTCCGCGTCGGCGGAGTCTGCGGAGCCGATGGGGAGCAGCGACAGCGGCCATGGCGGGTGAGGTGCTCGTCCCACCATCTTTGGGTTCATGGGGAGGGAGAACGCAACGCCAGGGAATAAACGGTTCCAGTTTTAAAACCGTTTTAGGTATTCTGCGCCGCCAGATATCTTTCCGCGTCAATCGCCGCCGCGCAACCCGCGCCCGCCGCCGTGACAGCCTGGCGATAAACGTGGTCTGCGCAGTCGCCCGCGACAAATACCCCCGGCACATTGGTCATCGTGCCGTTTTGCGGAACGATGAAACCGTTCTCATCCAGCGTGATCTTCCCCTGGAAAATTTTTGAGTTCGGCACATGACCGATGGCGATGAAAACCCCCGCACATGGCAAAAACTTTTCCTCGCCCGTCTTCAGGTTCTTTAGCTTCACGCCCGTCACCTTGTCCTGCTTCACATCAAGGATTTCGGTCACGGCGGAATCCCAGATCGGTTTGATCTTCGGATTCGACAATGCGCGTTCCGCCATCACCTTGGACGCCCGCAACGAATCGCGGCGATGGACGAGATAGACTTCCGAACCGAACCGCGTCAGGTACAGCGCCTCTTCGCAGGCCGAATCGCCGCCGCCCACCACCACCAGCGGTTGGTTGCGAAAGGCCGGTAACGCGCCGTCGCACGTCGCGCAATACGTCGTGCCCTTCGTCTCCAGTTCATGTTCGCCCGGCACGCCGAGATGTTTATGGCTGGCCCCGGTCGCGATGATCACCGTTTGTGCCTCCATTTTTTCGCCGTCCACCGTCAGCACAAACGGACGCTTTGAAAAATCCACCGCTTCGACCACGCCGAAGCTCGTCTTGGCGCCAAAACGTTCCGCCTGCTTCTGCATCCGCGTCATCAGCTCGTAGCCGTCCACGCCTTCCGGAAATCCGGGAAAATTTTCCACGATGCTCGTGGTTGTGAGCAGACCGCCCGGCTGCTGGCCGGTGAGCACCAGCGGCGCAAGTTGCGCGCGGGCGGTATAAAGGGCGGCAGTCCAACCTGCCGGGCCGGAACCGATGATGACGACTTTTTCCATAGGGCGCGAAATTTAAGCTGCAACCCCCAAACACGCAAGTTCAGGAAATGACTATTCAAATAGTCATCATCCCCTGCCCTCTTATTTTCAACCATGGAGGGACGGGGAAAATCCGAAGTTCGAATGACGAATTTTATCACGGAGCATGGGGCGTTACGAATGCAAAGCGGTAGAGGGCTAGAACTCCTTCATATATGACTTACTCGATCAAACCTTCACTTCATGCTTTCTGTGACAGCACTTAAATCGAGAAAATCAAATAGACCCATTTTGAGCAGTAAATCCTGACATTTTTTAGCATATCGCTGAGCTTCCGAATCCCCATCCATTCCACGAATCAATAAGGGAGCAAGTTTCTTAAATTGAATTTGCCAACGGAGCTGATCATTTGGCCGCGAGAGAATCGCCACGAGTATTTGTAGCGACTGCTTATTGCGCTCAGGAGCGGATTCATTCCATTCCTGTAGTTTGTCCAAAAGGTGGAAAACATCTGGCATTTTCTTTAGCATTCCAATTGCTTGCATTGCGTACTTAAAACGCCATTCAAAAGCGAAACATTCGCAAACAATCCAATTCAAAAAGGAAGCCAATTCAGTTTCATATTTTTCAAGGGGAGCCTTGCCAATGTCAATTGCCTCAACGATCTGGCCATATCTACGCTCCCACAAACATATGACGCGCTGATAAATTGATTTGCTCTCGTCCGTCGACTGATCTCTTTCAGTTCTTTCAAAAATCCATGCAATTTGGCGGATTACCGAAGCACGGGTTTCAGCTCGCGCTATGGCAAAAAATCTGTCCAGCAACTTTTCACTATCTGTGTTGGATAAAGCATTATTCCAACTATAAAAACAGATGTGCACGCCAACTTGTAAGGCGAAATCTCTTGGTTTATCCTTTTCTTGCACACTATCTTTTTCGGCAACAACAGCCTCTAAGATTACTAGAGCCCTTCTCAGAAAGTCAGGAAATGTTTCGAGGATTCCAGTCATAGGATGATCGAAACAGAAGTGCGCCACAATGGCGGCTCTTTCATGCTCTGGCCTATTTTGTGGGAAAAGAATATTTTGAGATTGCTTAAGCCTTTCACCAAATAAGTAAACACAAAACCGAAGATTTGCCCCAACCAACGCAAAAATTGCCGGTGATTCATCTAGTAAATTAAGACGAGAACAAATGAATTCAAAAATCCAAGGCTCGATTTCCTTTTCTGTGTTCTTTTGCCGCAAGGCGAGCTTTAAAATACCTTCAACTGCATGGCCACGAACTGTATTAATTGCAGTAGTAAGCCATTCCTCCATCAGGTTGTTTTCCAAGCCATGAAGCCCAGAATCTTCCGCTTCCGCGAGATCTCTTAATAACCGCCCTGCGTCCACAATGAATGGTGTCACCTCGTCTAAATCTGACTGGATTGCGGCCGTTAAAAAATTTGAGACAACGGTGCGCGGCCAATACCAATCACCCCTTCCATAACGGTCTACAGTTGCATTTTCTGAGTTTTCTTTACTTTTCTGAATAATTGATGATTGCGAAATAATCCACTTCGATAGTCCAAACCAATTCATCCAATCATTTGAAGTCGGCAATACGGCATTGAAATCTCTCTTTTGATCATTTGGCTTTCTTTGAATTCGTTCAATGGCTCGGCTTAATGGCTCAAACAACGGCTCCGGACGTTTAAGATTTTCCCACCATTTCGTTTCAGGCAAAAAACGGCTAGGGTCGCTTTCTATGAGTTCTGCAAATTTTTTTGCAAATGCGCCATAATCTTCCTGGACCCACCAGCTTTTTTGGTCTGGATTCTTGCCTTTTGACGACCAATCATTTAACTCTTTCCATAATTGTTCGTTTGTCATTTCTCCAATTTTTTCACTTTCCCGAGGAGGAACATGCTGAATAAAGTGGGCATCCCCATGGGCCATGCGAATGGGTTGATATGAATTTAAGCTGGTTTTCTTATCGCCTGACAAATTTCGAAATACTTCGGCCTGGTTATTATTTAACAATACTGAAATAGGCCACAATTGCTTCCGTTGGAAATTTTCTTTATAGGCATCCTTGATGCGTTCGCCAGATTTATCAATTGGCCCACTCAAAATGGAATCAAAAAAACGAGTGACTTCGTCTTTTGTCAAAAACTCGTTTTTATTGCGGGTTGAAAATTCATGCAAAAGACGAGCAAATTCATGATAATGTTCAAATTCAATTCTGTTCAAATGCGGGATTTGCTCAAGGACGTCTTTCCTCGCTCGGGACAAACTAAACTCCGGAAAATCAACATAAAGCTGCCAGCGAAGCCGGCTGAAAAGTTCCCAGGCATTTGAACGCAACAACTGGTCTAACATCTCAACTTTTTCGGCATTCCCATCACGAAAAATGTGTTCAGAAGCTAAATAAAGGCGGTGAGCCAAAATAACTTCGAAGGACTGATGGCGCGCTTGGATTTTAAAGTCCTCAACTGCAAAGCTCGACATATAGTCTGCTCCTAGATCGTTTTCCTCCACGGATTCTTTAGGGTTTTTGTCGCGTCTGATTTTTGTTTTGCCCTGTTCCGCATAACGCATTAACGCATTAAATACAATCGCGGTAATTTGTTGGGGGTAAAGCGGTGTCAGCAAATTTAAGGCTTCACCATCGACCTGTTGGAGCATCCACTCGTCGCTGGCAGGAGACCTTTCACTAATCGAATTGGCTGACGCTTGAAGATAGGAATTCAAAACAACAAGCACATCCGAATATGCTTTAATTTCAATCCAATACTTTAACAATTCATGAATCCATATCCACGACGACCTGCTCGGATTTGCTCCAAGTTGAACTAAAAGTGGATGAAGCACAGGGATGCAGGTTGGCTCCCGGATCGATGCAACACATCTTAATATTTGGTCTCCAACCGTTGGGTTTTCAGGAAGTTCAAGTTTGGATAGTATGCTAGCAACTGCGTGGGGTGCTTTTGCAGCCAACCTCGTTAACCCAAAAAACGGCAGATGGAATGGATAATACTTCCGACCGTCTGGCATTGATTGAAGTCCTGGCAGATTGGAAAAATATCCGCAATGGTCTAAAACCGGCAACCAAGATGGGTCATCAAGGGTTTCAAAAAATAGTTTGTCGTAGGGGTCACCATTCGCAATAAGTTTTAGAACGCTACGAATTATTTCGGGTGACGGCATGCTTTGAGCCGCCAACCTCAAGGCTAATAAGTCATCTTTTAATTCGCTCATAATGAAAAATCGTAATTGGCGTCCATCATGATCGGCGTCCGTTTTGGATTCATGGGAACGGGTCGGCTGGTAGGAATATTCGAAAAAGCCGATAAAACATCCAATAGACCACTAAACTTAGCATCTATTTTGTCATATAACACTTGCTGAATGCCGTGAATTGTTGCTCTAGGTGGTTCATAAAACGGTGTGTTGTTTAACCGAGATGTATGTTTCAAATGAATGTGATTTTGTTTTATGTAGTCCGGATTTCCATCTTTTCTCAATTCCTGGACTACATTGTAAATGCCTGGTTCTTGAAGCGAGGTTCCGATGAAGACACACGGCTGGCTTGTTAGCAGAGCATGCCACCAGCCAAATAGTTCAGGGTAACCTTTTTTACCGTCACTTTGGGTGCCATCTCCATAATGCCTGTTATAATCCGAAACATTTAGAACGAGATTTTTGTGCCAACTGGGATCCTGGTCGTTTCTGTAACCGTGAATAGCTACAAGTCGTTGTTTATGACCGCACAAATCATTTGGAAAGAAAAACTTATCGACCCCTAAAGTCGGATAAACGCGAAATAATTCGCTGAAATTCGTTCCATGTTTATACCTGAACGCAATAGGAAGTTGATCATCATAGTTCAATGTGACAAAACTTTTAAAGTGTATCTCGGCAAGATGCCTATAAGCCCGGGCATCCCACTCTGGCGTGTCACCAAAAGACTGTTTGATAGATTGAAAATACCCCTTAGGGTTCTTTCTAAACGCTCTTTCAAAAAAGTCCCAGTGAAATTCTTTCGGTTTTAAACGAACATTGCAGCCACTTTGCAAGCGTTTGACCAACTCGTCAATTGAAGTAATAAATGGGCAAGATGGCCCGGAACCAATAACCGCAATACGATCTTCGAAGCCGAAAGCCTTTAAATTTTCAGCGCAAACATTATTATATACGTCGCTGGTCACGGTTTGTTGAATAATCTCATTTCCGAACCGAGTCGAGAAAATTTAGACACGAATTGCACGAGGAAACACGCGATTTGGGCATGGATTCTCTGCCGTCCCTCCGGGACTTGAATCGATTTGATGATGCGTGGAGGGGCAGACCCAACTATTGACACTTTTCCCAGGCGTTCTCATTTTTCCCGTCCCAATTTTTATGCTGATTATTGATTTCACGCGCAATTGTTCCGGCGCGCACACGGATGAAAATCTTTGGGAAATCTGCGCCTGGAGCGGAGGGATGGCAAGCCTAAATGGTTGATAGTTGAAGGTTGAGAGTTGATGGTTTGGGGCAAAATCAAAAATCGAGGAGGAGGACGAGGAGGATTCAAAGGCCAATGCGGAGGGCGGAATTTTTGATTAGAGCCTTCTCACGTCGGCTGCTACATAATTAAGATTATTCAACCACTTTCAGGGTTGGGGCATTTTTGTTGGCTTACCCAGGGTGGGTGTTCCTCACGATGCGTTCGGAACACCAACCGCTGGGCTGACTTATTTTGCGCCTTCAGTGCATCCAGGCAAAGCGGCATCCCGCATGCGAGACCTACCGTATGATGTAGCCCGGCACATAGCCGCGAGGACAGTGCCGCCGTTGGGTAGGGGGGCAATTTTGGTAGGGACGGTGCGCCGCGCCGTCCGCGCCCGTAGAGCGGGCGCAATCCCGCATGCGGGATGGTAAAATCCGCGTTTAGTCCATCCCTTCCGGCGGGTTTACCGCCGGGGACGGCGCAGCGCGCCATCCCTACCAACCCAAAGCGGAAGCTTTGCCCTGCCGAGGTAAGTAAACACAGACGTTTTAATGTTGACATGGTAAACACTGTATGCTTAATTGAGCGCGTATGACAACGAGGTTTGAGGCGGCGGGCGCGAGGGGGACGGCGCTTTGTGGGGCGCAGTCTTTTTTACCCATCACAGCGAGCTGGCGTGGCGGCGGTCCTGCAGGTCACAGACCTGCGCTCCGGGGGCAGGAAAGCAAAAGTCGGTGCTCCGGCCTTTACTGCATTACGACGCGACAAGCCTGTAAAAAACCTGCCGACTGCAAGTCGGCAGCACTTTGCGGGCAAAATGAGGAAGTGAAACCATGAATACCAAGGACAAAAGACAGTCGGGGCTCCGTCCCGCAAGCGGGACGCGACAAGGTGGGAATAAAGGGCTATTGGAACAGTTGGATGCGGCGCTGGCCAAAAATACGGGCACACAGCTTTCGGATCTGGAAAAGCTTGATCGTTTGCGGCGGCGGTTGTTCGGGGATGAGCGGGTTGACGCGGCGAACGCTTCTTCCAGAAGGGCGCTCCTTCCGGAGGGGCACTAACGAGTTATGAGCCAAAATCGTTAAATCGAAGCACCCTGAATCCCATTTTCGGCGGGACGCCAAAAAGTGCGAGGCGCACGGCCAACCCGCGGGACGCGGGTGCTACATCAAAGGAACATTATTATGTATGGAAAGATTGCACGGTTGGCGCGGGAAATCCGCGAGGAACTGAACCGGCGGCTGGATGATAATGTACCGGCCAAACCACTGCTGGCCTGGTTGAACAGGCTGCCGGCGGTGCGGTCGGTCTTGAAAGAGCAATTCGGCGGGGTGCCCATCAGCAAACAGAATCTGAGCGAGTGGCGGCTGGGAGGATTTGTGCGCTGGCAATCGCAACGGGAGTTGCTCACGCAGGCGCGGGATATGGGGGAGAATGCGGAGGAGTTGAGTTCGGTGTCGAACGGGCGGTTGACGGATCATCTGGCGACGGTGTTGGCGGCGCGCTATGCAGGGGTGTTGTCGGACTGGTCCGGCGAGGTGTCGGAGGGGATGCAGCAGCAGTTGAAGTCGTTGCACGGGTTGTGCCGGAATATCGTGGCGCTGCGGCGCGGGGATTATCATTGTACGCGGTTGCGGCTGGAGGAGGTGCGCACGGAGATGGAACGGGAAAAGACGAAAGAAGAGATGGTGGGCTATTTCAAGAAATGGGTGGAGAACTGCAAGGTGCAGGCGGTCCTTGCGGAAAGCCACCAATCCGAAACGGACATCACGCAAAGGCGCAAAGGCGCCAAGACGCAGAAAAAGACATTAAACCACAAAGACACAAAGGTACGGAGATCGGACAAGGCCGCAGGGGGCCGAGCCGGACGGGCTAACAAAGGCGCAAAGTCTAAGCAGGTCGATACTGCCGGGCAGTTGCGTCAGCTTTTCGGACTGCCGGCGAAGCCGGACTTATCGGAGCCAGAGCCGCAGGGTGGCGGCCAATCGGGGGCGGAAAACGGCTCGCCCCACCAGCCACAAACATGCGACGGGTCAAAGTCAGTCAAACATAGTCAAACTTCCGCCGTCGTTAAAACTATGGCGGACAAGTCGGACGGTGGGACGATCGCACTTCAACAGTTGGATGTTGCCTTGGCGGAAAAAACGAAACCCGTAATTTCTGAAGCGGAAAAGACCCGGCATTTCATGGAGGTGTTGTTTGGAATACAACCAGTGACGAGCGTTCCTGAGCCACAGGGTGGTGGCGAATCGGGGGCGGACGCTCCTTCCGGAGGGGTACGGGAGCCGGAGCCTTCTGGAAATGCCAAAATCGTCGGTAATTCGAATATGACCAGTGCGGGCAACATTGCAGCGTCCGGGACGGACGCACTCCGGCGGTCAGAAGCAGGCGGGACGCCTGCGCTACCGGGTGACCAGACAAAAGATGCAGGGCAACCTATATCGACGGATGGGAGACGAGAGGTAAAAGGCGACCACGATCCGGCTGGCGAAAGTTCCTGCGGGTCACAGACCCGCGCTCCGGGTGAATCCGACCAAATCCAACCAGAAAGCGAAAATCCTCCCAGGCGAGTTCGGGAGGGACCGCCGGACAGCAGGAACTTTAAGCTCGTGCGATCCCGGCGGGTTGAAAATAACGCGCCGGTTGACCGGACCCGGGATTTCCGGGGAGAGCCGCTGTGGTAAGTAACTGGTGACAGGTGCATCCGGGATTGAAATTCCTGAAACTTCACCCCACACTTTCCCGTCAAACCAAGAACCAAACACATGTCCGCAAACTCATTAGCTCGATGGTACTGGCCCGCCAGCATTCTCCTCCTCGCCACCTGCGCCATCTCACCGGCGCAAGATCAGCCGGGCTCGGTCGATCGCGGTAAAATCTATTTCCAGGTCAATTGCGCCATTTGCCATTCGGCGGAACTGGCGCGGAACAACACGGTCATCATCAGGCAAGGCCCAAGCCTCGTCGGCGTGGTCGGGCGCCCGGCGGGAACCTGCGGCCATTTCAATTACACCCCGGCAATACTGAATTCGGGGCTGACCTGGGATGCGGCAACCCTCGACCGGTTTTTGTCCAACCCGCCCGTGGCTGTGCCCGGCACGCTCATGCCCATGCCCGTGCCGGATGCCGGCAACCGCGCCGATGTGATCGCGTTTCTTTCCACCTTGAAACTCCCCGAAGGCGTCACGCTGAAGTATCAGATTGTGCCGTCCTCGGCCAACGGAACAGACGTCAATGACTGGCCGCGTCAGAAGCCGGGCCTGAATCATCATTTCATCGTGGAAGAACTGCCCAAACCGTTCGCCACCATTTCCGCCGGCAACGGCCCTAAAGTCGCCCCCCAGCCGGCCAATGCCGTGCTATCCCTGCCGCCGGGATTCACCGTGAAAAAATTCGCAGAGGACCTCGGCAACTGCCGCCTGCTCCGCACCGCGCCCAATGGCGACATTTTCATCGCCGACACCGGCCACAACCGCATTCGCGTGATGCGCACGGTCGACGGCGCGGACGCACCGACGGTGAACCAAATCTTTGCGGAAAATCTCGACCGCCCGTTCGGCATCTCGTTTTATCCCCCCGGGGAAAATCCAAAATGGATCTATGTCGCCAACAATAATTCCGTGGTCCGTTTTCCCTATCACAACGGCGATCTGCAAGCCACGGATGCGCCGGAGGTCATTGTGCCCAAGCTCGCGGATTCGACCGGCGGCCATACCACGCGCGACGTCGTATTTTCCAAGGACGGCAAGCGGATGTTCATTTCCTGCGGCTCCGGCTCGAACGTCGCCGAAAAAATGCAAAAGAAACCGCCGGAAGACATCAAGACTTGGGAAGCTGAAAACGGCCTGGGCGCGGCGTGGGATTCGGAAGAACATCGGGCACAGGTATTGGTGACCGATCCCGAAGGCAAAACGCCGCTGCACGCGTACGCCACCGGCATCCGCAACGCCGTCGGCATGGCCATCAATCAGATCACCGGTGATTTGTGGGTGTCGGTCAACGAGCGCGATGGCCTCGGCGACAATCTTGTGCCTGATTACGTTACGCGCGTGCAGGAAGGCGGCTATTACGGCTGGCCCTGGTATTACATGGGCGACAACGAAGACCCGCGTCACGCGGGCGAACGCCCCGACCTCGCGGGCAAGGCGATCGTGCCTGATGTCCTGGAGCAATCCCATTCCGCCTCGTTGGAAATGACTTTTTACACCGCAACCACGGGCGTGGCCGCGTTTCCTGCGGAATACCGCGGCGACGCGTTTGTGGCGCTGCACGGTTCCTGGAACCGCAACGTGCGCACCGGTTACAAAATCGCGCGCATCCGTATTAAAAATGGTGTGCCCACCGGGGAGTATGAAGATTTCATGACCGGCTTTGTGGTGGATGACCTGTCTGTCTGGGGCCGCCCCGTGGGCGTGACGGTCGCGCATGACGGCGCGCTTTTGATCACGGAAGACGGCCACGGAACCATGTGGCGCATCGCGCCTGCCAAGTGAAGGACTGATTCTAACCAGCGCGGTTGCTTTTGATCTCGTTGAACAGCCATGCCTTGGCGTGGGCCCAATAATTGTCGGCGGTCCGCGCGGAAATGTTCATGACCTGGGCGCATTCCTCCAAGGTCAACCCGACAAAGTAACGTAACTTTACCAGCTCTGCTTCCGCACCGTTTATCAAAGCCAGCTTGTCCAGGGCTTCATGGACATCCAATATTTCCTGATCGTCTCCCGGGGCGGCGATCTCCACCTCGTCAAGTTCCACGCGTTGCTGCCCGCCACCGTGGCGGAGCGCCTGTTTGCGCCGGGCCTTGTCGATCAGGATCCGGCGGATGGCCTCGGCTGCGGCCGCAAAAAAATGCGCCCGGTTGGCGAATGACGGATTGTTTCCACCCGTCAGCCGCAGCCAGGCCTCATGCAACAGGGCCGTCGGTTGCAATGTTTGATTGGGCGATTCGTTGGCCATCCGGACCGCGGCCAGTTTGCGCAGCTCGTCATAAACCAACGGCAAAAGCTCATCCGCGGCGGTCGGGTCGCCGTGCTCCATGGATTGCAGAATGCGGGTAACGTCGCTCAATGCCATTAGAGGCGCCCAAGTGGCGCTCCAAGTAAAGTCTTTTTTGCCGGCATTGTAACTTTGGAAGCAAAGCGTATCTGCTCACGGCGTGGCCAACGTCAATGGCGTGCCGCCGGCCGGTGCAGGTATGCCTTTGCGAATCATGGAATATTTGAGGTCGGCCAGATACAGGTTTCCCGTGTTGTCCAGCGCGATGCGGAACGGATCGCCGGGTGCGGTGGTTCCCTTGCCGGTCGCACCGTTATCATCCTGATCCCCGGAAATACAGTCCAGTGTGGCCACGGTTCCATCCGGAGCGATACGGCGAATGGATCGGTTGCCCAAATCCGCCACATAGACGTTTCCTGCCGCATCAGCGGCCAGTCCGATCGGCCTTTGAAATCGTGCGGCCCGGCCCGCGCCATCGGCGTCGCCGCCGGAATAACCCGGCTTGCCGGCGAGGGTCGTCACGATTCGGGCGGGAGTGATTTTGCGGATGCAATTTTGGACCATGTCGGAGACAAAAACATTTCCCGAGGAGTCCACCGCGATGCCCGTTGGCACTTCGAATTGTGCATTCCCTCCCCTGCCATCCACCACACCGCTTTCTCCGGCCTGTCCGGCGAACGTGGTCACAAAACCGCCGGGCGTCACCTTGCGGATGACATAATTATAAAGGTCCGCCACATAGATCGTCCCGGAAGCATCAACTGCCAGATCACAGGGATAGTTGAACTGGGCTTCACTTCCAACGCCGTCAGCAGCCCCGGCCACTCCCGCTTTACCCGCAAGTGTGCTCACCACGCCATTGGTTGTGATGCGGCGAATGGTGTTGTTGCTGGTGTCCGCCACATAAATGTTGCCATCAGGATCTGCGGCGATTCCCCTCGGATAATGAAACCGAGCCACGGCACCCTGGCCGTCCGCACTGCCGATGGCGTCCCATTTGCCCGCGATGATCCTGAAGAATCCGGACGCGGTGATCTCGCAAATCACCTGATGGCGCATTTCTGTAAAAAAAACATTACCCTGGCCGTCCACCGCTAACCCCCTAGGTCTCGGTGAACTGGCCAGGGTGTTTGTTGCCGGCTCCCCTTGGGAAGTCATCGCAACGAACGTGTATGCGGGCGGATGGCCGGTCTCGCTTGGCGCAAGCAGTGTGGCCCTGGCAATCACCAACCATGACGCGACGGCGATTGCGGCACCGCACAGCAAAACTCTGGTTCCTCGAAATTGAATGATCATCTTCATATTGTGTGACGGAGACTCCCCGGATATTTGTCTGGGAAATTGCCTTCCATGAGACAATGCGGAATTCACCTCCCCAAAAGCGCAAACGTTTGGAATTTTTTTAAGCCGCTTTTTTTGTATTTTGGTTGCGCTTTTTGCTCTGGTTTTGCGCCTTGAATGGAAGGAACATCCAATTTAGTGAACGAAAGCTTCGAAAAAGAGCTGGTGATTTTCAGCGAAGCCCGGCGATTGCCCCGGGAACCGCGCGCCGCATTCCTGGATTCTGCCTGTGCCGGCAACCCGGACCTGCGCCGCCGGGTGGAGGAGCTGCTGCATACCGCTGACCAGCCGCATTCATTCATGGAAACCCCGGCATCGGAATTGATCGGCTCTGGAATTTCTCGCACCACTGTCGCGCCGTCCGAAAAAATAGGCGACCGCATCGGCCATTACGAACTGATGGCTCAAATTGGCGAGGGCGGTTGCGGTGTCGTCTATAAAGCCGGCCAGGAGCAGCCCGTGCGGCGCTCCGTGGCGCTCAAGATCATTAAGCTGGGCATGGACACGAAAAGTGTCATTGCCCGCTTCGAGGCGGAGCGTCAGGCGCTTGCGCTCATGGACCATCCCGGCATCGCCAAAGTTCTGGATGCCGGCACCACGGACGGCGGGCGGCCGTATTTCGTGATGGAACTGGTGGACGGCATCAAAATCACCGACTTTTGCAATCAGCACCGGCTTTCCACACGTGCACGTCTCAAGCTGTTCATCCAAGTTTGCCAGGCCGTTCAACACGCCCACCAAAAAGGCATCATCCACCGTGACCTCAAGCCTTCGAACATTCTCGTGACCCTGACCGATGGCGTACCCCGACCCAAAGTCATTGATTTTGGCATCGCCAAGGCGACGCGCGGCAAGTTATCCGACCAGACGGTCTTTACCGCGTTGGAACAATTTATCGGCACGCCGGCCTACATGAGCCCCGAACAAGCCGATGCCCGGGAGGTGGACATTGATACGCGTAGCGACATCTACAGCCTGGGCGTGTTGTTGTATGAGCTATTGACCGGCCGGACTCCGTTTGATGCCCAAGAACTGTCACGTGCCGGACTTGACCAGATCCGCCGCACGATCCGTGAGCAGGAACCTGCCGCGCCCTCCACGCAACTGAGCACCATGAGCGGCACCGACCTGGACGAAGTCGCTGGCTGCCGTCAGACGGACGCTCCCCAATTGATTCATCTGGTGCGCGGTGACCTGGATTGGATCGTGATGAAGGCGCTGGAGAAAGATCGTTCGCGGCGCTACGAAACCACCAATGGATTGGCCCAGGACATCCACCGGCATCTCGAGAACGAACCCGTGTTGGCCCGCCCGCCCAGCCGCGCCTATCGATTTCAAAAATTAATCCGCCGTAACCGGCTTGCTTTTGCGGCCGGCGCGGCCATTGGCCTGGCCTTGATGATCGGAGTCGCGATTTCTCTTTGGGGATTGTATCAGGAATATCAGGCCCGTCTGGAAGCCGACCAGTTGCGCGTGACCGCCCAGGCCAATGAAAAACTGGCCCAGTCAAGCGAACTGAAGGCGCTGGCCAATGAACAACTCGCGCACACCGACGAACAAAAAGCCGAAGACGAAGCGGCCAAGAGCCGGGAAACGGCTCAATTTCTAGAAGACATGCTCAAGGGAGTCGGTCCCTCGGTCTCCCAGGGCGCGGATACCACGCTGCTGAAAAAAATCCTCGATACCACCTCCCAGCGATTGGGCACCAACCTTACGAGGCAACCGGGGGTGGAAGCCGAACTGCGCACCACGCTCGGTGAAGTGTATTGGGAAATCGGCGACCTCACCAATGCCGAAGCCATGGATCGCCGCGCGCTCGAACTGCGGGAGACGGTCAACGGCACAAATTCCGCCGAAGTGGCTGACACCATGGGTCGCCTCAGTCATGTATTGTGGCGGGAAGGTCATCTTGTCGAGGCCGAATCTTTGGCGATGCAGGGCATCAACTTACAGCGCTTGCTTTTTGGCGGCACGAACCTGGACCTTGCCCGATCTTTGGAAAATTATGCTGCGATCCTAAATTCAAAAGGACTGGGCGGCAAAGCCGGAGCTGTGCTGAATGAGGCGTTGCTCGCCAAGGAAGCGTTGCTCGGCCACGATAACCTCGAAGTGGCCGATACTTTGGACGACTATGGCGGCTTGCTGCTTTCCATGCCGCCAACGGTGAAAAGCGGCTTGGAGGTCAGCGAAGAAGCGTTGGCGGTCCGCACCAAGATTCTGGGCACCAACAATCCACTGGTGAGCATCGCGACGCTCCGCCTGCAAGCAGCCAAAATGGATTTGCATGGTCAATGGGATGCGGAAGAAATCACCCTGTCAAAATTAGTGGAAGCCAAACAGCAATTATATGGCCGAAGGCATCCTAGTGTGGCGCAGTCGCTCAATCTGCTGGCCACAATCTATCGGAACGATGGAAAACTTGCCGATTCCGAAAAAGCGCGTCGCGAAGCGTTGGACATCCAGAAGACGTTGCTGGGTCCTAACAATGCCGAAGTAGCCACCACGCTGTTGAACCTTGGCCAATTGCTCGAGGCCGAGGATAAACTGGCCGAGGCCGAGTCGCTGATGCGCCGCTCCCTGGAGATCCGCCGGCAGTTGTTTGGCGACGGTCTGACACTGACTACCACGGCTTTGCAAAACCTCGGAGACTTATTGCTAAAGGAAGGCAAATTTGACGAGGCCATCAACCTATATAAACCCCTGGCCGATCCCGGTTCTGATTGTGCGGCCACGGCGCAATTCGAGCTCGGGATGATTTATCTGCGCGGGCAAGGCATGCCGGTCGACGCCGCCACCGGCGCACAATTGATTTTGCAATCCGCCCTTCGCGGAAATCCGCAAGCCCGGCTTCAGATGGGAATGCTTTATTTTGAAGGCCGGGGGGTGAAACAAGATGAGGATGAAGCGTTGAAGTGGTTTCAACAGGCCGCTGATTCCGCCAATTTGGGCACCACCAGATCAACCGTGTTCAAAACCCTGGCCGATTGTTATTGCGCCGCCGGCAAGCCGGACGAGGCCATGGCCACGCTCAAAAAAATTTGCGATTTATATCCCGCCGATTCGGATGCGCGGGTGTCGCTCGCCGCCTGGCAGGTATGGTTTGGAAAAACAAACGACTTTGAGATAATGCGCACCAGTTATTTGCGCTCGGTTTCCGACGGGGACACCGCCTACAGAGACGAGGCCGTGTCGAAGGCATATAGCCTTGTGCCGTCTTCAGATTCCGAAATGCTTGCCAAGGCTGTCGGGCTGGCCCGCCAGGGCGTGGAATTGCGCGAGGGCACGCCTGGCCGGTCTTGGTATTATTTGAGCCTCGGCATGATTGAATACCGCTCCGGGCAATACACCAACGCCGAACAAGACCTCGCCACCGCCGCTCAGACCGCCGGCAAGTACCTGGATGTGTTGCCTACCGCCGGCTTTTTCCGCGCCATGTGCCTGTTTCGGGAAAACCGCGTCGAGGAAGCCCGCCAGCTATTCACCGAAACCACATCCCAAATGCCCGCCCCTCCAAAAAACCAATGGCGTCCTGTTCTCAGCGGCAAGGCAGCCACCCACGATATCGTTATTGCCTGGCTCGCTTGGCGCGAAGCCAAAGGACTGCTGTATGAAGACAACACCTTGGTGAAACGTGAAAATTAAATACCCGGCGGTTGATTTGTCGTGAAAACAAAACAGCGGAGTCCGGTTGCCCGGACTCCGCTGCTGCGAATTACTTAAAGATCAATAGCGACCACGGCCACCGCCGCCGCCACCGCTGCCACCACGGCCACCACCACCGCCGCCGCCGTATTCACGACGACCACCACCGCCACCGGGCGGGCGTTCTTCACGCGGTTTGGCCACGTTCACCGTCAAGGCGCGACCACCCAAATCACGGCCATGCAATCCAGCAATGGCGGCTTGGGCTTCTTCAGCCGTGCTCATGGTCACAAAACCGAAACCGCGGGGGCGGTTGGTCATGCGATCCATCATCAGGTTGGTTTCAGAGACCGTGCCGTAGGCCGCAAAGGCGTCTTGCAGGTCGTTTTCGGTTGTGTCGAAGGAAAGATTTCCCACGAATAGTTTGTTGCTCATGTGATGTATTTGTTGTCCAAGACTGAATTAACTTAAACAGACTGTCTCCGGAAATCGGACTTAAAAATCATCACTGAACTAAATTCACCTGAAGATTTCAACATATCGTATAGAAAGAATGGTCAATCAGACCCCGCAACAATGGCAGGTTTCGGCACGATAGCAACAATTATCGTCAATTCTGTTAAAAATTTCCGTAACCAGTTAAACCTCAATGTTCTACAATTTTAATTAAGGTTCCTCGCTGTTTTCGGTGGAATAATGGTCTTATAAAACCCGTCTGTCAGGCATAAAACCATTCTGTCAGGCCTGAAAAATGGCGTTCCGCCGGGCTTTCCGGAGACGGACTGCATTGAGCTCGCGACTATACCAATGATATCGACTGTATTATTCAGGATACCACATTCAGGATACTACCCATTGCATAACAGACTCGACAACTCAGACTCGACAACCCGTCCGGCGATTTGTAAAATCACCTACCCGCATTGCAGAGCATCAATGCGGGTAGGTGCTTATTTTTAGTTCCTTTCCTGGCATTCCACCAAAACAACGAAGACCCCTCGTCTCCAGGTCAAATTAGCGCCCGCAACTCATTGCGGATCCTGTCGTATTTGAAGCTTGCGTGACTCCGCAAATGGCTGAACCTGATATTTTGTGAAACGAGAAATACCCCACGATCCAATCGTTCTGATTTTCATGGGCGTGGCCGGCAGCGGCAAGACGACCGTTGCCAAACTCTTCGCCCGCCGCACCGGCGCCGTTTTCTTCGAGGGCGATGATTTTCACCCGCCGAAAAATATCACCAAGATGAGCGCCGGAATGCCGCTCACCGACACCGACCGCAAACAATGGCTGATGTCCTTGCGAAAAATCATTGTCCGCGCACTGGCCAGGGAGGAATTTACCGTTTTGACCTGTTCCGCGCTCAAGGCCAAATATCGCACCACGCTGGCGGCAAAAGATCCGCGTGTGAAGTTTGTGTATCTCACCGGCTCGCGGACCTTGATTGCGGAGCGGCTCAAAAACCGTCGTGGCCACTTCCTGCCCCCTGCCCTGTTGGCGAGCCAGTTCATGATTCTGGAAGCGCCGACCGACGCCTTTGTATTCAATTGCAAACAATCACCGGCTAAAATCGTCATGGAATTGATTCACGCGTTGAAAGCCAGGCATTAGAGTACTTAGGGAAATGCTGTTACCGGCTTCAAGCCTTTCGGCAACAGAAACGCCAGTCCGGCGGCGACCAGCATGCCCAGCCCCAGGGCGGCAAACGGAATCGCCGTGCTGTGGTATTCCGTCTTGAGCCAGCCGACGATGTAAGGCCCGGCAAAGCCGCCGGTGTTGCCGAGCGCATTGACCAGGCCGATGACCGGCCCGAAGACCTGGCGCGGCAACGTCTCCGTCGGAATCGCCCAAAATGGCGCAAGCGCGGCGAACGGCCCGGGAATCGCGAGGCACAAGAATACGTAGGACATCCAGAAATGATCCCTCGTCAGCACGCTCAAAATCAAACTCGCTCCACTCAGCGTATAGACCAGCGCCACATGCCCGCGCCGTTCGCCGGTTTTATCCGAGTGCCACGAATTGAGCACCATGATCACGGCGGTCACGGCATACGGGGCGGCGAATAAAAATCCATGCTGCACCGGGCTGAAATTTCTCGAATTCAAACCTGCGGTGAAAAACACCATGCAGCCGTAGGCCGCCGAGTTATGGAGAAAGTTCATCACGATCATCACCAGAATTTCGCGCCGGGCGAGTCGTTGCCAGAACGGGATTTTTACCGGCGGCTCCAATTCCGCCGCTTCACGCTCCAACGTGGTCTCCAAAAAATTTCTTTCCTCGCCAGAAATCCATTTTGCATCCCGTGGCCGGTCGGCGATAAAAAACCACCAGATGGGCAGCCAGATAAACGGTAATGCACCCTCCAAAATCAGCATCGTTTGCCACCCATACGCGCCGAGCAGCCAGCCCGTGACCGGCGCCGAGGCCGCGACCGCCAGCGGCTGGCATAGGTTCCAGAAGGCATTCGCCCGCGCCCGCTCCGCCCGGGGAAACCAGTTCGCCAGCAGCACGACCGTCGCCGGGAACACACAACTTTCAGAAACCCCCAGCAGGAATCGCGCGATTTCAAACTGGTAGAAAGTTTTCGCCAGACCGCAAGCCACGGCGCAAGCGCCCCAAAAAATCAAACACAGGCTGACGAGTCTTTTGGCGCTCCATTTTCCGGCCAGAAACCCTCCGGCCATCTGTAACAGAACGTAGCCCAGGAAAAAAACTCCCGCCGCCTGGCCCTTCATGCGGTCGTCCATCAGCAGGTCGTGCATCATGGACGAAATGTTCGGCTCCAGCGCCAGCGAGATGTTCGTACGATCCACATACGAGATCGTATACATGATGAGCGCCACCGGGATGATGCGGAGCCAGCGTTGAGGGATCGCGCTCAAAATCAGTATTATTGTACTGACTCAATGATTGCCATTTTAACGCCGTCGAACAAGCGCGGAAGTTGGTAGCGTCTTAAATTGGTGGGGCGAGCGTCCGCGCGAGCCGCTTAAACCCAGGGCTCACGGCGGCTCGCCGCGGATTGTCATTCCATTTTACTCCCCACCCTTCACCGGTCTATGGCGTCGGCGTGATCGTGACGTTATCAAACACGGAGGTGTTCAACTCCGTGTTGTTCTTGGAGCCAACAACCAGGCCGATGACGGCATTGGTGGACATGGTGATCGTCTGGGCCGTGCCAACCTGCGTCCAGCTCGAGCCATTGCTTGAATCATAGGCGGTCAAGGTGCTGCCGCTGCGGGTGAGCTTCAGCCAATAGGGCGCGCTGATGTTGCTGACACTCGTAAACGTGCCGGTGGTGCCACCGGTGCTGGTCCGGCCTTGAAACGAGACCCCGTTGGTGCTGGCCCCCGCCACAAACAGCAGGGCGTTGATCGCATTCGGTGCTTCGGTGTCCCGGACCATCACGCCGGCCTTGGACCACGGATCCGTTTCCTGGACGCTGAGAACCCGCGCCACAATCTGCCCGTTCCCGTAAAGCGGCTGACTGACAAATTGAAACTCATCGTTCGTGCTCCAAATATCCTGCCCCGATCCGCTGACGGTGAAGATACTGTTCGTGCCGTTTGAATTATTGATGCTTGCATCGCCCGCCACGCCCACGCTGCCAATGTCATCGCTCGCCCACGCGTTCTGGATGCTCACGTTGTCGAAGGTCGAAGTGTTGAGCGCGCTGTTGGTCTTGGATGTAACCGCCAGGCCGATGTCGTAGCTGCTGGTGGAGATGGGATTTGTCTGCGTCCCGATCCATGACCAGTTGAGTCCGTCCGCCGAGATATAGGCGTTCATGTTCTGGCTGCTGCGGACCAACTGGATCCATTGTGGCGCCGCCAGATTAGTGACGTTTACGATGGCAACCGTTGATCCTCCCGTGGCGGTCCGGCCTTGCAACTGCACCCCGTTGGAAGCCGAGAGGAACAGGATGGTATTGCGTGAATTCGTGGCCAGCGTTTCCCGGATCATCACGGCCGCTTTCGCCCACGGCGACGTTCCTTCCACGCCCGTCACTTGCGCGACAATCGCGCTATCCCCGCTGCCGGTCTGATAAAGATACTGGAACGAATCGGCGCTTCCCCAAATATCAACCCCCGAGCCGCTCACCGTAACGACTCCGTTGGAATAATCAATCTGCGAACTGCCGGCCACACCCACATTGCCGATGTCCTGGTTCTGCCAGGGCGCACCGACCGAAACATTGTCGAAGGTGCAGGTGTTTAAGAGCGTGTTCGTTTTTGAAGTCACGCACAGGCCGACATAAATCGTATTCGTCATTGAATAGAGGTTTGTGCCCACGGATATCCAGTTGACGCCGTCTGAAGATTCATAACCATACAGGTAGTTACCCTCCCGGATCAATTCCAGCCAGCATGGAGTGATAATACCCGATAACGTCTCCACATTGGTGGTAAGGGCGCCGCTAATGGTACGGCCCTGCATCGAAACACCGCTGCTTGGAGTGACAAAAAGGTCGCCTTCGGCGGAACCGGGGTTAAGCGTCTCCCGGAACATCAGGCCCGCCTTGGCTGCCGAAGCCGTGTCTTGCATGGAGGTGACTCGGGCCACAATCTCCCCGTTCCCGGTCCACGGCTGATAAACCATCTGGAAACTGTCGTTGGTGCTCCAGATATCCACCCCTGATCCGCTCACTGTAAAGACTCCATTGGAATAAGAAGCGCTGCCGGCGACACCGACGGTTCCAATATCCTGATTGGTCCAGGGCTCCGGCAAGGCTCCGGGCTGGAAGACCGTCAATTCCCCGTTGTCATAGCTTATATTATAGTTCGCTGAATTAAAGGTTCCACCCGTCACCGCACTCGGCACGATGGAATAAGTACCCACCGGGGCCGTGTTCGTCGCGCCGGAACTGGTGAGTGTCACGGATCCGATCGACTCGCCATTTTCCAATCCTCCGCTCGTAAACGCCGTCTGTCCCGCACCCAAGGTCAGCGTCGTGCCGTATGCTTTGCTCTGCGCATCGGCCGTGATCGTCAAGGGCGCCGTGGTGACCGTCAAGGTCCCGGCATCGTAGGTGATGGAATAGTTGGCCGCGCTAAACGTCCCGCCCGTGGCCGTGCTGGGCGTGATAGTTGCGGTGGACCCGGCGGCGGCGGTGCCGTTGGTTCCGCCGCCCGAGTAGGTCAAGGTCACGCTCCCGATGGTTTGACTATTTTGCAGACCGGCTGAGGTGAACGCGGTGGAGCCGGGTACTGGCGACGGCTGGGTGGTGCCATAGGTATTGTCCTGCGCATCGGCCGTGACAGTCAATGGTGCCGGGGCGACCACCAAGGTTGCACTCAGATTGGTCTGCCAATAAGTGTTCGTGTCTGTCGGCGTAAATAAGGCCGTCAGCAAGTTCGTCCCCGCCGACAGGATGGTACCGTTGGGCGGGCTGTATACAAAGATACCCGCCACGCTCGAGGTCGCATTGTTCTGGCCCGCTCCCAGCGCCGTCCCGTAAACAATGCCCGCTGGATTCGGCCAACCGACCGCATAATTGTTATTAACATCATAAGTCACTGATGTGCTCAGATGATCCCGGATGCAGGGCAAGCCAACGGCATCCACATAAAGGTGATAGTTGCCTGAAGGCAAACCGATCAGGCTGAGATTCGTTTGAAGTATGCTGGTGGGGACGTTGGAACAAATCAGCGCCGAATTCACGCCATCCGTCGAGGCGTATACATCAAAATGATCCACGGTCCGTAGGTCGCCGGAAGTATTCGTCCACGAGAGTTTGCTGCCGTTCATCGATGTAGTCAGGGCGATGTAGTTCTCCGTCCCAAGCTCGATTTCCGTGCCTTCCTCATAGTCGCTCCACGTCGCCCACTGCATTCGCGTCATGTTCGTGGGAATCACCGCGTTAATTTCTTGTGCCCGGTAATACTCACAAAGCCCGTTACCGCTGGGCAGATATTTGCCCAGCGACCAGGGTATGGATTTCGTCAAAGTCCCGTTGAAATGCGCGCACATCGCTCCGTAGGCCTGCTTGCCGGGGTTGGACCTGAAGGTTGAATATTGGTTGGTGACCACGTTCAAGTTATAAGGATTGGTGGCCAGCCAATTGGTGTTCCCTACATCATAGTTGTCCGTCCATAGATAGGTCATATTCACCCACGAATCGCCGATTTCGCCGACACCCTCCTGCACCCAATAGGTGTTGGCGGAGGTCTGCGCCTTCATCGTCGTCATCTGCGACTGGGAGAAATAAGCGGGCGACACATTAAAAAACATCAACAACGGGTGGCCCTTTTCGTTTTCATAAGTTGATGCTCCGTTGATATTGACGGCGTTGAAATAATTCGTTTCACAGTACAGGATGTTGTTCAGGACATTGTTGGTGGTTTCGCCCCCCACGAAATCACCGAAGACAATCATGATGGTGATCGTGAAGTTCGTGACGACGGTGTTGGTCGCCAGATATTGTTTCACGTTTTTTGCCACGGTATCCGTCTGGTCGCCCTTGCCATACCAGGAAAAAATCAATCCGTTGAAACCACGGCTGGCCAGGTCGTTGACCATCGCCGCCGCATAAGCGGGCGTGGTATTGGTCGTGCCGTTGTCAATGTGGTGCGAGGGACCTTCACCCCACCAGCAGGTGCCGTTCGCGAACCAGCGCAGGTCGGGCCGCTTGGGGATCAGCGTATGCACGTCCACATGCGAAACGTGCCCGGGCGAGACCGGGTTCAAGGACATGTCCACCAGGTTTGAATTAATGTTTATCGTGTCGCCATTGGTATCCACCCAGCTGGTGGAGCCAAAGTTTTGCGAGACCAATCCTCCAAAATGGGGGCTGTAGTTCGAACACGCCGACGTATTGTGGTTGGTCAAGGTCAACAGCGGCACATTGAAACTTAGTCCAAAGACCGTTGTGGCTTGTGCCATCAGGCACAGGATCATCAGTTGGGCCGCGCGCAAAAGCCTGTTCCTCATCGGTTGGCTCGATATGGTTTGCGTTGTCATAAAAATCGGCTTGAATTCCGTATTCATAAAAAAAATGTCGGCTTAATTTCTTTACGTATCTTTCGTGAGTGATGCGACATTGACAGCGAATCCCCGGGGATACAACGGACATTTTGCGCAAACCCGACCTAATTTGCGAACGCAGGTAATTACACAAACGATAGGGTAATAGATAGACAATGCACAGTATTATCCATGTGCAATATAACTTATGACCCGAATAGGTTACAAGATTGTTACAACAAGGTTAATAATCCCGTTGCCAGTTGGCGATGCGGTATCGGACCGGTCCCGAATATCCACCGGCGCGTGACGCCGAAGACCCTGAATCTTCCCAATGAAGACGGATTTGGTTTTGCTTTCCATTCACGAAGGCATTTGAGATACCGTCGTCCTCATAAAGAGTAAAGTCAGCCGGTTGCGGCCCGAAGCTGTGAACCGTCAGATCAAAAACCGTGTCAGCAGTGATATGTTCCACCGACTGCGCCAGTGGCAGAAGCGTCCCTGCCTTGACATACAGCGGGATCTGTTCCTGGCTGTTCGTGGCCTGTATTGTCTGGCCGCCCGAATATTTCTGGTGCGTCCAAAAATCATACCAATCTCCCGGCGGCAGATAAACCGGGCGCGTCGCCTGGCCGGCAAATAGCGGCGCCACCATGACGGAAGGCCCAAACATATATTGGTCATCAATCTCACGCACGCCGGGATCGTCCGGCCAGTCCAGGACCAAGGCCCGGATCGGCGGGATGCCTTTGAGATGATAATCATTGAATGCAGAATATAAGTAGGGCACAAAGCTCATCCGCAATTGCAACAGCTTGCGGATCCCATCCGTCACTTGTTCATGCTCTGCCATCCATTCGTTGCGATTATTTTTATCCTTGTCGATCTGCATCCAGGGCGGATTTTTCATGTACCAGCAGTTGATCAACGCCGACGGTGAAAAAATCACCGTCTCCACGCGCCGATAGAGATCTTCAACCGAGTCTGCGTCCCTGACCTCTGGCGTCCACAACAGGCCGCTAAAACCCTCGTTCACCAGGCCCCGCACATAACACCGGTGGTCATACGAATCGCTATAAAGCACGTAGGGCAAAGAGGCGGCCAGGGCATAAGAATTGCGGACCAACCCCCATGTTCGCGTTCCGCTTTTCAGA
Source organism: Candidatus Sulfotelmatobacter sp. (assembly GCA_035485115.1). Classification (GTDB taxonomy): domain Bacteria; phylum Verrucomicrobiota; class Verrucomicrobiia; order Limisphaerales; family UBA11358; genus UBA11358. The sequence goes on along the minus strand of DATHOG010000086.1, from coordinate 217 downwards.
TACGGTTCCAACATGGTTTGTTGATACAGGAGGCCGAACAGCGAATGCATCCGTTCGCCATCCAGGCCCGAGGGAAATTTGCTCGAGGCAGGAAATGACCACGGCGTGGGCGATTCCGGCTGGTCGTCACATTCATCAAGCTTGACCGCGTCCACGCCGCGGCTAAACAAAATCTTTTCATTATATTTCAGAAAGATATGCCGGCCTTCGGGTGAAG
>DATHOG010000085.1:0-20894 GCA_035485115.1 Candidatus Sulfotelmatobacter sp. | reverse complement strand
GGACGATGGCGTCCACCTCGCGGATGTGGGAGAGGAACTTGTTGCCAAGGCCTTCGCCCTGCGACGCACCCTTGACGAGGCCGGCGATGTCCACGAATTCGACCGCCGCCGGGATGATGACGCTGGTCTTGGCGATGTCCTTCAAGACCTGCAGCCGCGCGTCCGGAACGGTGACGATGCCGACATTCGGGTCGATGGTGCAGAACGGGTAGTTCGCGGCCTCCGCCTTGCGCGTGCGGGTCACGGCGTTGAACAGGGTTGATTTGCCGACATTCGGCAATCCGACGATTCCAGCTTTAAGCATAATTAAATTTTGTGATGGGCGAGGTCGAACGCGATCTTGGCGCCGTCAATAAAGGCGGTCGCAATCAGGCACATACCGGACACATGTTGCAACCGGAGCAGGGTCTTTTCGCTGAACTTTCCGTGCCCGCGCGACACCGCATAACTGATGAACGCAAACCACAGCAAGTATGCGAGAACGACGCCCCCCAGACAGGCGGTCTTCGCCGCCAGTGTATCAGCCACCCAATCGTGCGCCATCAACATCGCCGACACCACCACCCATGTGACCAGTACGCCGAGATTCGCGGCGACACGCACAAAGCCCGTGGCGTAGGCCGAATGCGGGTTGAATTTCTGTTCCAGCTTGTGCTCCAGTTTTTCCGAGGCGGCGTCAAGTTTGTTCGGCACGTTCACCGTCGGCGCCATCAGGAACTTGAAACCAAGATAGAGCAAAAAAACGAAGCTCGCCACCTGCAGCGAGGCTTTCACGATGCCGTGGTCGATGAACTGCGAAATGCCCGTGAAGGAAACCGCGCAGTAGATCGCATCCATCGACGCCGCGCCCATCCCGACCATGAAACACCAGCGGAAGCCGCGCCGCGCGCCTTCGCCGAGGATGGTGAGGTTGATCGGGCCGACCGGAATCGAGGCGAACAGCAGCGAGAAGATGAAACCCGCAACCGCCGAGGCCAGCACTGGATGCGAATCACCCATCAGTCCTGCGCCTCCGCATCGTCATCTTCCTCGATTTCCCGCCGCCAGGCGCGCGAGATGTGCGGGCGTACAAAGCCGTAGATCAAATAGCCCGTGAAAAACAATGGCAGGACGTAATACAATATTTTCTCGCGGAAAATCACGATCAGGCCCACGAACATCGCCGTCACGATGAATTTTGAAAACGTCGTCGTGGAACGCAGCCCCAGGCCCTTGAAGCTCGGATACTTCACTTCGCTGACCATCATCGCGGAGAGGAAGATCAAGACCGCCGGCAGCAGATAACCCCAGTGGCCGAGGCTTTTTTCCTTCTCGTTGGAATGGATGATGAGCAGCGTCAACGACGCGACCAGCCCCGCCGCCGAGGGGATGGGAAATCCAAGAAAATCCTTGCCCGCGCCCGGCAGGTTCATCGCGGACAGGCAATTGAACCGCGCCAACCGGAAGGCGCCGCAGATGAGGTATATCGAGGCGATGAACCAGCCGAGTTCCGCGTATTCCTCCGGCAACGCGTCGCGCAAAACGACGCGATGCACCAGAAACGCCGGGGCGACGCCGAACGAAACCAGATCCGCCAGCGAATCGAATTCGCGGCCGAACGGGCTTTCATGGCCGCCCATGCGCGCCACACGGCCGTCGAACAAATCGAAGATGCACGCGAGCAGGATGGCCGCCAGCGCGATCTTGATCGGCATCCAGTGGACCTGGCCGTAAGCATCCGGATCAAGGTTCGCCTCCACGATCTTGGTCAACGCCACGAAGCCGCAAAACAAATTCCCCGCCGTGAGCAGATTCGGCAGAAAATAAATCTTCAGCTTCTGTTCGCCGTTCGGATTGGATGCGTTTTCGGCCATTTCAAAATTAATTCTTCAGGCGAGTTCCGCCAGGATGCTTTCGCCGCCGACCACCCGGTCGCCCAGCTTCGCCTTGATCGTCGCGCTCTTGGGCAGATACACGTTCACGCGCGAGCCGAATTGGATGAGGCTGATGCGTTCACCGCGCAGGATGGTATCATTTTTCCCGACCCATGGCACGATGCGCCGCGCGATCAGCCCGGCGATCAGCCGCACGCCGACCTTCTCGCCCGCCGGTTCGGCGGCTTCGATGCCGAGGAGGACGTTTTCATTGAAATCCGCGCAGTCGGCGCGCATGGCGTTCAAATACTGGCCGTCCTTGTGTTGAAAAAAAACGATACGTCCGGCACAAGGCGCGTTCTGGACATGGACGTCGAACACGGAAAGAAAGATCGAGATGCGCTGGCATTCGCCGCCCATGAATTCGTTTTCCGTCGTGGTGTCAATCGTGTCCACCTTGCCATGGCCGGGAGCGAGCACGAGATTTTTGCCCGCCGGCACGGTGGCTTCGGGGTCGCGAAAAAAATAAATCGTGAAGACGACGAACAGAGCCCACAACACCAGCAAGCCGCCGGAAACCGCGATGATCAGGCTGCCGATGATTTTGCCCAGCCATGCCATGGCGATGAGCACCAGCACCGCCGCGAGCGACAGGCCGATGAGACTAAGCGCCGATTGCGCGGCTTTGCCAGAGTGTTTCACGGGGTAAAAATAAATTTTTCACGCGCCACTTGCAATCCGGCAGTTTGGGTGCAATTTCCACCCTGAACGGTTTAACCACAATTCAATTATGTCACTTCATACACCCGACCTCACCCAATTCCCGCCGCGCAGCCCGCGCGTGCGCCTCGGCGGCTATGCCATCCTGCCGCGCATGCTGGACAAGGGCCGTGCGACCCTCGCCGGCAAACAGGGAGAATATCACTTCGGCTGTCCATTGGACTACGATTTTCTGGATTTCGTAGGCCTCACCCACGAGGAAGTCAAACCGCACCTGGCCAAGAGCGATACGGAAATCCTCGAATGGATCAACGCCAATGCCAAGATCAAGCGCACCGCGCCCGAAATCGCCGCCTGGTCGCTCTGGCAGGAACAGTCGCCGCCGGACAACCCCAAGTCGCGCGACTATTTCAACGACCTGCACAAGAAAGGCGCGCCCAACCGCACCGATATCTCGAGCTGGTTCGATGTGCTGGACATGGACGACTACGTCAGCTTCGGCGGCAAGGCGTAATTCAAGACCCAATCAAAAAACGGAGGCGGAATTAAGTTCCGCCTCCGTTTTTACGTTTTCCAAATGCTTCAAGCCGTCGGTGTCGCCTCGGTCTTCCACGCAACGATACTTTCAATGCGCTGGCGGCTTTTGCCGCCTTGCAGTTCGGCTTCCACTTCGTCGCCGACCTTGTGGTTGATGAGCGCCTGGGCGACGGGCGTAAGATAACTGATAACACCCCTGTCGGGGTCGGAGTCCCATGCACCCAGAATGGTGAATGTTTCCTGCTGGCCGGATTGCAAGTTGGTGATCACGACCACCGTGCCGGCGGCGACAACGTCCGTCTTCACATTGAGGAAATCCTGTCCGCGCGCACGGGTGAGCGCGGCTTCAAGCTCGTCCTTCTGGCGCAGCAAAACTTTTTGCATTTCCTTCGCGGCCTTGTATTCGTGGTTTTCGCGCAGGTCGCCGTAACTGCGGGCGATGGCAATCTCCTTCGAGTTCGCCGGGATCTTTTTCTGGACGAGTTCCTCGTAATCCTTGCGGCGGCGTTCGAGGCTCTCCCAGGAGACGAGCAGTGCGCTGTCCTGCTTGCTGCTCTGGTCGCCGGTGATCATGCTTTGCACGGCCGGGTGCGCCTTGACCAGGCGCGCGAGGAGCGAACGCTTGTCCATGTCATCGAACACGGGCGAAAGCTGCAGCGCACGCGTGAGGTCCTTGATGACCTCGATGTCCGCGCTGGACGTCAATTCGCCGAGCAATTCCTGGTCTTCGAGGATGAAATCACGCAGACGGTTGGAGCGCCTTTCATTGAACTGGTCGCGTTCCATCGCGGTCAACATGGCGCGGAAGACTTCCGGTCCGAGGATGTCCACGAAATCCTCGGTGCGTTCCTTGCCGAACCAGAGAAGCAGTTCGCTGCTGGCGGCGTGCTGGTTGATGAACCGCGCCAGGGTTTCCTTCAAATCGTTCAACTTGCCTGCGTGGACGAGCACGCTGACGATCTCCTTCGCCAGTTTCGCGGACACGAAATTCAACGCGCCGCGGAAAACGTCCGGCCAGGTCTCGGGATTGGCGGTCTTGAATGATTCCAGCGCGCGATGATGTTTCGCGGCGGGAATGGTTTCGAGCAACGGGCCGAACTTGATGCCTTCCTGCGCCCAGATCTGGGCGGCGGAAATCTCGCCCTCGGCCACCGGCGTGCCCACGGCATGGCGCAATTCCTCGCGCGCAAAAACGGCCTCCAGCGCGACCGACGGCTGGGTGCGCTGATGCGACGTGATGTCCGTGTTCAATGCCGCGATGACCTCGTTCGCCACCGCAGCCTTGTCGGCGATGTCGGAAATCATCTTCTGGATTTCCGAGACAACGACGACGCGCGCCTTCAAGCCTTTCGCCGCGCGAAAATCCGTGAGTAAACGCTGGGACAACGAGGTTTCCTGCGCCTGATAAACCACCGGCTCGGTCTTTTTCGTCGGCACGACAAAGTGACCGTCTTTCTTCATCTCGCGTTTGGTCGTGTCCCACCATTTTTTGTAGTCGTCAGAAATCACGTCCGGCACCAGCATGGACTGGATCTGGTCGGCCGTGGCCCTGCCGCCGAAGCTGTTAAGCACGATTTTGATGAGATCCAGATGATGGGCGGCAAGATGGCGCACGGCTTCGAGATCCGCGGCCTTGCGCGCGAGGATATGGTCCTTGGCGATCGGCTTCAACTGTTCCGCCGCGAAGGAAAGATCCATCGTGTGGCCGGGCCGGCCCGCGAAATCAATCGTGAAGCGGGCAAATACCGTGTCCACCGCCTTAATTTTTCCAAAACCCCAGCTGCGGTGCGAGCAGCAGCCGCCGGCAACCAGTTGCGTGAGCGGTTCGACGTGCTTGCCTTCGATCTTTCCGGCAGCCGCCAGTTTTTCAAATTCTTCTCTCATAAATAGTTTTTAATCTCGCGTCCCGAAATCAGGTTCCTCACATTAAAACCAATTGAACGACCAAAATCCACGACAAATTGCGGCCCGCATCCTCTCACAACGGCTAAATAGCGGGGAATACACTGAAAACCTGCTCGAAACCGCGCTGGCCACCGCCCGGCTTTCGCCCGCCGACCGCGGCCTCTGCCACGAACTCGTCTGCGGCATCGTGCGCTGGCAAAAGACGCTCGACGCCCTGATCGCCCGAAAAACCGACCCCGCGCGCGAACAGCGCCCCGCGTTGAAAAACCTGTTGCGCCTCGGACTCTACCAGATTTTCTGGCTGACCCGGATTCCACCGCACGCCGCCGTCCACGAAACCGTCGAACTCGCCAAGCGCAGCGGCTACGGCAGTCAGGCCGGATTCATCAACGCCGTCCTGCGCGGCTATCTGCGCGAAACCGACGAGATCAGAAAAATTCTCGCCGACATGAAACTCTCCCAGCCCGCGCTCGGCTGGTCGCATCCGGAATGGCTGGTGGAAAAATGGCGCGCCGGTTACGGCGATGACCAGACGCGGCAACTTTTGGAATGGAACAACACGCCGCCGAAAACATTCGCCCGCGTCAACACGCTGAAAACCGACGCCGGCAAACTCATCGAAAAATGGCGTGAGGAAAATGTCGAATACGATTTTATCACCCGTGACTGGACAGGCGAAAATCTTGCGTTCGAATTAAAAGCGCACGCGCCGCTTCACTCGCTCCAAAGTCTTCGTGATGGCTGGTTTTATGTACAGGATCCGAGCACGCTGCTCGCGCCGGTCATTCTCGCGCCGCAGCCGGGCGAAAACATCCTCGACGCCTGCGCCGCCCCTGGCGGCAAGACGACCTTTCTCGCCCAGTTGATGAACAACGAAGGCCGGATCACCGCCTGCGACATCGAACCAAACCGCCTGCGGCTGGTGAAAGATAATTGCATCCGGCTGGGAGTGACTTGTGTTGATTTTGGTAGCAGCCGAGGTAACGAGGCTCAAACTTCAAAAACCGGTCAGAGCCTCCTCACGTCGGCTGCTACGGATAAAGGTTTTGATAAAATTTTGATCGACGCCCCCTGTTCCAATACCGGCGTCATGCGCCGCCGCGTGGATTTGCGCTGGCGGATTTCGTCCGAGGAAATTTTACGCCTGCAAAAGACCCAGTTGGAACTGCTCCGGCAGGCCGCAACGAAACTCAAGCCCGGCGGCATATTGGTCTATAGCACCTGCAGTTTGGAACCGGAGGAAAATTCCGAAGCAGTCAAAAGGTTTTTGAGCGAACACAAAAACTTCACGCTCGAAAGCGAACGGCAGTTGCTGCCGTTTGCCGATGGCGTGGACGGCGCGTATATTGCAAAGTTAAAACATAATTAATTTATGGAACTGAATCTTGAAACCGATTTTGCCGATCGCGCCTATCAATTGCTGGTCAGCCTGGTCGTGCCGCGGCCGATCGCGCTGGTCACCACCATCAGCGAGGACGGCAAAATCAACGCCGCACCGTTCAGCTTTTTCAACGTGCTCGGCGCAAATCCGCCGATATGCGCGTTTGCACCCGCCGACCGCCCGAACGGCGTGCCGAAGGACACCGCGCTCAATGTCCGCGCCACGCACGAGTTTGTCGTGAACCTCGTGGACGAAGGTATCGCGGAAAAAATGAACCTGTGCGCCGCCTCCCTGCCCTACGGTGAAAATGAATTGCTCCACGCCGGGCTGACATCCGCGCCGTCAACCTCCGTCAAGCCGCCGCGGATTGCCGAGGCTCCCGCCAGCCTGGAATGTACCGAGTGGGGCACCCTGCAAATCGGTGCTAATCGCGTGGTCATCGGCCTGATCAAACGTATACACCTCCGTGATGAACTTTACGACGCGCAGAAAAAGCGGATCGTGGTGGACAAATATTTTCCGATCGGCCGTCTGTCGGCGCCGCATTGGTATTGCAAAACCCGCGACCGGTTTGAGATGAAGCGACCGGACTGATACTGATTTGCTTTCAAAACGAAGCTCGCGTTTTGAACCCCGAACTACCAGGCGCTTTCCAACGACGAGACGCTGTGAGCGTTTCCCCCTCTCCCCAAGGGAGAGGGCCGGGGTGAGGGGGAAGTGGTCATCCAAATTTTAGACCCGCACAATTTGAAACGAGCGCCGCCTTTCCCCTCATCCTGACCTTCTCCCTTGGGGAGAAGAAACAGCAGTTGCACCTTTCTATATTCGCGAAAACCACCCGGGCCGCTGACTGCTCACAATTCGCCAAGACGCTGCGAGCACCCCCCATCATGAGGTTCATGGAAAGCGAAGCGCAACACCATGCCATAAGCGGCCACAGTTTTTATGAATTGCTATATATTACTTCCAAACGCCCCAGAAACTCTCAAAGCTCTGCCGTTCACGCACCAGTTTCAATCCCTTTTCGCCATGCCACAGCACCGCCGCGTGACCGTGCGAAAATCTGGTTTCCCACGGGATATGATATGCGCCGGCCTCCAGCCACACCAGATGGTCACCGGCCTTGAGCGAACGCGGAAGCGGAATCCGCGCGAGTTGGTCAAAGGCCATGCACGTCGGGCCGTGAACCGCGGTCAACACCTCCGCACCGCTGCGCTCCGGGACCGGCAACAGTTTGTGCTGCTCCCAGATCGACGTGAGCGCATTCAGCGTTCGTCCGCCATCGCAAATCAACTGGCGCAAGCCGCGCCGCTCCTTCACGTCCAAAATCTTCACGACGAGCACCCCGCTGCCGGCGCTGATCCAGCGGCCGTTTTCCAGCCAGATTTCGCGCAGGGCCGGGAATTGTTTCGCCGCCAGCCGCAACGTTTCGGCAAAGGCGCGCAGGCCGAATTCGCCGTCGAAAACCTTTCCGGCGCGAGATAGAACATGCCGCACCGGCAAGCCGCCGCCGAGGTCGATGACCTGCGGCGAAAATTTTGCGATCCGGCAAATTTCAGCGACCTCAGCCAGCGCACGTTGATAAACCTGTGCGGAATGCAGGTTGGTACGGAGATGAAAATGAACGGTTTCAATCCGCACCTTGGCACGCAGCAATTTCTTCAGCGCGGCCACAGCCTCGTCGTGCGTGAAACCGAACTGTGTGGGAAACTGCGGATTCTCGGGGTCAAATTCCTCGCTGGTGTTGAAGCGTATGCCGCAACGCCAATCCAGTTTTTTGGCAATCGGCAATAGCTTGGTGATTTCAGCCGGCGAATCGAAATTGACCGACAATCCGCGCAAAAAAAACTTTTGCAGCCAGGAATGTTTGGCGGGGCCGTTGACCAAAATATTTTCCGGCGCAAACCCGATCGCCAGCGCCGCCTGCAATTCAAATTCACTGACGACTTCAATCGGGCGGCCCTGCCCGTGCCACCATTTTAGCAGCGCCGCGACGGGCTGGGTTTTGCACGACAACCAGTTTTGAATTTTTATTTTTGAATTTTTAGTTCCAAAGCCTGCCGTTCCCAACGCGGCCTCAAGTTCAGAAATTCGTTCGGCAATCGGTTGCGCGGAACAGATGTAGAACGGCGTGGGCGTGGAAACCGAAAGCGCCTCGCGGACGAGACGCTGCCAGAATTCAATCGTTTCGGGTTTATGGCCGAATTTGAGCGGGGCCGGAGTCTTCATGTTAGAGCCGTTCACTAAACCTATAGCCGTAATTCTGCTGGGCGTGCGCGGTTGGCGCGCCAGCGTCTTGGACTGCGGCAGTCCAAAACCTCGCGGATGGTTTCCGCAGCTTGCAAATACAAGCCACAGCTTTGGTTGAACCGTTCCAGCCAGTCCGTCACGGACCTCACATGCCCATAATCTGATAGCCGCCGTCCACGTAGAGGACCTGGCCGGTGATGGCCGCCGCACCGTCACTGGCGAGAAACGCGCCGGTCTGACCGAGTTCGTCGGTCGTGCAACTGCGCTTGAGCGGAGCGTGAGCCTCGTAGTGCTTCATCATTTCGCTGAACCCTGCGATGCCACGAGCGGCAAGCGTTTGCACCGGCCCGGCGCTGATGCAATTGACGCGGATCTTTTTCGGACCCAAATCGTAGGCCAGATAACGCGTGGACGCCTCCAGCGCAGCCTTGGCCACACCCATGACATTGTAATGCGGCACCACTTTTTCCGCGCCGTAATAGCTCATCGCCACGATGCTCCCGCCGTCGGTCATCAGAGGCGCAGCGCCACGGGCAAGCGCGACGAGTGAATATGCGCTGACATCGTGCGCCACGCGGAAAGCCTCGCGCGTGGTGTTCACAAACTGGCCTTCAAGCGCCTCCTTCGGCGCAAAGGCGACGGAGTGCAGAAGCAAATTGAGTTTGCCAAATTTTTCCCCCACGGCTTTGAAGACGCTGGCGATGTCCTCGTCCTTCGTGACATCGCACGGCAGAAGCAGCGTATCCGCGCCGAACGTGCTGGCGAGTTCGGTGACGTTCTCCTTGAGGCGCTCGCCCTGGTAGGTGAACGCGAGCTGCGCGCCTTCCCTGGCCCACGCCTGCGCGATGGCCCAGGCAATGGAGCGTTTGTTGGCCACGCCGAAGACGATTCCGGTTTTTCCAGCGAGTAATGACATAGTTCCGGTATTTTTCAAAATAATTGCCGCTGCGTCCAGCCTCGACTCGCATCCGGCCAAAAGTTATTTTGGCGCGATGGATATTTACGATTGGCTTATCCAATATCTGATGTTGATCGCCTTGCTGACCTTCCACGAATACGGTCATGCGTGGATGGCCGGGAAATGCGGTGATGACACGGCGCGATTGATGGGGCGGCTGTCGCTCAACCCGGTGGTGCATATCGATCCGGTCGGGACGGTTTTGATTCCGTTCCTGCAACTGGTGTTGCCGTCAGCCTTTGGCGGTTTGCTTTTGGGCGGCGCCAAGCCTGTGCCCGTCAATGTATTCAACCTTCGCCATCGCGATCGCGACGACGTCCTGGTGACGCTGGCAGGACCGGGCATGAACTTGATCCTTGGCATCTTGCCGTTGGTCATCGCGCGGATACTGGTGCTGTTCAACGTGGACCAAACGATCATCGAACTGCTGGCCAAGTTTTCCCAACTGAGTTTCATGTTGTGTTTTTTCAACCTTTTGATGCCGATTCCACCACTGGATGGCTCGCGGATTGTCCGGGTGCTGATCGGCATGAGCCATGAACAATACTTCCGGCTGACCTTAATGGGTTTTGTCCCGGCCGCACTGGTCTGGCAAATCCCCATCGTCCGGCAAATCATCTTGGGGGTTACCGATGCGGCATACGGACTCACCATCCGTTGCCTGATGTTTTGACACCGTGGAAAAAACTCGCGCGATGAAAACGAATCTTCCACATTTCCGCGCGTGAACGACTCCGAAAAAGGCCCCGCTGCCGAAAAGGAATACGAATTGCCGCTCGCCGGCTTCACCGGCACGCCGGAGGAGATCGAGCGCCAGTGGTTTGAGCAATGTTATCGCGGACGCGGCGACTCGATGCGCCAGTTGACGTGGCGGGCAGTCCTCATGGGCACGGTGCTTGGCGCGGTTCTCTCGCTCACCAACCTTTACATCGGCCTGAAATCCGGCTGGGCCATGGGGGTGGCGATCACCGCGTGCATCCTTTCCTACGCCATCTGGACAACCTTTGTAAAAATCGGCCTCGCCCGGACGCCGATGACCATCCTCGAAAACAACTGCATGCAGTCCACCGCCAGCTCGGCGGGCTATTCCACCGGCGGCACGCTCGTCGCGGCGTTCGCGGCGTTCATCATGCTGAACGGCCATAATCTCCCGCTGCCGCTGATGTTCGCGTGGGTTTTCTTCCTGGCGGTTCTCGGCGTAACGATGGCCGTGCCCATGAAAAAACAGATGATCAACATCGAGCAACTGCGTTTTCCCAGCGGCGTGGCGGCGGCGGAAACACTGCGGGCGCTGCACTCGCACGGACAAAAAGGCATGCGCGCCGCCAAAGCGCTCGGCATCGCCGGTTTGATTTCGGCGATTGATAATTTTATCCACGACGGCTTCGCCGCAATTCCGAAACTCGCCGCCTTCTCCAGCGACACGCTTTGCACCCGGTTAAACGAATTCATTTTTGGCCCGGTGTGGATGGGCCGCACGGTGATGATGAGCTGGGAGCCGATTTTCATCGCGTCCGGCGCGATCATGGGAATGCGCGTATGCTTGAGCATTCTCGCCGGCAGCATCGTCTGCTGGATGATGTTTGTGCCCGCGTTCCAGCATGCCGGATTCATCACGCACGACGGCTTCCGCGACTGCGTGCAATGGTCGCTCTGGCCCGGCGTGTCGTGCATGGTCTTCGCGAGCTTGCTGGACTTGATCCTGAAATGGCGGATTTCCCTCCGCGCCTTCCGTGACCTCGGCAAAATGTTTTCACCGCGTTCGAAAAATCTAAGCGAAATGGAAGCCATCGAGACACCGATGTCCTGGTTTGCCGCCGGACAAATCGTTTCGCTCATCGCCCTCGGCTGGCTTGCACATGCATCGTTCGCGATGCCGTATTGGCAGAGCGCCATCGCCGTCGTGATGTCCTTCGCGCTCGCGCTCGTCGCCTGCCGGGTCACCGGCGAAACGGATACCACGCCGATGGGACCGATGGGCAAGGTGACGCAGCTCGCCTTCGGCGCGCTGAATCCGGGCAACATGAACGTCAACCTGATGAGCGCCAATATCACTGCCGGGGCCGCCGCGTCCTCCGCCGATCTGCTCACCGATCTGAAAAGCGGCTACCTGCTGGGGGCCCATCCGCGAAAACAATTCATTGCGCAGTTCGCGGGAATATTCATCGGCACCGTCGTCAGCGTTTTTGCGTTCACGCTTATCGTCAACAAGCCGGAAGTCATCGGCTCGGATCAGTTTCCCGCGCCTTCCGCGCAGACGTGGGCGGCAGTCGCCCGGGCATTGAGCCAGGGTTTCGAGGCGCTGGCGCCGGCGAAAATCTGGAGCATTGTCGCGGGCGGCGCGGTGGGAATTTTGTTCACGATGTTGCCTGTGATTTTTCCGAAACAGCAAAAATATCTGCCCTCCGCCTCCGGCTTCGGCCTCGCGTGGATTTTTCAGTGGTATTATGGCGTGCTGTTCTTCCTCGGGGCGCTCATCGGCTGGTTCTGGCAGAAAAAATCCGATGCCAACTACAAGGAATTCGCTTTCCCGGTCGCCTCCGGGGTGATGGCTGGCGGTGCACTGATGGGTGTGGCCATCATCTTCTGGCAGAACGGCCCGGAAATGTGGCACAAATTTTTGGGACACTGACAAAAAATGAAATTGCTTTCCCACCGCAATCGCCGGATGATTTTTTGAAATGAAACGTTTTCTTCCGCTGTCGGTGTTGCTTTTGGCGTTTTGCCTGTCCGGATGCAGCTGGTTCCACTGGCACAAGTCCGCCCCGGCTACGACGATGAAAAAGCCCGCTGCGCCCGCGCCGATCGTCACGCCGGACCTGTCGCTCGCCGCCAAGGTCGTCTCCGTCAATGAAGTCGCTCGTTTTGTCGTCCTGAATTTCCCCCCGCACCAATTGCCCAAGCTGCAACAGACGATGTTCCTTTACCATGCCGGGTTGAAAGTCGCCGAGGTGAAGATTTCCGGCACGGCCGCCGCCGGCACGCTGGATACCCAAAACAACAACGTAGTGGCCGATCTTGTTTCCGGCAGCGCCCAGGTCGGCGATTACGTCCGTGCGGACTGAATCATTTGGCAGCGTCCTAATTTCAGGTGGTGGACTAATTTGATTGGTAGGGGCAGCGCGATGCGCTGTCCCCGGCGGTAAAGCCGCCGGAACGGATGCACCAAACGCGGGTCTTACCACGTTCGTTGCGCCCGCTCTACGGGCGCGGACGGCGCAGCGCGCCGTCCCTACCAAATCGTCCCACCACCTAATTTCAACTGGTGGGCAAGTGTCCCACCAAGCCAGACCCCTTACTTTCCGCTTTTGGTCTTTTCCACCAGCGGCGCCAGCTTCGTCGGCAGCGTCTCCTTGCGATATGGCGAGTGGAGATTGAAATAAATCCCGCATAGCGGCCGGTCGCCCTCGGCCTGGCTCAAGATCACGGTCGTATCCCGATCCAGCGCGATGCCGTGGCGCAGTCCGGCGGCCCGGTTTTCATAGGCCTTGATGGCCTTTTGCACCAGCGAAGACATCGAATCGGCAAATTCTTCCTGGGTCTTATGCAGACAAATGACGTAGCGGTCAAAATTCCGCATCGCCTCGGCGATCTCCGGCTGGAACGTGTCCACGGTCATAATTCAACTTAATCCATATCGGCAGATTTGCATTTTTATTTAGAGCGTTTTTAAAAAATCCGCAGCCAGCCTTCACCCCCATAAACCCACTGTTGTTGGCATTTGCACCTCACCCGGCATATTATGAGCGGTCAGCGGCTCGCCTGGCTTTCGTGAATAGAGGAATGCACAACTGCTGTTCCTTCTCCCCCAAGGGAGAAGGTCAGGATGAGGGGGAAAGCGACGCCATAGTATAAACGGTCACGGCTTTCCTCAACAGCCCTGGTCCGGAGTTGCACGGACGGTTTTCTGCCGTTCACCAAAAAGCGCCGTCCCGACGCGCACCAAGGTGGCGCCCTCTTCGATCGCGATCTCAAAATCGCCGCTCATGCCCATGCTCAAATGCGGCAGCGGCACGCCCAAAATCTTTTCGCATCCGGTTCTCAGCTCGCGAAGTTTTTTAAAATAGGGACGCGCCTTTTCCGGCACGGCAACGAAGGGCGGAATCGCCATCAACCCGTGAATTTCAATGCGCGGCAGTGCATTCAGCCTCTCCAGCTCGGCCAGCAACCTTTCCGGCGCGTAGCCGAACTTGCTGGCCTCGCCCGCCACATTCACCTCCAGCAGGATGGGCATCGTCTTCGCGGCCTGGTCCGCGCGCCGGGAAATTTCCGTGGCGATCTCCAGGCTGTCCACGCCCTGGATCATCTCAAACAGCCCGACCGCATCGCGCACCTTGTTCGATTGCAAATGGCCGATGAAATGCCAGCGCGCCTTGCCGGGCGACAGTGGAATTTTCGCCTTCGCCTCCTGGATCTTGTTCTCGCCGAAATAAATCTGTCCGGCGTCCACGGCCTCGTGGATGGTATCCGGCGGATGCGACTTGGAAACGGCCAGCAAGGTCACGGATTTTTCCTCGCGCCCGGCGCGGAGGCACGCGGCGCGGATCCGTTGTTGGATAGTCTGAAGATTTTCGGCAAAACTCACGGCCTTATCTTAGCCGCTTCAGGAAGAGGTTTAAAACGGATTCTGCGATTTTGGTACCCGAATAGCATCTTTAATTGGTGGGGCAAGCGTCCTCGCGAGCCGCTTAAACCCAGGGCTCACGCCGGCTCACGGGGATGCTCGCCCCACCGGGTTTCTTGATATTAAGCCACTCCGTCACCCACAAATCTTGACAATCCACGGCAAAAACCTGATAAGCGGTTCATGCGTATTCGAATCATTCTGCTGGCCGGGCTGGGGTTGATCGCGGCAAACGCGTTTGCCGACGAGCAGATGGCGACGCTCAAGGTTGGGGACACCGTGTACCACAACGTGACGATCACCAAAGCTTCGGCTGACGAGATTTTTTTTATCTCCAACGAAGGCATGGGGAACGCAAAAATGAAGGACCTGGATGCCGAAACCCGGCAGCATTTCCGCGCCGGTCCCGATCCGGCGGCCCGGCCGAAACCGGCATCTGCCAATCCGGCCGTCCAATATCATTTCCGGGTCGTCGATCCCACCAATGCCCCGGCCGCTCCGGCCGATGTAAAACTGGAACTTAATGACGCCCTTAATCGCGTCCGCGAAATCGTAAACCAACCGGTCCACCGTTTCAAACAGACGCCGGACATGGTGGTGTCGGTTTATAATCAAGGCTGGTTTCATCCGGGTTCGACCCGGCCGGACTTCAACACCGTGGATATCCGCAAGACCCAGGAACTGAACTATGCCACCCAGGCACCTTATGTCACTTCCGATATAACCCCCGGGGTGGTTTTCCTCGGTTCCGAGCTGGAATTCAATCCCATGACCAAATGTTTTTACACGGACCGTACCGTGCCGAAGAAAAAGCTGACCGAGGCCGAAATGCTGGAGATCAACCGGCTCTATCGCATCATCGGCAACGACGAGGCTAAATTATTCGGCCAGCCGGCCCCTTGAAACCCGACACGTTGGGCTTTCATCAAACTGGCAAACGCGGCTACAATTCCCGTATGAATTACTGGCTCGTGAAATCAGAACCCGAAGCGTATTCGTGGTCGCAGTTTTTGCAGGACAAAAAGACCGCCTGGACGGGTGTCCGCAATTTTGCCGCCCGGTTGAATTTGCGCGCCATGAAAAAGGGCGATGCCGTTTTCTTTTACCACAGCGTCACCGGCAAGGAAGTCGTCGGCCTCGCGAAAGTGGTGAAGGAACATTACCCCGACGCCACGGCGGAGGAAGGCGACTGGTCGTGCGTGGACCTCGCGCCGGATAAAACCCTCAAAAAAACGGTCACGCTCGAAACCATCAAGGCCGACAAGATTTTACGGGAGATGAAACTGGTCAGACAGTCAAGGCTGTCCGTTTCGCCGCTGACGGCGGAGCAGGCGGAACGGCTGCTGGAACTGGCTCACTGATACCAGACGCGGTAGAATTTTCTGGAACTTCCCTGCAGATTGACACTGCTGGTTACATTACTGCTGGCCGATAATCCGCCGATGACTTCCAGGTCATTCCACGAGGTAAGGTTGGTTGACCATTGCAGATGGTAGGTGTAAGACGGCATGGCGGTGAAGCTTACCGTGCAATTTTGCCCGCTGCCGGCAATCCCCAATCCCATCGGTAAGGCCGCAAAATTTGTTGAACCGTATTCGTACGCACCGGCATCCACGCTGCTGCCGAAAGGCCGTATAAATCCGCGCTGGTCAACGTCGGGCGCGCCGTTGTTGTCGCCATAGTCGATGGCGGGGCTGTCCGGTGCCAGGGCCATCGTGAGCGTCGAACCGCCGTTGTTAGTCAAGGCCAGCAGCATCGGGTCGGTGTAATTATAACTGGAGCCGCTGGCAAACAAGGCAGCGGAGCCATCGGAACTGAAATTGTAACCGTCATCGGTGACGGTGCCGTAGGCATTGCCATTGGTACCGGCATAGGCGAGCAGCGTGTTTTCCAGGCTTAAAGTTCCGCCCTGATTGGCAACCTGATCGCCCGCGGAAAAACCTGGGAAGGGATGCTGGTAATAGACTGGCATTTCGGCGGCATTGCAGGCGTTGCTGTCCAGGGTTGAATTCATCAGGAAAGCGGTTGCATTGGAAGCGTTGTAAATCCCCGCTCCCAAAGCGATTCCGTTAGTGCCGAGCATTCCGTAAAAGTAAAATCCTAAACCCGCGACCGCGGAATTCAAGGCGACCGTGCAATTGGTCATCCACAACTGGCCCGCATTAAAAAGTCCCCCGCCCTGTCCGGCACCCGCCGAACTGATCCCCAACTCGCTTGATGTGCCGCTGCTGCCCGAAACGGAATTGGAACACACACAACAACGATTTAGGATCATCATGCCACTGTTGAAAATGGCGCCGCCTTGATTGGTTTGAACCAGTGCTGAAAATCTGCCCGGAGCTTGATTGTTGAAGAAGAAGCTGTCCGAAATGCTGGCAGTGGTCATGGAATAAATCGCACCGCCGCGACTGGGACCGGCGAACCCATCTGCGCCTCCGATTGCTCCATAGGCAAGATTGTTCAAGAACTGGCATTGTTGAACGGTCACGTTGCCACCCGCCATGACAATGGCTCCTCCGAATCCGGGTATGGCTTCGCCGGAAGTGAGCACATCGTTGGCCCCAATCCCCGACGCAGTGTTTGTGCTAAAAAGGCTGGCGGCCACACGGACATTGCCGGATGCAATGTACAAGGCTCCGCCCCCGGATGGGACGGACAGACAGGAAACGGTTCCATTGGCGATGAACGAACAACCGGAAATTGTCACGCTGCCATTGGTCGTAAAAATGGCTCCGCCGTTGCCAAAAGCGTTTCCGTTTGTTCCCATTGCCAGGTTATTAGTAAAGACAGAGCCTTGCAAAGACGCGGTTCCGCCATTATTAAAAATTGCCCCGCCCCGAGCGGCGCTTACGGGCGTTGGATAAGAAGAACTCTGATACTCATTCATGACATTGTTGTTCAACAGCGCACAGGAAACCAAAACAACGGTCCCTGCGTTGTTGTAAATCGCGCCGCCGTCTTTAAACGAACCGTCATTGGAATTCGTGCTTTGAACCAACCCGTTCGCCAAGGTCAGGTTTGAAATGGTCAGGCTGGCGTTGGGCGAGACAGTGAACATTCGTACCGCGTTGCCGCCGCTCACCGTCGCCGATACCAGGCTGCCGTCCAAAATCACATTGTTCGACACCACGATCGTGTTTGTCAGGGTGATTGTCCCGTTGCAGCCGAATTGGATCCAGCCGCCCGCCTTGATCGCCGCCCGCAGGTCCGGCTCGTCACACACGCTGACCGGATTCGCAAAACCGTTCGTCAACACCAGTACCACCACCGAACTCGTCGCGCTGCCGTAGCTGTTCTTGACCTGCAACTGGTAAAAGCCGGCGGAGGTAAATTGCACATTGGTGAGACTCAATGAACTGTTCGTCGCCCCGGGCACGCCAACGCTGTTGAAATACCACTGATATGCCAGCGGCGACGTGCCGCCCGCATTCGCCGAAAAACCGACCGTACTGCCGGGCTGGTTCGTCACGCTCACCGGCTGGAGGTTGATCGCCGGCAACTGCGCGAAATTACCCGTCAACGAATTGGCCGCATTCATGTTGAAGGAAAGCGGATTGGTCGTTCCCGCCGCGCTGCCCGTCCAACCGGCGAACACCCAGCCCGCCGACGGCGTCGCGGTCGCCGTCACCAGCGTGTTGCTGGTGTAATTCGGCCCGGCAGGGTTCAACAAAATGCTCCCCTGCCCGTTGGTCGTCAGCGTGAGCGGATACGTCGGAAACGCGGAAAAGTTGCCGGTGATGACATAGTTATTGTTCATCGTGATGTTGAGCGGGGATACCAGGCTGTTCGTATCGCCCGTCCAGCCGGTGAAATAAGCCCCGGCATTGGACGTGCCGGTGATGGTCACGGTCACCCCGGCGAGATAGCTCGCATTATTCGGATTTTTGAAGACGGTGCCCGGACCCTGTGCCGTGAGCGTCAGCGTGTAGCTGGTCGCCGTGGCGGTTTCAACCCGCAGTAAGCAGAAGCAAAGCAACCATGCGCCAAAAATGATTTTTGTTCTCATACCCGTCCTGATTTTCAAACCAGCTTGTGGCGAATTGCACGACTATTCCCCCGAAATCCGCACTTGTCAACCGCAAACGTTACCAATAATGGGACAAGGTACGGAGCGGCGATAAAAACTTGCCTTCCCCGCCACCTTGTGAAAAAATTCACAAACAAACTTTAAATTTTATGCCACCTGTCAAATTATTCATCCCCGGTCCCGTCCAGGTCAGCGAAAAGACGTTCAAGGCGCTGTGCTCGCCAATGATCGGCCATCGCGGCCAGGGCTTCAAAGACCTTTACGCCAAAATGCAACCGCAGCTTCAGCAGTTGCTCACCACCAAGCAACTCGTGTATCTGTCGACTTCCTCCGCCTGGGGCGTCATGGAAGGTGCCATCCGCAATGTGGTACAGAAGAAAGTCCTGAATTGCATGTGCGGCGCTTTTTCAGACAAATGGTTCGATGTCTCCAAGAAATGCGGCAAAAACGCCGAGGCGCTCCAGGTCGAATGGGGTGCCCCGATCCGTGCCGAGTCGATCGACAAAAAACTGGCGACCGGCGAATTCGATGCGCTCACGCTCATCCACAATGAAACCTCCACCGGCGTGATGTCGCCGCTGGCGGAAATCGCCGCCCTCAAGAAAAAATATCCCGACGTGATGTTCATCGTGGACGCCGTCAGCTCAATGACCGCGGTACCACTGAAATTTGACGAACTCGGCATTGACGTCCTGCTGGCCGGCACGCAAAAGGCCTTCGCCCTGCCGCCCGGTTTGGCGGTGTTTGTCGCTTCACCCGCCGGGCTCGCGAAAGCGGCCACAACGAAGGATCGCGGCTACTATTTCGATTTCGTCGAATTCCAGAAAAATGCCGAGCAGAGCATGACGCCGAGCACGCCGGCCATTCCCCACATCTACGCGTTGAGCAGCAAGCTCGACGAATTCTTTGCGGAAGGCCTCGAAGCCCGTTACGCACGCCATGCGAAGACAAACAAGATGACGCATGACTGGGCGGCGAAGCACGGCTTCACGCTATACCCCGAAAAAGGATTCGAGTCCATCACGCTGACCTGCGTCAGCAACGGCGCCCGGCCCGGCGGCCGCACGGTGGATGTGGCGAAATTGCAGAAGCTCGTGAAGGATCAGGGCTTCCTGATCGACGGCGGCTACGGAAAAATCAAGGGCACGACCTTCCGCCTCTCGAACATGGGCGACGAGACGCCGGAGACGATGAACCTGCTTTACGCCGCGCTCGACAAGGCGATGGCGCAGCTCTAAGTCGTCCAGCAAAAAATTCAACCGGCGGAGGCGCAGGCCTCCGCCGGTTTTTTGTATGCCGATGCGGAAAAATTTTTCTTTTTGGCCCCGCCGTGTTTCGGCATGATTCGGCAAATGTATCAAGGCAAGAAGATCGTCGTCGTCATGCCGGCCTACAAGGCGGCGAAGACCGTCACGAAAACCGTGGATGAAGTCCATCAGCAGGCCATTGTGGACGAAATCATCCTGGTGGATGACCACAGCCCGGACGACACGGTGATGGTCGCGTCGCAACTGCTGGGCGTCAAAGTCCATGTCCACGAGAAAAACAAGGGCTACGGCGGCAACCAAAAGACCTGTTACCGCCTCGCGCTCGAAGCCGGCGCGGACATCGTCATCATGGTGCATCCCGATTATCAATACACGCCGCTGCTCATCCCCGCGATGGCCTCGATGATCGCGAACGGCCTGCATCCCTGCATTTTGGCGAGCCGCATTCTGGGAAATTATTCGTTGCAGGGCGGGATGCCGCTGTGGAAATACATCGCCAACCGCGGGCTCACGGCGATGGAAAACATCCTGCTCGGCGCAAAACTTTCCGAATATCACACCGGCTACCGCGCGTTCTCGCGCGAACTGCTGGAGAAAATCGACCTGTCGCCCAATTCCGACGATTTCGTGTTCGACAACCAGATGATCGCGCAAATCTTCTGGCACGGCTTCACCATCGGCGAAGTCAGCTGCCCGACGAAATATTTCAAGGAAGCCTCGTCCATCAACTTCCAGCGCAGTTGCAAATACGGCTTCGGCTGCCTTTCGGTCGGCTCTCAATTCCGCCTCGCGAAATGGGGCTTATGGAACTCGCCGTTGTTCCCGAAGCAGAAATAGTTTGCCGCTGGTAAAAACTCCGCTGTTGAATATTCAATAGTGGTTTAAGAAAAATTGTAGCCGTTCGTTTTCATTAATTTTCTCCCTCACCCCGGCCCTCTCCCGCTGGGCGAGGGTGAAACGCTCCCAGTGTTATGCGAAAACCCGCGGCTGGATTGGAGCCCGCGGCATTCAAAAAGAAAAAGCCAACATAGCTGTTCCCTCTCCCAGCGGGCTTGTCATTACCCACATCTTATGCAGAGTTAGTTCAGCTCTGCTCATCATCTAAATTTTATTCCAGCTACCACCTGTTTGATTACAGACTCGACAAACCAGCCGCCGGCCTGTAAAATTCATCTACCCGCATTGCACGGCATCAATGCGGGTAGATGTCTTTTTCACTTCCATCAGTTCCCCCTGCCAATTTAAGTTGGTTGCGTGAACTCGTTATAAGCTAATGCCGGTTGCTTGGGCGGCGGCCCGGCATGCCCACGAAAACGGATCAAGGTTCATCCCGCGCGCCATGGCCGCCGCCATGCGAGTGGCTATTCTTGG
>DATHOG010000084.1:0-10540 GCA_035485115.1 Candidatus Sulfotelmatobacter sp. | reverse complement strand
CTGTGGCAGGAGCATCTTTACGAGATGGACTCGCTGCGCCAGAGCATCGGCCTGCGCGCGCACGGCCAGCGCGATCCGTTGCTGGAATACAAGGCGGCGGCGTTCAAGATTTTCGACGAGCTGATGGTGAACGTGAAGACGGAGATTTGCCACAACGTGTTCCGCAGCGCGTCGTCATTGCTCGCGTTTGAAAGTTTTCTGCGCAACACGCCGCAACAGACGTTGCATCAAACGTCGCAGACCTTGGGCACCGGTTTGACGTCCGCACTTCCCGGCAAAAAGGCGAGCGACGTCGTGAGCGAGGCCGCCAATGCCGTCGAGGCGCAGGCCAAGGCAAAGCCCGTCCGCACCGGACCGAAGGTCGGCCGCAATGATCCGTGTCCCTGCGGCAGCGGCAAGAAATACAAACAGTGTTGCGGCAAGTAATTTGATGCGTTGACATTTTCACAAAAGGCATCAAGATGCCTATATGAGAACCACGCTGACACTTGATCCGGACGTGGCGGTGAAAGCCAAGCGCAGCGCCGCCCGGTTGGGCAAATCCTTCAAGGTTGTTGTGAACGACGCGTTGCGGGCAGGTTTGGAATTAAGCGAAAAGCCGAAGTCCAAGCCGTATCGAACCAAAGCGTTTCCGATGGGATTGAAGTCGGGTTACAGCCTCGACAACATCGGCGAACTGCTCGCGCAGGTTGAAGGCGAGGACTACAAATGATTTTGGTTGATGCAAACCTGTTGCTTTACACCGTCAATCGTTTTTCCGAGCAGCACGCATCGGCGAAAAAATGGTGGGATGCGCAGTTAAGCGGCGCGGACACGGTCGGCTTGAGCTGGCAGGTTGTCCATGCGTTTGTCCGTATCAGTTCCAATACGCGTTTGTTCAAGTGTGCGTTGACTTTGGACGAAGCGATTGAATGTGTCCAAAGCTGGCTTGACCAGCCGTGTGTCCGCATTTTGCAACCAACGGAAAATCATTGGAAATTTTTCCAGCAAATGCTGCGGGCCGGCCACGCCACGGCCAATCTGGTTTCGGACGCGCATCTGGCCGCGCTGGCGGTCGAACATAATTGTGTTTTGCATTCCACCGACACCGATTTTGCGCGCTTTCGCGGTCTGAAGTGGAAAAATCCCATCGCATAAAATCCATATTTCGCATCGGCATTGAAGATGGCGTTACAAAACCGTAAACCAACAGTATGAACGTCAATGAAGCTTTGATACGTGTAGATTCAAAGGAGACTTTCCTCAACTTTCTGAAAGCGCTCCGTGACGACTGCGGAAACGAAAAATGGGAGAATCAAAGCGTTGATGCTTTTTTAGATGCGATGCACAGTTGGGCGAGTGCCTCCTCAACAATAACTGGTAAACCAACAGTTTCAGACGAGCCGACATGGAGAGGGCTTGCGGAAATTCTTAGGGCAGGCGCATTCTACGAATGAACCTTCAATTCACTTTCAAAGAATGAGCAAATAGTCATTATGTCCACATATAAAATAGGTATCGACCTCGGCGGAACGAAAATTGAAGGCGTTGTCCTGGACGCCGACGGCAAGGAGCTTTTTCGCAAGCGCATTCCCACGGAACGCGACCGCGGGTACGAAGTCATCCTCGGCAAAATCAAATCGCTGCACGACGAACTGGTCGCGTCGGTGAAGGGTGCGCCGACGACCTTTGGCATCGGCACGCCGGGCTCGCCTTCGCCGCGCACGGGACTGCTGCGCAATTCCAACACGACCTGCATGAACGGCAAACCCGTGAAAGCGGACCTCGAAAAAATTCTCGGGCGCAAAATCGAAATCCAGAACGACGCAAATTGTTTTGCGATGGCCGAGGCATGGCTCGGGGCGGGCAGGGGACACAAGCTGGTCTTTGGCGTCATCATGGGCACGGGCTGCGGCGGCGGCATCGTGCACAAGGGCGAGGTCATCACCGGCGCGCAGGCCATCGCCGGCGAATGGGGGCACATGAGCATCGATCCGCGCGGCCCGCAATGTTTCTGCGGCAAACGCGGCTGCGTGGAGACGTACGTCAGCGGCGCCGGACTAGAAGCCCGTTACGTGGATAAATTTGGCGTGAAAAAAACCTTGAAGGACGTGGAGAAGGAATTTTACGCGGGCGAAAAAAACGCGGTGGAGTTCATGAACGAGTTTTTCGACAACTTCGGTCGTGCGCTTGGCAACCTCATCGGCATTCTCGACCCGGATGTCGTGGTCATCGGCGGCGGCGTATCGAACTTCAACGCGGTGTACAAGGAAGGCGTGGCGGCGGTGGCGAAATATGTCCTGAACGACCAGTTGGAAACGCCGATCGTGAAACATCAGCTTGGGGATTCCGCCGGGGTGCTGGGTGCGGCACTGGTGGGGGTGTGAATTTGAACATCACCTCGGCGGTTGACCGGGGAATGTGCTCTGCGGTTTAGGTTGCGGCGGGGTACTTTGTTGGGCGAACGGCAGTTCATTGTCTTGGTGCACACGGTTGCCGGCGGGGTCAACGATATTGGCGGTGATGCAGACGAGGACTTGCGAAATCTGTGTATGCTCGCTGCGAAAGAGATGGCCGAGGACGGGAATGGCTCCCAGCACGGGAACTATGTCCTTGATGGAATTGGTGATGTCAATGCCACCCAGCACGATGGTCTGACCGTCATAGACATTTATGACGGTCACCATTTGCCACGCCTGAAATTTTGGCTTAAAGGTAGGAACCAGCGACTTCTGTGGCACTTGTTCGTATCCCAAGAATTCGGTATCCGAGGGGATTACTGCCAAATCGATTGTATATCCGTCGGCGAGGACGTACGGAACGACGTCGAGAATCGGGCCGGTTTCAACCTGCGCGGTCTGGGGTGTCGTGGCGCTGTCGCCGGGATTGGTTGGGTTCTGCTGGAACAGCATGTTGGTAATAACGGTGAGAACTTCGGTGCAACGCATCTGCGTCTGTCGACCGCTGGTGGTAGTGACTTCCGGTTCGCCCAAGTTTTCAACCCCCGGACGCGACTCCAAGGCATGCAGGAGAATCCAGAACTTTTTATCCGGGAGAATGCCGGTCATTATCGGTACGGTCGCGGGCTGGAGGATGGTGTTGCGGTCTCCGAAACCATTAAAAGTTAAGGTGGCGCGGTTCGTCCCCTCCAATTTGAAACGGCCGAGATACGAGTCATAGGAATTGGTGCCCGGAGAGTTGTTGCGCGGAATCAGTATGAAACGCGCCTTGATATGGACTTGCGGAGGCGGGATGAGAAACTTTGGAAGTATCCTGTACAACTTGTCCAAATCCTCCTTCGTAGCGCGCACGAATAAAAGGCCGGTTACTTTGTTGTAAAAAACTGATTTTCCCGGTGGCGAATCCAGATTTACCCCTCCGTTCGTGATTGCCTTGCGGAGCGTGGCTTCGATTGACAACGCCGGGTCTTTTAACGGGTCATTGACGGTTGCGTTCGTGTTTACCTTGAATATTCGGGTGAACAGTACGGGTGGGTTTGTGCCGGCCAAGAATTGAATGCTGTAATCATGAATGGTGTAATGCACCGGTCTGGACGCGCCTTTGACCACCGCGTCCAGCACGTCACCAAGCGTCGCATTCTGCATTGCGGTGATGGTGACTGGAACATCTGCCGGAGAGGAACCCATCTCCGTCTTTGGAGTGGTGCTTAAAGGCAGGCCGGTGGCGGGGTCAATCGCCGTTCCAAGCAACCCTGCATTATCCGCATTGTCGTCGATGAGGAAATTCACACCCTTGTGCTCCGGGTCGTGTGCTTTGGATTGTACCGCGAGCTGTTGCAATACTTCACCGAGCTTCAGGCCGTCGCTGGAGAAATTGTCCAGCCGGATGGTCTGCAATTTGGGGAGGGCGGCCTTGCTATCGGCGGGTTTGATTATCGTGTTCAATCGTTGTTGGAAATGCGCGGTATTGGTCACGATTTCCCCGCTAACGAGCACGACCATGTTGCTCAAGCCGGAATCGCGTGGATGCACGACGGTAATCTGATCCACGCACATATTTCCAATTGCGGTTTTATAGCAATGAAATTCATTCGTTGCGAGTCCGGCGGTGGATTCGTAGATTTCTTGTCCGATCAGTTCCAATTTTATCAATCCGTTGGTCGCGGTCGGAACACAGAAAAAACTGATGCTGTTTTTCTCCTTGCCGATGTACATTTCTGCGCGTTCTCCGCTGAAAGTTACAACCCTCGGCGCGGAATTCATTTGCCAGCCCTTTGCCTTCAAATTTCCCCGTATTCTTTGCAATTTTGAAAATGAACTGTCACTGTCGGTGACGTTTGTGCCGACGCTGTCTTTAGGGTTAAAAGTAGACGGTGCCTGGAAAATCCAGGTTTGCACCAAAATCTGAGGCGGATTTGTTTTTTGCAGGGTGGCTTGCTGGGCGGAATAAACCGTGTTCACATATGTATTATCCGGATCAAACAGCCGGTTGGATTCGGGTTTTGGATTTGCAATACTTGTAACGATCGCGCCTTCGTCTTCAACTTTGACAATTTCGTTTGTCTGAACCTTTTCCGGCGATTCGCCCATCGGCAACGCAACCGCGCTGAATGCGAAAATTCCGACTACGGAAAACACTGTCAGTCCGGCCTTGCGCGGGGCGCGAAAGTCCATGAGCCGCTCGATGCGCTGGCGCAGTGCGCTGCGCGATTCCATGATGCCGACAAGGCCGAGGCTCATCAGCGGTCGTCGCAACGCCAGTTTGGCCACCTCCAGCAGCGTCGGGGCATAGGTCTCCGCCTCATCGCGCAGGGCCAACATCACGGCGTCGTCCACCGCCTCCTCGCGCACGCGGCGGATACGGACATTTGCGACCCACAGCAGAGGATGCCACCAGTAAAAGATCTGCAACAGCGCCTGGGCGCAGTTCACCCAGACGTCGCGACGGCGCAAGTGAAAGATTTCGTGCAGCAAAACCGCGTGCATTTGCTCGGCTGAAAGTCGTTCGGCCAACGCCCGAGGCAGCAAAATCACCGGACGGAACAATCCACAAACCGCCGGCGACATTTCGGCATCAACGATTTTCAGCCGCACATGCGAACGCAAGCCGGCCAGTTGTTTTGTTCCTTCCAAATCGTTGGAAAATGCTTCCGCATCATTTGCCGCGCGGATTTTTTGGATGACCTGTCGCCAGCGGTAAATCAACAAGGACAAGAGGGCGAAGGTGAAGGTTACGCTCGTGACCACAAGCCAGCCGGGCCCGTTCAATTTCGGCTTCGGCACTTCTGGCACCGTGACAGGCGTTGAAGGAATTTCCATTTGCGGCATCGGGTTGTCATAGGTGATCGTGTATTTTTGTGGAACCGGCGCTTTGATTGGCGGTTTGGTTGGAGTCAACCACCAGGCCGCGCCCGTCGGCAGGGCGAGGGTCGGTGGCAGCACCAGTTTGACCAATACGATGAGCCAGAGCGCGTAGCGGATGGACGCGCGGATTTTGCGTGCGAATACGTAATCCAGTGCGAAGACGACCGCGATGAGCAGACTGGACTGCCATAACATGGGCCACGCGAAATGCAGGAAATTTTCGCCCCAGCCGTTCAGGTTTTCGATGAGCGGATTCATTTGCGTCCCCAATTATTTTTTAGCCGATTTTTTCCGTGCCTTAATGAGCGCTTCTATCTGGGCGAGTTCGTCTGCGTCCAGGTTTTTGCTTTCCAGGAGGCATTGCACCATGGGCGTGAATGCGCCGTTGAAGGCGTGCTTGAGCGTGTAAAACAGTTCGCCGCGCTGCGCTTCGGCGCGGGTCACGGCGGAGGTGTAGATGGTCAGCTTGCCTGCCTTCCGGGCATGCAGGACGCCTTTGACGACCATGCGGTCCATGAGCGTGCGGACGGTGGAATAATGCCAGCCGGTGGGTTTAAGAAGTTTTTCCTGGATGGCAGGGGCGGTGCAGGGTTCGGTTTCCCAGACGGCCTTGATGACGGACCATTCAGCCTCGGTGAGTTCGATATCGGGCGCGGACATGGTGCGACTATCTCTACAAATGTAAATATTGTCAAGTGGAATCTTTACAGATGTAAATAACGGGTGGAAAATAAAAAAGGCGCGTTGTGCACGCGCCTTTGAGAGTTGCGGGTAAAATTATTACAATTTTGCCAGGGTCGCCTTGACCGCCGCAAAGTTCGGCAGTTCTTTCGGGGTCGGCGTCTGTTCGCTGTATTGCACAACGCCGTTTTTATCAATGACGAAGGCTGCGCGCGCCGCGGTGTCGCCCACGCCGGCGAGCATCGGGAACACCACGTCGTATTGCTTGATAACGACTTTGTTCAGGTCGCTGGCGAGGGTGGCCTGGATGTTATTGGTCTTCGCCCATGCTTCCTGTGAAAACGGACTGTCCACGCTGATGGCGATGACGTCGGCACCGGTGAACGAGGTCAGGCCGTTGGACACATCGCACAATTCCGCCGTACAGACGCTGGTGTAGGCGA
The DNA here is from genome assembly GCA_035485115.1 of Candidatus Sulfotelmatobacter sp. Taxonomy (GTDB): domain Bacteria; phylum Verrucomicrobiota; class Verrucomicrobiia; order Limisphaerales; family UBA11358; genus UBA11358. The sequence goes on along the minus strand of DATHOG010000084.1, from coordinate 4,113 downwards.
GCGGAAAAAACAGCAGCACGGTGTTCTTTTTGCCAAAATTGTTGCTGAGCTTCACATCCACCAAGCCGGAAGCCTGTTTGGATTTGAGGGTAAAATCAGGGGCTTTGGAGCCGACGGGAATGGGCATATTGTGATTTGTTAAATGGTTTATTGGTTAAATCGAACTATTACAAGTTTCGGGATTCAAATTGTTCGTGTCAATTTATTTACGATTTGCGATATACGATTTACGCGCGTCAATTGTAAATCCTGAATCGGAAATTTACAACGCCGCCAGCACCTCGTCCGCGTGCTCGTCGGGCTTCACACTGGGCCAGATTTTTTTGATCCTGCCATCGCCGCCGATGAGAAACGTCACGCGATAAACGCCCATGTATTTGCGGCCCATGAAGCTTTTTTCGCCCCACACGCCATAGGCGTTGACGATTTTTTTGTCCTCGTCGGCGAGCAACGTGAATGGCAGGTTGAATTTCTCCACGAACTTGTCGTGTTTCTTCACGGAGTCCGGGCTGACGCCCAGGATGACCGCGCCCTTTTTCTTGAAGGCGGCAAAACCGTCGCGGAACGCACAGGCTTCCTTCGTGCAGCCGGGCGTGTCGTCTCTCGGATAGAAATACAAGACGACATTTTTGCCTTTGAAATCCGCAAGCGAAACATTGCCGCCGCCACTGGTTGGGACGGAAAATTCCGGGGCCACGTCGCCTTCCTTCAGCTTAAGTTCAATTTCTTTGCCCATAAATATCACCACGGATAAACACTGGCGGACTTAAAGGCAATTGTTTTCAATCGCATGAGGCTGTGTCCATCCGGGTTTCGGATCATTTTTTGGCTATCGGCGAGCTGGCCGGATGTGAGCCGAGTTGTTTCATCCCATCCCAGACGTAGAAAAGGGCCGAGGCGCCGGTGAACAGTCCCGCGCCGAGAATCCAGATTTGCAACAGGCCAAAATGAAGGTCCCACTTTAGCAAGATCCAGGCGACGGCGAGCATCTGAAACACCGTCGCCAATTTTCCGGTCAGATGCGGGCGTACCATGACCCGGCCGGTGACCAGCCGGACGCCAGTCACGCCGATGCCGAGCAACAGGTCGCGCCCGATGATGATGCCCGTTAGCCAGAGCGGGAGCTGGCGGAGATATGGCGCGTGATTGAAATTCAAAAAAACGATGGCGGAAATCAGCAGTAATTTGTCTGCGAGCGGGTCGAGAATCGCACCAATTATACTTCGCTGGTTGTAGTGGCGCGCGATATAACCGTCCACGCCGTCGAGAATGGAAGCGATGGTAAAGGAAAGCAGGCTGGCGAGGCGGAAGCCTTCGTTGCCGGTACGCACGTAGCAGACCATTCCAATGACGAACGCCGGAATCAAAAGAATCCGCACAATTGTTACTTTGTTCGCCGTTGTCATGTCTGGAGCAAGATAGGTTGCGTTTCAAAGATTTTCAATTCGAGGCTTGTCTTTTCCCTCATCACCCGCAAAATCGCCGCAACCCTTGCTGCCATGACTGAACTAAAAGTACAGTGCGACTGCGGCCAGAAGTATAAGTTCGATGTGGAGCCCGCCGGCGGTCAGATGCCATTCACCGTGGCTTGTCCGGTATGCGGACTGGACGGAACCCCGAAGGCTAATACGTTGCTCCAACAAATGGCTCCCGCCGCTCCTCCGCCCGCTCCGGTGATCGCTCCCATCGCGCCGATTGCACCCGCACCGCCTGCGCCGGGTAGATTAAAGCTTAACATTTCCACGCCGTCACCATCCCATGCCGCTCCTCCTCCCGTGTCGGCCCCGGACCAACAGCCATCCGCTCCCCCGACCATCGGCGGTCTTCCGCGTCGCGCGCCCGGGGCGCCGGCGGTTATTGGCACGGTCGGTGGCAAGAAGCCGAGTTTTGCAATGGGCCTGCTGGGCGGTTTTATCGGCGCACTGGTGGGAGCGGTGATTTATTTTGCCATCTACAAGGCTACGGGCGGCTTTTTCCTGTTGCGATACATTCTCGCTTTGGGCGTTGGCGGCCTGTCGGGGTGGCTGGCGTGTCTTTTTAGCAGAGGCGAGGGCAGCAAGGAGCTCGGCGGTTTGACCTGCGTATTCACGATTGCCGGAATTTTAGCGGCCCAATATTTTTTGACTTTGAACCGGTGGCATGCCAATGCCGACCTTAACGACGTCAACGCAAGCATTCGAGACGGCGGTTATGCGGCAGGCGTCAAGGAGGCCAAGGAAGTGGTCACCGCCATCCCGACCGGTTCCGATGTCGAAATCAGGGCTTATCTGGCCAAGCAACAGGCCGAGGAGGGACAGCAGCCAAAATTGGAATCCATCAGCAATGACGAGGTGACGCAATTTCGTAGTTCTGAACTGACAAATTATATGGACCTCGCCAGCGGTAAAACGACCAAAGAGGCTTATTGGTCCCAGACCGGTTTCGATCCGAAACAGGCGCAAAAGGTTTTAGACGCCGAGGACACTGGCGTAAGCGGACTCGCCATGATTATAGCCATCCTCAGGGCTGGTGTCTTTTCGATGATCGCCGGCGCGGGGCTGGCCTACAAATTAAGCACCAACGCCTAGGTTGGGGCGAATCACAATTTCTCCGGCAGCACGGTGGCGATGACCGCCGATTCCGGCTTTAGATATTTGTCCGCCGCGGCTTTAATTTGTTCCAGCGTCACGGCTTCGTATTTGGTATCGTCCATCTCGCTGCGCTGCCAGCCGAGACCGTAAAGTTCATCCAGTGCGGAGGTGGTGGCGAGGTGGCCGAGGTCGGCGCGGGAAATTTTCTTCTGGCCGACAATCTTTGCCTTTGCGCGGTTCAACTCCTCCGCCGTCAAACCTTCTGTGCGTAGAAGTTCGGCTTCCTTGAGCAACTCCTTTTCCACCAGTTCAACCTTCGCCGGCTCAGTTCCCGTGTAGAACGCAAAATATCCGGGCGCAATCCCGTTCAAGGCCTGCGCACCGACATAATACGCCAGTCCAAGCTGTTCGCGGATCCGCAGGAACAGGCGCGAGCCGAGGTCGCTGCAACATTCCTGCAGGATTTCCAGCGCATAGCGCTCTTCATTGAACATCGTCGTGGCCGGAAAACCGATGACGAGCACGGCCTGTTTCTTGTCGCGCGTTTCGGAAACACGTTGCATCGAGGTTGCTGGCGGTTGTTGGCTGGTGGCGAGACTGAAATCCCTGCGTTTCCAGCCTGAAAAAATTTTATCCACCGCAAGTTTTACATCCGCGGTTTTCACGTCGCCAAAAATTGCGAGGACGCAATTGTTCGGCGCGGTCAATTTTTGGTGGAACGCTTTCAGGTCGGCGACGGAAATTTTGCTGACGCTTTTCTCCGTGCCGATCGGGTCGAGGCCGTAGCCGGAGTTGTTGAACAGCGCGCGACGCATCGCCAGGCTGCAGCTCTTGAGCATGTCGTCGCGTCGCGCCTGGATGGAGGCGAGCTGGACTTCGCGTTCGCGCTCCAGTTCATCCGCGGGGAAAATGGGATTCAGCAGGACATCAGCGACCAAATTTAATCCAAGGGTAAAGTCGCTGCTCATCACTTCCGCATTCACGCCGTAACTCTGGTTGCCGCCATAGCTGTCGATATGGCCGCCGACATTTTCGATTTCTGTCGCGATTTTTTCAGCATTCCGCGTAGTCGTGCCTTTCAACAAAAGCTTCGACAGCAGCGAAGTGATGCCGTTGTTGGCTTCGGTCTCCGCCAGCACGCCGCCCTGCAGCACGGCCCGGAACTCCACGAACGGCAGGCGATGGTCTTCTTTCACGAGCAGTTTCAAGCCGTTGGGCAACTCGAACTTCTTGATGGGATGCTCCTGGTTTGTCTCCAGATGGGCGGCCACCTTGGGCGATGTGCCTTCCGGCAACAGCCCGTAGAGTGTGCGGTTTTCCGGCGTCAAATACTGGCGCGCAACGCGCTGAACGTCGGCGTTCGTCACCTTCTTCACGGCGGCGAGATAACGTTCGGAGAAATTCAGGTCGTTGGCGGCCAGCCAGTTGCCGCCGAGGTTTTGCGCCTGGCCTTCCATCGTTTTGCGCGTGGACAACGTCGCGCTCACGAACTGCTTCACGGCCTTGTGCAATTCATCCGCCGAGACGACGTTCACTTTAAGCT